>NZ_CP162412.1:2695000-2969104 GCF_040931995.1 Pelagovum sp. HNIBRBA483
CGAGGATCAGGTTAACTCGTCTCTGCCAACCGGACTCAGGTGCATTCTGTCCACTCTGGAATAGATAAAATTCCATCTTGGAATTTTTCTGTATTCCCACAGGCTGTCGGACCCCGTTGAATAAAGGGGTAAGAATGAAAGCGCGAAAGCCAGCTCCAGATGAAACATCGCCCCCCTACAGAAATGTCGGAACTGGAACTCCAGCGGTTCGTCGATTTCTTCGCGCAATACGTCTCAGAAACCGAAACAGCGCTGGGGCTTCAGAACGGACTCAGGGAGATTCGCGTGGCGCTTCCCCTGCTCAAGGGGCACTTCGAAGGCCGCTACGAAACGCCCTCTTCGCTGATCGACAGGTCCGGCCTGCCGCGTGGCACGGGGCATCGGACAATCGAGACAATGGTCGATCAAGGCCTGATCCTAAAGCGCCAGCGCACCAAAACCGGCAAGACATTCACCCTGCACCCCAGCGCCCAAATGCTGCAACAATGGCTCGACTATGCGCGCCGGATCAAATCGCTGGTCGGCTCGGTTTTCGGGCTCTCAAGCGGGCAAGACTACTTCTTTGGGGCTTCTTATCTGTCGAATGCCGTCATCTCCCCGCTCGAAGTGATGGGCGAGACGCTCAAGCTCAGGGGTGATCTGCGGGTTCTCCTCCACGCCGACCCCGCCTTCATGGCAATGCAACGCGTGCGCAAACAGTTCGAGGTCCATTTTGGAACGGACATCAACGTCCGCGCCCTCAGCATTGACCGGCTCCGTCAGGAAATTCTGTCCAACACGGAACTACAGCATTCCAAATACGATATCGTCACCTGTGATCTTTGCTGGATGCCCGAAATGATCGAACGTGGCGTCTTGCGCCCCATCGGGCGGCTTGATGACGCTGACTTTCCTGACCTTCAGGACTTCCACCCCGAAGCACTCTCCACCGCCGTCGCCGGAAACGAGCTGTTTGGCCTACCCGTCCAAACCACGCCGGAGCTGTTGATATACCGAAAGGACATCTTCGAGACGCAGAACCTAACCCCGCCGGAAACGCTCGATGACATGCTGTCCGTCGCCCAGCAGTTGCACAACACCGAGCCTGACATGGCCGGTATCTGCTGGAACGGCGCACACGGGACGCCAGTTGGCACGACATTCATGATGTTGATGGCCGACTTTGGCCAACCCGTGCTCGATCTCCCACCCCGCGGCGGCGGTTTCGCCAACCGTCCGCGCCTCCCCGAACAAAACCGCCCGCTGCTCAACAGCCCCGAAGCAATTGAGGCAGCCGAATACCTACTGGAACTGCGCCGATACTCGCCCGATACCGTGCTGCAAATGTCATGGTATGAACGCGCCCTGTGCTATGCCGAAGGGCGTGCTGCGATGGCCTATTGCTACACGCAAATCTCGCAGCTTTATGAAAGCGACGACCAATCGCCCGCCTACCGGCAAACCGGCTATACGCTCCACCCCAACAAACACGCCGATCAGCGGATCGCGCCGCTCGGCGGCTGGATGCTCTGCGCGCCCGTAAACCTCCCCGATGCACGGCTGGACGAGGTACGCCGTGCGATCTCGGGCCTCAGTTCACCGCAGGCAACCAAGCTCTACATTCAAAACGGCAGCATGGTCAGCTCGCGCTTCAGCGTTTGCAATGACCCTTCCGTCGCGCATGAACATCCAACGATCCCGATCGTTGACCGCATGGCGCGGTCGGGAAAGCTGCAAATGTGGCCCCGCCCCGCAGTGCCCGAGCTGAACCGGATCGTGACGATTCTGGGGGACGAAATCCACACAATGCTCCTGCGGAACAAGCGCCCGAAGGAAGCACTGCGCGATGCCCAAGCCAAGATCGACAAGCTGATGCGCGAGGAAGGTCATTACTGACCAACAAGCCAGCGCGGCGGCGTCAGATCACACCGCTTCGGCGAGCAAACACCCGCGCGGCAACCGAACGCCCTGCTTCGGTTACGCAACCCTCAGCTTTTTCGCGCCGGACAGCCAGCCAGGGAGCCAGTCTCCATGCTTCACGATCAGCTCGTCGACCATTTCCCAAATCTGGTCGAGATCCAGCTCCGCGCCCGTATGCGGGTCCATCATCGCGGCATGATAGATATGCTCGCGGTTCTCAGTCAGGAGCGCCTCTACGACCAACTCCTGCACGTTGATGTTCGACCGCATGATTGCTGCCAACTGCGGCGGCAGGTTTTCAACGCGGGTCGGCTGGATGCCGTTACGATCAACAAGGATCGGCACCTCCACCGCGCAGCCTTCCGGCAGTGCAGGAATATAGCCCTTGTTGGCGATGTTGCCGTAGATCACGCTCGGCGTGCCGGTCCAAACCGAGTTGATGATTTCGGACGCATTTTCGACCGAGTTCGGCACCTCGATCTTGTCTGCCGCGCGATATTCCTGAAGCTTGGTTTTCCAGTCAGCAATCTGTTCAACACAGCGCTTCGGATATTCGTCCAGCGGAATGCCAAACCGTTCGATCAAGTCGGGGCGGTCGCGCTTGATAAACCACGGCACATATTCGGCAAAATGCTCCGAGCTTTCAGTGGCAAAATAGCCAACACGCTTCATCATCTCGTAGCGAACCTTGTTAGGGCAGCGCGGGTTCCAGCTTGATTCAGGCCGCGGATAGGTGCCATCGGCATAGCCTTTGTGCAGCGCGGGATAGAGGTCGCGGTAACTGCCATCCTCCATGATCTCCTCGAACTTGAGGAAATAGGCAACGTGATTGATCCCCGCCGAAAGGTAGCGGATCTTCTCGACCGGAATTTGCAGGTCGCTTGCCAGTTCCGCCGCCGTGTGCTGCACCGAGTGGCACAGGCCCACTTGCTTGATTTTGGGATATTTCGCGGCAATCGCCCATGTGTTGATCGCCATCGGGTTGACGTATTGCAGCATCAGCGCCTCTGGGCAGACGTCCATCATGTCCTTGCAGATCGACCACAAATGCGGCACGGTCCGCAGCCCCCGCATGATGCCACCGATGCCGAGCGTGTCAGCAATCGTCTGGCGCAAACCAAACTGCTTCGGCACCTCGAAATCTGTGACAGTGCAAGGCTCAAACCCGCCGATCTGGAATGCCACAACCACAAAATCAGCGCCCTCAAGCGCCTCGCGCTGATTGGTATGAATCGAATGCGTCGCCTGAGCACCGACCGAAGAAACGAGCTTTTCAAAGACGATCTCGCTCTCTTTCAGCCGCTGTTCGTTGATGTCCATCAGCGCCACATGCGCTCCCGCCAGCGCGGGCCGCTGCAACACATCACCGATAATGTTCTTCATGAAAACCGTCGAACCGGCGCCAATGAAGGTAATTTTTGGATTGGCTTGCATGATTAATCCTCTTGCAGAACAGACACCGCGATTAAGCGGCTAAAACATTGAACGCAGCATCGACGAGACGCTGATTATACTCGGTTTTCGGGTCTTGCAGGACCACATCGATCAGCCCAGCCTCAGTAATATGGCCGTTTTCCATCACGATCATACCGACTGGCGCCATCAGTCGCCTGAGCAGGCGTTTTTCGATTGTCATGGAAAGCCCTCACTTATGACTGGGTACCCTTCTAGGGGATTCGTGACGGCAAGCTTCCGGTTTTCCCCTGAAGATTTCCGGAAACCGATTGCGAAATTCATTCTACCATTTATGGAATGGAACGACCCAGCATCGAGTAACCGATCATGCCCAGCAAACCACAAGACGCAGCAGATCTTATCCCGTTCTCCGAACAGGTGGATCAAACACGGGTTCCGGCTACCAACGATTTTATCATCGAACGGCATGTGCCCGCTCTCTTCGACACGCCCTACCATCACCACACGTCGGTCGAAGTGAATTTCCTACAAGGCTGCGAAATGACCTATTCGTTTTCCGGTGCTCCGGCGCGGCTATTGGGAAACCGGATCACTGTCTTCTGGGGCGCAGCGCCGCATCGGGTGACAAACGTCACCGGGGTTGGCCAGATCACCAACATTTACCTCTCGCTTGGGCAATTCGTCCGTTGGGGTCTCCCAACCGAACTGGTGGACGCCGTTCTTTCCGGCGCGGTCATCTCCTCGGCTGAGGTGGACGACATGGATGTTATGCTCTTCGACCGCCTGCTTGATGAGGGAAACAAGAAGTCAGCCGCATGGCGCCGCCTCCATATGTCCGAAATCGAAGGCCGCCTGCGCCGCCTCGCTTTGGAAGGCTGGACAACCCTCCTGACCGCCCGCAGCACCCCTCTCGAAATGGAACTCACATCCCACGCGATGATGCATGTCGAGTCCATGCTGCGCTTCATCGCTGACAATTTCACCATTCCGATCAATGTCGAGGATATCGCGAAAGCGGCCAATCTCTCCGCCGCGCGCGCGGGCTACCTGTTCCGGCAGGTGATGGGTATCAGCATCAAGCAACAACTCATGCGCGCGCGTCTGTCCCATGCGCGCATGCTGCTGACAGAGACCAACCTCAAGGTTTCCACCGTCGCCCTCGACAGCGGCTTTGCCTCGCTCTCGGCCTTCTATGAGGCGTTCTCCAAAGCGAACAACATGTCCCCCGCGCAATACCGCAACAGCGCCAAACGCTCCAATCCCTTCATCGCCGAGCACAGCAAGCTGTAAGCATCGCCAAGCGCAGGATGCGCGCTCGCCGCGAATAGATCCATCATTGCTTGTCTAGCAACTAGGAGCGGCACGCACTCACAAAATCTACGGCAATCAATTGAGGGTAATGGCGGAGACGATGGGATTCGAACCCACGAGACGGTTTCCCGCCTACTCCCTTAGCAGGGGAGCGCCTTCGACCACTCGGCCACGTCTCCGCCGGCGTGTCTATGTTCCGCTCACGGGGAAAACAAGAGGGAAATTGCCGCTTTTTCGATTCTCGATAGCCGCCGCCAAACCACCACTGGTTTCCGGCCCCCTAGCGGGGCGGGCACCACTGCGCTGGGATCAATCCCCGCAGGCTGTTGCCGACCCAGATCGCCCGCGCGGCGTCGAGATCCGCACAACACAGCGGCGCTTCCTCCCAGCCATCTTGCAGCAGCGCCTCGCGCAGCACGCCAGGCAGCACACCGCTGTAAAGCGGCGGCGTCACCCGCTGTCCGTCAGCCCGCTCGACAAAAAGGTTGGTGATCGTGCCCTCGCACAGCTCGTCGCGTTCATTGAGGAACAACACCTCGTCCACCCCGTCCGGCAAATCCGCCCGCACCTGATCGTAAAGCTGCCTTTGCGTCGATTTCACCTGCAACCACGGGTCATCGGAGGCAAGCCGCTGCGCGGCCAAGCCAACACGCCATTGTTGCGGAGATTCGCCCGCTGGCGCGGTGGTCAACGCCACTTGCCCTTGGGCATCCAGCGTCAGGCGACAGCGCAGCGCACCCCCACCCGCAATCGCCGCAACCGCGCGATCAATCTTTGCTTCCGGCGCGGGGAAGCCAAGCCGCGCGGCAGCCGCCAGCAAGCGGGCGCGGTGGCGCGGCCAGCGTGGCGCGCCCCCCTCCGGACGCCAGCCAAAGGTTTCGATCAGCTGGGTTCCGTCAGGAACGCTTGCACGAAACGGCTCTTCCACAGCGCCTCCTCATATTCCGATTGCGCGGTGCTGTCCCACACGACGCCCCCGCCCACATTCAGCACGCCACGGCCGTCGTCCTCAAGCATCAATGTCCGGATCGCAACGTTGAAATCCGCCCGCCCGTCCGGTGCCGCCCAGCCGATGCTGCCGCAATAAGCCTCGCGCGGGAAGGGCTCCAGATCGCGCAGAATCTCCATCGCGCGCAGCTTCGGCGCGCCAGTGATCGAACCACAGGGATAGAGCGCCGCAAAAATCTCGGCGAGCTGCGCATCGGGGCGCAGTTGCGCGGTGATCCGGCTGATCATCTGATGAACGGTGCGGTAGCTCTCTACATGAAAGAGCGCCGGCACCGCGACGCTGCCCGCCTTCGCCACGCGGCTCAGATCATTGCGCAGCAGATCGACGATCATCAGGTTCTCGGCGCGGTTCTTCTCATCAAAGCGCAGCCACGCGCGGTTTGCCTCATCCTCTTGCGGGGTCGCACCGCGCGGCATCGTGCCCTTCATCGGGCGGGTTTCGATCTGCCCGCCCTCATCAACACAGAAGAACAGCTCCGGCGACCGGCATAGGAGGTCCGGCAAATCCGGCTGGGTGATCAAAGCGCCGTGGCCAACGGGCTGATGCGTCGCCAACGCAGCATAGACCTCAGCCGCGCTGCCCGAGAGGCGCAGATCAATCGGAAAGGTCAGATTGGCCTGATAGATATCGCCCGCGCCAATGTAATCCCGCACGCAATTGAACGTCGCCCCATAACGGGCCGCATCCCAGCGCGGCGTCGCCTCCAACAAGGCAACAGGCTGTTCCGGCGCAGCAACGGGCGGAGCGGAACGTGGGCCATCATAAACCCCAAACCGCAACAGCGGCAGGCGGCGGTCCTGCGGCATCCGGTCTGCAAGCTTCGGCTCCAACGCATAGCCCAGCTCATAACTTGCAAATCCCGCAAGCCACTTCCCTTCGGCCCGCGCAACATCAAGCGCGGTCAGAGCATCCGGCACATCGGCGGGTTCATAAGCCTCGATCAGCCGTGACGGTGCATCAAAAACAACCGGCGCCGCGCCGCGCGTGCGGGCGGCGGGCCTGATCCCCGGTCCTTGATCGAAGCGAATCCTCATCGGTTTACCCCACCGTCACTGATGGCGATGAAATAGGCCGCTTCATCGCGAAACGACAGAAGAATTCCGGCATTTCACCGATTTCCCCGCCATCATCCACGTTGCCTTTACGCGCCTTGCGTGTAACCTGCCTTAAAAGTGCAAGCGAAGGCAGCAGCAGATGGCAGACATCACAGGCCAGAGACGGCGCGACAGCCGCCTGCTTCTTCTGCTTGTTGCCCTCACCGCATATTCAGTCTTGTTGCTGGCCGCCAAGACCTCTGCTGATCTGATGGCGTCATGGCTGGCGGGGCACTTTCACGCGATTGGCGCGATGGATCAGATCTACCCGCCCGACACCGATATTTTCACCATGCATCCGCCGTCCGACTGGGGGCCACTCCTCGCCGCGCGTGGCTATGAGGGCGCGGTGTTCCCATTCATCTACCCGCCGTTTTGGGTGGTTCTCCTGTCATGGATTACGCCGTTTACCACGCCTGAAGGGATGATTTGGCTCGCTTCGCTGCTCAATCCGGCGCTTATGTTCGGCATGGTGATGCTGGCTCTGCGCCTAACGAACCTGCCTGCGGAGCAGCGGTTCCTTGCCGCGGTCACAGCCCTGATTGTGTTGTTCTTCTCGGTGGGCGGCACCATCGCCCTGATCCAGAACCAGCCACAAATCCTCGTCTCGTTCCTGATCGTGCTGGCCATCGAACGGGACCGCGCCAACCGGCCACTGGCGGCAGGCACCGCACTGGCTTTTGCCGCCGCGCTAAAACTCTACCCCATCCTCTTCATCGCGCTCTGGGCCGCCGCTGGGCGCTGGCGCTCTGTCCGCTGGGCGCTCGTGGTCGGTGGCGGCCTTGGCCTTGCCTCGCTGCTGCTGGCCGGATGGCCACTCCACGCCAGCTTCCTGCAACAAACCCTGCTGATCAGCCGCACGGCGATGATGACACCGCTCAACTACGGCCTCGACTCGCTGATTGGCAATCTCGCCTTTGGCAGCAGCGCGATTCCTATCGAGCAATACACAATAGGCAGCACCAACGGCGTCGATATCGGCTGGCAAATCCTGCCAAAACCCCTCTGGTGGCGGCTCGCCTCGGTCGGGCTGTTGCTCGCAACGGTCGCTCTCCCCGCTTGGCGCATCGCGCAAGGCAAGGCCGACGCGCGATTCCTCTGGCCACTGACAATCGCCGCCATTGCCTTTTTCAGCCCGTTGAGTTGGACCTACTATTATCTGCCGCTCCTCGCCTTCACACCGCTCCTGTTCGAGAAAATCCCGCCAAGGCGCCTGCTCCTCGCGCTCAGCCCGCTGCTCGTGACCTATCTCGTCACCCTGATCCATAGCATCGGCTCGCTCAGCGACAATCCGTTGATTCACGGCCTCTTTTTGACCCTGATGACCAACCCCTATGCAGGGGTGATCACTATGGCTTGGCTCTTCGCCCTCTTCGTGTACGCTGCCCGCAAAACCTGATCGCCTCTTCTTTTTGCGGATTCTATGCTAAGGGCCTCTTGCGCCCCGCGTTCCCATCCCTATAACGCACGACAATTTGGGCACCGGTGGGTGCCGCAAACCCGAACATTAGAGGTCAGCGCCATGCCGAAGAGAACCGACATCCAGTCGATCATGATCATCGGAGCGGGGCCCATTGTCATCGGGCAAGCCTGCGAATTCGATTACTCCGGCGCACAAGCCTGTAAGGCACTGCGCGAAGAAGGCTACCGTGTCATTCTGGTGAACTCGAACCCCGCCACGATCATGACCGATCCGGGCCTTGCCGATGCGACATATATCGAGCCGATCACACCCGAGGTCGTCGCCAAGATCATCGAGAAAGAGCGCCCCGACGCGCTGCTGCCCACAATGGGCGGTCAGACCGGCCTCAACACCTCTCTGGCGCTGGCCGATATGGGCGTGTTGGAGAAATTCAACGTCCAGCTCATCGGCGCCAACCGCGAAGCCATCGAAATGGCCGAAGACCGCAAACTCTTCCGCGAAGCGATGGACCGCATCGGGCTGGAAAACCCCCGCGCCACCATCGTCACCGCTCCGAAGAAGGCCAACGGCAACCATGATCTCGATGCAGGCATCGCCCTCGCGCTCGACGCGCTCGAGGATATCGGCCTGCCCGCCATCATCCGTCCTGCCTACACACTAGGCGGCACCGGCGGCGGCGTTGCTTATAACCGCGAGGAATACATCCACTACTGCCGCTCCGGCATGGATGCCTCCCCCGTCGGCCAGATCCTCGTCGATGAATCGCTCTTGGGCTGGAAAGAATACGAAATGGAAGTCGTCCGCGACAAAGCGGATAACGCCATCATCGTCTGCTCCATCGAAAACGTCGATCCGATGGGCGTGCATACCGGCGACTCGATCACCGTCGCCCCCGCCCTGACCCTGACCGACAAAGAATACCAGATCATGCGCAACGGCTCGATTGCCGTTCTGCGCGAGATCGGCGTCGAAACCGGCGGCTCCAACGTGCAATGGGCGATCAACCCCGCCGATGGCCGTATGGTCGTGATCGAGATGAACCCCCGCGTCAGCCGCTCCTCCGCTCTGGCCTCCAAGGCCACCGGCTTCCCGATTGCCAAAATCGCCGCGAAGCTGGCCGTCGGCTACACGCTCGATGAGCTGGACAACGACATCACCAAGGTGACGCCCGCCTCCTTCGAGCCGACCATCGATTACGTTGTCACAAAGATCCCGCGTTTCGCTTTCGAGAAGTTCCCCGGCTCCGAGCCCTACCTCACCACGGCAATGAAATCCGTGGGCGAGGCGATGTCCATCGGCCGCACCTTCCACGAGTCGGTGCAAAAGGCGCTCGCTTCGATGGAAACCGGCCTCACCGGCTTTGACGAGGTCGAGATCCCCGGCGCGCCGGACAAAGCCGCCATCGTCAAGGCGCTCTCCGTCGCCACCCCCGACCGCCTGCGCACCATCGCGCAAGCCATGCGCCACGGCCTGACCGATGAGGAAATCATCGCCGTCACTGCTTTTGATCCGTGGTTCCTCGCCCGCATCCGCGAGATCATCGACGCCGAAGCCAACATTCGCAAAAACGGCCTCCCCGTCACCGAGGCCGAGCTGCGCGCACTCAAAATGCTGGGCTTCACCGATGCCCGCCTTGCCACCCTCACCGGCCGCAGCGAGGACAACGTCCGCCGCGCCCGCCAGAACCTCGGCGTCACCGCCGTGTTCAAGCGGATCGACACCTGCGCCGCCGAGTTCGAAGCGCAAACCCCCTATATGTATTCCACCTACGAAGCCCCCGCGATGGGCGATGTGGAATGCGAAGCCCGCCCCTCTGACCGCAAGAAGGTCGTGATCCTCGGTGGCGGCCCGAACCGCATCGGTCAGGGCATCGAGTTCGATTATTGCTGCTGTCACGCCTGTTTCGCGCTCACCGATCAGGGCTACGAGACGATCATGGTCAACTGTAACCCTGAAACCGTGTCGACCGACTATGACACCTCCGACCGCCTCTATTTCGAGCCGCTCACCTTCGAACATGTGATGGAAATCCTCCGCGTCGAGCAAGAGAACGGCACGCTGCACGGCGTCATCGTCCAGTTCGGCGGCCAGACCCCGCTCAAGCTCGCCAACGCTCTCGATGCGGCTGGCATCCCGATCCTCGGCACCTCGCCCGACGCGATCGACCTCGCAGAAGACCGCGAGCGCTTCCAGGATCTCGTCAACCGCCTGAACCTGAAGCAGCCGCATAACGGCATCGCCTCGACCGACCAACAGGCGCTCGATATCGCCGATTCCATCGGCTTCCCGCTGGTGATCCGCCCGTCCTACGTCTTGGGGGGCCGCGCGATGGAAATCGTCCGCGATATGGACCACCTCAAGCGCTACATCAAAGAGGCCGTGGTCGTCTCCGGTGATAGCCCCGTGCTGCTTGACAGCTACCTCTCCGGCGCCGTTGAGGTTGACGTTGACGCGCTCTGCGATGGCAAGAACGTCCATGTTGCAGGCATCATGCAGCATATCGAAGAGGCCGGCGTCCACTCCGGCGATAGCGCCTGCTGCCTGCCGCCGCATTCCCTGCCCGCCGACATCATCACCGAAATCCGCCGCCAGACCGAAGCCCTCGCGCTGGCGCTCGAGGTCAAAGGCCTGATGAACGTGCAATTCGCGGTGAAGGACGGCGATGTGTACCTGATCGAAGTCAACCCCCGCGCCTCGCGCACCGTGCCCTTCGTGGCAAAGGCCACCGACAGCGCCATCGCCTCCATCGCGGCACGCCTGATGGCTGGTGAGCCGCTCTCCAACTTCCCGCTGCGCCCCGCCTACCCCGAGGCCGATGACCCGATGGACGTGCTGCCGCTCGGCAACCCGTTCACGCTGGCCGATCCCAATACGCCTTGGTTCTCGGTGAAAGAGGCCGTCATGCCCTTCGCCCGCTTCCCCGGTGTCGATACGATCCTCGGGCCGGAAATGCGCTCCACAGGCGAGGTCATGGGCTGGGCTCGTAACTTCGCCCGCGCCTTCCTCAAAGCACAGCTCGGCGCTGGTACCAACCTGCCGACCGAAGGCACGGTGTTCTTCTCCATCAAGGACGCCGACAAAGGCACCGATATGCTCGAAGCCGCAGGTATCGTCCGCGAACTGGGCATGAAGATCGTCGCCACGCGCGGCACCGCTGGCTGGCTGACCGAAAACGGCATCACCTGCGAGATCGTGAACAAGGTCTACGAAGGCGGCCGCACCGTGGTGGATTGCCTGAAGGATGGCGAAGTGCAGCTGGTGTTCAACTCGACCGAGGGCGCACAAGCCGTCGAAGACAGCCGCGATATCCGCTCCGTGGCGCTCTACGACAAGATCCCCTACTTCACCACCGCCGCCGCCAGCCAAGCCGCCGCGCTGGCCATGAAAGCCCGCGCCGAAGGCGAGATCCGCGTCCGCAGCTTGCAAGGCTCGTAAGGCTCAAAGCCGCGACAGCGCCCGCCCGTGGGTTGGCGCCGTCGCGCTATTCTTGTGAATGACCTTCCAAGAACCGTGACAGGAAGTCGATCTCGGCCATCGTCGTTGCATATGCCAACTGGCTCGACGCCGAATTGACGTGGTCCTTGTCGGTTTCATGGTGCTCTGCCACGATCCTGCGCCGCATGGCGCACTGGGCTTCAAACATTTCGGTGACGTCCACGCCGCTGTCATGCAGCAACATCAGCGCCATCAACGGCGATAGCGAAAGCCCGCCTGCTTCTGCTGCCAACGGATGAATGGCTGCGCGCCCCTGATCGGTGATATGGCTCACACGCCGGTCAGGAAATTGGCCGCCCGCCTGCTCCTCGACGGTGATCCACCCACGCTCCGAGAAACGCGCAAGGATGCTGTAGACCGCAGCGCGCTTCAGCCCCAAACTGTGCAGCGGCCATTTCTCGAAAGCCGCTGCAACTTGGTAGCCATGCAAAGAATGCGTGTTCAACAGGCTCAAGACAGCCAGTTCACGCGCCTTTGTCAGGCTCATGCCGGCAGACGTCCGGCTTGAGGTGTCAAATTGAACATCTCGAATGTCTCGATGATTTGTTCCATTTCGCCAGCATCACCATGTTCAGCCTGTCCTTCAGGCGAACTCAGATATGCATCCATCGTCTCCTTGCGGTCAAGCGTGACCCAGATAACGACCGAGTTCTGCTCCCGATCAGCCGCGACCTGCCAGGCGATCACGCCGTCCGCGGCCTTATCAATAGCCGCCGGCGGCGCTTTTGTGATCCGGATCAAATCATCAAACCGCCCCGGCTTTGCAGTCGAACGCGACATAAACGTGTAGGTGGGATTCATTTCACTCTCCTAATCATTAATGACTAGTAATTAGTGACTTACAGACTGACATTCAAGCCCCCCATCAACCCCGCCGCTGCACTGGCGCGGCAGTTCAAGGCTTGTGAATTGGTGATGCCACTCCCCGGGGCCCAACAGCACCGCAGGTGCCGGCCCATCGCCAGACCGCCCCCCAGGGCTGGCGACTTGGTGGGGCAGGGTGTCTCGTTCAATCGCCATCCCGCAGTCTGCCACTCGGCCTCCTGTCAAAAACCGGTCGCAAGCGCGGCCCCACCAGCACCTACTCCCCCCGCTTCTCCCCTCCCAGAAACCGCTCGAAATCCCCCCACTCCCCGCGCTCTTTCGGCACTTGGGGCATGCTATCGGGCCGCAGGATGTAATCCGTCGTATCCGGCCCCTCGACGATCCCCGCCAGCCGGTAATGCATATAGGCCCGCAGCACACGGTTAATCCGTGGCTGGTACCCGTCCCCCATCGCCTTGAAAAACCGCACCACATCCGCATCAAGCGATATGGTGATCCGCGTGCGCTTCGCGTCGCGGCGGTCCTTGTCCTTCCACACCGCGTCCCATGCAGGCGGCATCGCCCGTTCCCGCTTCAGGAAGTCATGCAGATCATATTCGATCATCCGCCGCGCATCGATTGCGTAGCACAGCTCACGCCGTTGCGCTTTGGTCAGTTTCGGGGCTTGCGTCATGCGCCTACCCTGCCGCGCAACGGTTAACATCCCGATCCGCCACCGCGCGCCAGCGTTCATCCCACTTGCCCATTTCCACGCCTGAAGCTAACCAGCGGCATGGCCAAGCTCTACTTCAATTACTCCACGATGAACGCCGGCAAATCGACGGTGCTGCTGCAAGCCTCGCATAACTATATCGAGCGCGGCATGCAGACCTATCTGCTGACCGCCCAGTTCGACAACCGCGCCGGTGAAGGCCGCATCGCCTCCCGCATCGGCATCGGGGCGTCGGCCGATACCTTCGCCCCCGGCGAAGACCTCTTTGCCAAGCTCGAAAAGCGCCTCGCGGACGGCCCCTGCGCCTGCGCCTTCGTGGATGAGGCGCAGTTCCTCACCCCCGAGCAGGTCTGGCAACTCGCCCGCGCGGTGGATGACCTGTCGATCCCGATCATGTGCTACGGGCTTCGGGTTGATTTTCAGGGCAAGCTGTTCCCCGGCTCGGCCGCGCTGCTGGCCCTCGCCGACGAAATGCGCGAGGTCCGCACCATCTGCCACTGCGGCAAAAAGGCCACCATGGTCGTCCGCAAGGATGCCGAGGGCAACGTGCTGACAGATGGCGATCAGGTCGCGATCGGCGGCAACGAGCGCTACGTCTCCCTTTGCCGCCGCCACTGGCGTGAAGCCACGGGCGACTCCGCCTAAACCACCCGCTGCGGCAGGTCGCGCCCTTCCGCATGGGCGATAATGTTATCCAGCGCCATCTGACCCATCGCCTCGCGTGTTTCCAGCGTTGCCGATCCCAGATGCGGCAACAGGACCGCGTTATCGAGCGCTCTCAACGCCTCTGGCACAAACGGCTCCTGCGCATAAACATCCAAGCCCGCCGCGCCGATGCGCTTCTCGGCCAGCGCCGCGATCAGTGCCTCTTCATCCACCACATCGCCCCGCGCGATATTGATGAAGATGCCCTCCGGCTTCATCGCCGCCAGCGCCTCTGCATCGATCAGATGCCGTGTCTCCGCACCTCCCGGCACAGTCACGACAACGAAATCCGCCTGCGCCATCACCGTGGCCAAGCTCTCTACCTGCCGCGCAGGGAGGCCAGCATCCTTGGCGGAACGGTTGTAATAGATCACCGGCATATCAAACCCGTAATGGCAGCGCTTCGCCACCGCCTGCCCAATCCGGCCCATCCCGATGATGCCGACCGTCTTGCCGGTGACATGCGTGCCCATCATCTGCGTCGGGCCCCAGCCCTTCCAGCCGCCACCACGCACCAGCCGGTCCCCCAGCGCCGCCTGCCGCGCTGTCGCGAGCAGCAGCGTCATACCGATATCGGCGGTTGCATCGGTCAGCACATCCGGCGTGTTGGTCACTGCCACGCCCGCTGCGGCTGCCGCCGCCGCATCAATGTGGTTATACCCCACCCCGAAATTCGCCAGCACCTTACAGCGGATATCGCCCGCCATCTCGAAGGCCCGCGCCGAGAACTGATCGCCCAGCGTCAACAAGATCGCGTCATAGTCACGCAACGCAACGGCGGCCTCTTCCTCGGTCAGCCCCACGCACGGCTCGTCGCGGAAGGTCACATCAAACCGCGCCTTGGCCGCTTCGACGATCCGCTCGGGGATCTCTCTGGTGATCAGAACTTTCATCAATGCATCCTCTCTCCTGCGGCCACGTCCTTGTCAGGGCCGATCAACACGATCCCGCCCTCCGCATCCGCCACGCCCAATACCAAAACCTCCGACATAAATGGCCCGATTTGGCGCGGCGGAAAGTTCACCACAGCCATCACCTGTTTGCCAACCAGCGCTTCCGGCGTGTAATGCGCCGTCACCTGCGCGGAGGTCTTTTTCTCCCCGATCTCGGGGCCGAAATCGATCCACATCTTGATCGCGGGCTTGCGCGCTTCGGGGAACGGCTCGGCGCGGATCACCCGCCCCGCCCTGATATCCACCTTCAGGAAATCATCGAACGTAATCTCACCCACGCGACAGCTCCTTTGACCGCTCCGTCGCCGCCGCCACCGCCCGCGTCAACAGCGCGGGGAAGCCGTCAGCCTCATTCATCAGAACCTCCAGCGCCGCCTGCGTCGTGCCGTTGGGCGAGGTGACGTTGACCCGCAATTGCGCAGGGTCTTCCTCCGCTTGCTCGGCCAGCGCACCCGCCCCCGCGACCGTCGCCTTGGCAAGCTGCATCGCCAGTTCCGGCGGCAGCCCTTGCGCCGCACCCGCCGCCGCGAGCGTTTCGATCAGGTGGAACACATAAGCCGGGCCAGAGCCGCTCACACCCGTCACCGCATCCATCTGCGCCTCGGCCTCCAGCCGCACGACCTGCCCCACGGCAGAAAGCAATTCCTCCGCGAGCGCCAGCGCAGCCTCATCAACATGCGCATTGCCGATGATCGCCGTGATCCCACGGCCCACCGCCGCAGGCGTGTTCGGCATCGCGCGGATCACCGGCGTTTCTTGGCCCAACACCTCCTCGAACCGCGCAATCGGCGTGCCAGCCGCGACCGAGACAAACAGCGTCCCGCCATTGCCCAGCGCCTGCATCGCGGGCAGCGCCTCGCCCATCATCTGCGGCTTGACCGCGATCAGCGCAATCGCCGGATCGGTAGGCAGATCCGCGTTCACATGGCAGCCCTGCGCCTTCACCCAGTCGCTCGGAAACGGGTCGATGATCCAGACCGACGCGGCAGGCAACCCGCCTTTGAGCCAACCCGCCAGCATCGCTGATCCCATCTTGCCACAGCCCAGCAAAACCAGCCCGCGGCGCGCCACATCATCCATATTCATGGGGAACCTCCCTTTGCGTTGCCCAAGTGTTAGGCCGCGCCCGTGGGAGGTTCAAGAGCGCGGCCTGAGCCTGCGTCGCCAAGTGGGTGGCGCGGGCCGCGCGCGGGGAGATAACGCGCGCGTATGCAATCCCTTTGGCCGAACCCTCTGGCGCGGTTTACGCGCGCCCGTAAGCCTCGGCGATAGCAACCTGTAACGCCTCTTGCGGCGTCCTGTCGGCCCATGTGACCAGTTGCAGCGCCGGATAGAAGCGCTCGCAGCTCATCACCGCCGCATTGATCATCGTGTCGATCTGCTCTGGGCTGGCGACCTGATCACCGGCCAGCATCAGCCCGTAGCGGAAGACCATCATCTTCTGTTCGTCCCACCAGGTAAAATTACCCGCCCAGCATTGATCATTAATGCCGTTCAAAGTCTCGTAGAGCGCCGCCATACGCTCGCTGGGCGGCTCCATCTCGAAGGTGCAGATCAGCCGCAATGTTTCGTCATAGCCTGACCATGCCAGCGTAATCGCATATGTGCGCCACTGACCTTCGACCGCCATCGCGATCTGGTCGTCGGCAATGCGGTCAAATTCCCACTCGTGATGTTCGGCGATGGTTTCCACAAGGTCGATCGGATGGATTTCACCGGCGTCGATGAACTGCTCAGACAATGCCATAGCTCGGCCTCATTCGTTATAGCGCTGGGGAAATGGCAGCACCCCAAGCGCTAGGTGCCTGCTCTAGAAGCGGTGGGTGTTCCCTCCGTTCCTACGATATATGGTGGGCCTGAATGGGGCATTCTGTAAAGCAATTTCTTGGGGATAACTTCATTTTTCACACAACCGTCACGTCGCGTCCCCCCTTGCACCTTCCGCGAAGCCCCATCATCTTCGCCACCAATAAGGAGGCACTTCATGAATATCGATCTACTCAAAAGGCTCTGCGAAACCCCCGGCGTCCCCGGTCACGAGGACCGCGTCCGCGACCTCATCACCGCCGAAATCGAAGGCATGTTTACCGAGGTTAAGACCGATGCGATGGGCTCACTTCTGTGCCGCCGCGAGGCAACCAGCGCCGACGCGCCCCGCATCATGCTCCTGTGCCACATGGACGAGATCGGCTTCCTCGTCAGCCACATCAGCAAGGAGGGTTTTCTCTACCTCCAGCCGGTCGGCGGCTTCGACCCGCGCAATCTCTTCTCCCGCCGTGTCCGCGTCTGCACCGACGAAGGCGATCATATCGGGGTGATGAACCCCGGCGGCAAACCTGTGCACATCTCCTCCCCCGAAGAGCGCAAGAAAGTGCCCGAGCTGGGCGAATTCTTCGTCGATCTCGGCTTGGGGGAGAAAGCCCGCGATCTGGTGAAGGTCGGTGATTTCGTGGTGATGGAAGAACCGTTCCTCGAAATGGGCGATAAGGTCGTCTCCAAGGCGCTCGACAACCGCATCGCCTGCTGGCTCGGCATCGAAGCGATCCGCGCCTTGGGCGACAAGGGCCGCGGCGCTGAAATTCACGTTGCCTTCACCTGTCAGGAAGAGGTCGGCCTGCGCGGCGCCCGCACCGCCGCCTACGCGATCAAGCCAGACATCGGCCTTGGCATCGATGTGACACTGTCCTGCGACACCCCCGGCGTGCCGGAGAAAGACCGCACCACCAAACAGGGCGACGGCTTCGGCCTTCATGTGCGCGACAGCTCCTTCATCGCTGACAAAAAGCTGGTGTCAGAGATCGAGCAACTCGCCATCGCCAAGGATATCCCCTACCAGCGCACCATGCTCGGTGCCGGCGGGCAGGACGGTGCCGCCGCCCAGCAAGCCGCTGCCGGTGCTCGCGCCGTGGGGATCGTGGTCGGCACCCGCTACATCCACACCGTGACCGAAATGGCCGACAAGCGCGACCTCGAAGCCGCGCGCCAGATGCTCACCGAATACCTCGCCTCCTTCACAGGCTAGGCAAAAGCAAACGGGCGGCAGGTACACCCGCCGCCCGTTTAATCAATCTCCAAAAACGGCCAAGCCGCTCAGCCCTTCTGCCGGGCCTCCAGCGCCTCGATCCGCGCCAACAGTGCGGCGTTTTCCTCGCGGGCCTTCTGCGCCATCGCGCGGACCGCATCAAATTCCTCCCGCGTGACCAGATCGCGGCTCGCCAACCAGCGGTCAAACATCGACGACATCGCCGTCTCCGCTTCCTGACGCGCGCCCTGCGCCACGCCCATCGCATTGGTGAAAAGTTGCGACATATCGTCGAGTATCTTGTTGCGGGTCTGCATGTGAGCCTCCGTTTCGCTTGCCCCCTATATGGGCATCATAACCGCGCGGGGCAAGGCGCGATGGCGGTTGACTTCCCCCCGCGCCTTGCTCAGGACTTGTCGCATGTTGGCTGCACTTCCCTTCCCCGATATCGGCCCCGATATCTTTTCGTTCACGCTGTTCGGGCGTGACTTCGCGCTGCGCTGGTACGCCATGGCCTATGTGGTCGGCATTCTCATCGGCTGGCGCATCCTTGTCGCCGCGCTGCGCCGCCCCGCATTGTGGAAGGGCGGCACACCAGCGCTGAGCGAAACGCAACTCGAAGCGCTTCTTACATGGATCATCCTTGGGATCATCGGCGGCGGGCGCTTGGGCTATGTGCTGTTTTACCAACCTGCCTATTTCCTCGCCAATCCCGCCGAAGTGCTGGCCATCTGGCAGGGCGGCATGTCCTTCCACGGCGGCTTTCTCGGCGTGGTGCTGGCAATCCTGATCTTTTCCCGCCGCGAAGGCATAGCGCTCGGCTCACTGGCCGATTCCATCGCGCTGGCCTCGCCGCCGGCATTGCTCCTCGGGCGGATCGCCAATTTCATCAATGGCGAGCTGTGGGGCCGCCCCACCGATCTGCCTTGGGGTGTGATCTTCCCCGGCACCGCCGCGCAAGACTGCGGCGAAGAGCTGCTCCTGCTCTGCGCCCGCCACCCCTCGCAGCTCTATGAGGCGGCACTAGAAGGGCTGATCTTGGGCGGTCTGCTGGTCTGGCTGGTGTTCCGCCGCAAGGTTCTGCACCACCCTTGGCGCCTGGCGGCGACCTTCTTCACCGGCTACGGGCTTGCCCGTTTCGCGGTGGAATTCGTCCGCCAGCCTGACGCGCAATTTGTCTCCGAGGGCAACCCGCTCGGCCTCGCGCTGCACATTGGCGGCTATGGCCTGACGATGGGCCAGCTCCTCACCCTGCCGATGATCCTGATCGGGCTTTGGTTGCTCGCACGCACACGAGCTGCCCATGACTGAAGCAACGCTCGACACGCTGACCGATATCCTCGCCGCGCGGATCGCCCGCACCGGCCCAATCACGCTGGCCGATTACATGGCCGAAGCACTGCTCCACCCCGATCACGGCTATTACGCAACTCGCGAACCCTTCGGCAGTGCCGGTGATTTCGTCACCGCCCCCGAGATCAGCCAGATGTTCGGGGAGATGATCGGCCTCTGCCTCGCCCAATGCTGGATCGACCAAGGCAGCCCCGCGCCCTTCGCGCTGGCCGAGCTTGGCCCAGGTCGCGGTACGCTGATGGCCGACATCCTCCGCGCCACCCGCGCCGTGCCGGGCTTCCACGATGCGCTGGAGCTGCACCTCGTCGAAGCCTCGCCCCGCCTTGAAGCGCTGCAATCCGAAGCGCTCCCCGCCGCCACATGGCATGCACAGGTCCACGACCTGCCGCAAATGCCTCTGTTCCTCGTGGCGAACGAGTTCTTCGATGCTCTGCCCATCCGCCAGTTCCAGCGCGAAGGCGACGGCTGGCGCGAGCGCGTCGTCGGCCTCAACGACAAAGCCGCGCTCACCTTGGGCCTCACCGCCCCCGCCCCGATCGCCGCTCTCCAGCACCGGCTGGAGGACACCAGCGATGGCAATATCGTCGAGCTATGCCCCGCCCTGCCCGCGATTGTCGGCGATATCGCCTCCCGCATCGCGGAACACGGCGGCGCGGCGCTGATCATCGACTATGGCGACTGGCGTTCGTTGGGCGACACGCTTCAGGCGCTCAAAGAGCACCAGTCCGTCGATCCCTTCACCGATCCCGGCAGCGCCGATCTCACCGCCCATGTGGACTTTGAGGCCATCGCCAACGCCACGGCCCCCGCCGCCCATACGCGGCTCGCCACGCAGGGCGTGTTCCTCGAACGGCTCGGCATCACCCAGCGCGCGCAAGCGCTCGCCACGCGCCTCAGCGGGGATGCACTCACAAATCACGTCGCCGCACACAGACGCTTGACCCACCCCGCCGAAATGGGCGACCTATTCAAAGTGCTGGGCCTCTATCCCGCCAACACGCTGCCACCACCCGGGCTCGAACCATGACACTCGAAATCCTCACAGCTGATTGTCTCGCGCCCCTGCGACACGGGTTCTTTACCCGTCGTGGCGGCGCGTCTTCGGGCGTGTTCGAGGGGCTGAACTGCGGTTTTGGCAGTTCCGACCAGCATGCAGCAGTGTCGATCAACCGTGGCCGCGTCGCCCAAGCGCTCGACGTCGCCGCAGACAGGCTCTGCGGCGTGGTGCAGGTCCATTCCAGCCGCGTCGATACCGTGACCGAGGCGAACCCCACCCCGCCGGAGGCCGACGCCATCGTCACCGCCACCCCCGGCCTCGCGATCAGCGTGCTGACCGCCGATTGCCAGCCGGTGCTCTTTGCCGATGCGGAAGCAGGCGTCATCGGCGCGGCCCATGCGGGCTGGCAAGGCGCGCTGAACGGCGTGCTCGAAGAAACCGTCACCTCGATGGAGGCACTCGGCGCCACCCGCGAGGACATCTGCGCCGTGATCGGCCCGACGATCAGCCAACGCGCCTATGAGGTCGGCCCCGAATTTGTCGAGCGTTTTCTCGATGACGACCCCGACAATGCCCGCTTCTTCGCTAACGGCGAGGGCGGCAGATATCAGTTCGATCTGCCTGCCTATGGCCTCTACCGCCTCCGTTCCGCAGGGGTCGGCCATGCGGAGTGGACCCGCCACTGCACCTATTCCGATCCGGCGCGATTCTATTCCTATCGCCGCACCACCCACCGCAAGGAGGTGGATTACGGCAGGTTGATTGCGGCAATCCGGCTCTGATCGCGGCGGGATTGCGACAGCCACCCGTCCGATTTTCGCCTGATTTCCGGAAACAATCGCCACAACCTCTGCTGAACTGTCTACAGAAACGTGGCAAAATCTATATTTTTCAGCACCTTATCGAATTTGGCAGGAATGCCCCATTCATTGTTTCCAAGCTGGCAAAAAAGTCTCAAATTGTTTCTTCCGCGCCCAACTCATGCCCCGAACAGACATCAATTTGATCCCAACACGATCAGACACCAAGACGATTTCAAAGGTTGATAAGATGACAAAGACCCAGACCCAGATCAAAACCCGCTGGATGACCGCCATGATCAAGGAAGCCGAGGCCTGCACCACCCAGATGCCTTGGGCCCGTGGCGCCCGCCGCAAAGAGATGATCGCCCGCCGCGCCGCCACTGCTGTGGCCCCGCGCAAGGTCGCGTCTGCCTGATTCCTCCCTGTCCGGATTTCCCCTCCGGCATTCCCCGACTGGCCGCGCCTCGTTGCGCGGCCTTTTCTTTACGCAAAGCCCGTTTCGGGAAACAATCCAAATCCAACACCACCTTTGTTGCGAATTGAGCCGCTATTTGCCGCAATTCTTTGACAGAAGCGCCATAACAGCGGCATTTATGAAGAATAGACATGATGCACTCTGACGTTGTCGGTGGGGGCCGACGACAGAGGAAGCACACGGAGAGCATCGCATGAACATACGCCCCCAGACCGCCTCGATCCGCGAAATCCCCGCGCCATCCTCGCCTGCATCTGCCTCGGCGCAAGAGCCGCTGATTTCCCGCGCCGATTTCCTGTTTCTCAACAATCGTGGCGAGATCGAGGATCGCAACCGCCCGATCCCCCTCCGCGCGCCGTTCCTCGACGCCTTTTCCGCCTTCTCTCACGGCACCCTCCTGCCCACGCCCTCCGGCCCCGTCGCCGTCGAAGACCTCCTGCCGGGCGATAGCGTGTTGACAGAGAATGGCGGCCCGCAAACCCTCCTTTGGAAAGGCTCTTGGCAAACGACGCCTCACGCTGGCACGCAACTGATCCGCGTTGCCGCCGATGCGTTCGGTGATGGCTTCCCCTCCCGCGATATGATCTTTGGCCCTGCCACACGGGTCATCCGCCGCCATCCGGCGGTACAGGCTCGGCTCGGAATGGACAAAGTATCCCTGCCGCTCGCTGATCTGATCGACGGGATCGCGGTCGTCGGCATCACCCCGCCGCGCCCGATCACGCTCTGCCACCTTCTGTTCGACAGGCATCATTCGATCCGCGCCTGCGGGCTGGAGGTCGAATCCTACCATCCCGGCCCGCTGCATCGGCTCAGCCTCAGTCAGGAACTTCGCGCGATCTTCCTCGGCATGTTCCCGCATCTCGGCTGTATAAGCGATCTGGACGCCCCGCGTTTCACGCGGTTCAGCAGCGCCGATCTCGAATTGTTGGAAGTGTCCTAAGCGTCCTGCGCCAGCCGCGCTTCCAGCACGTCAAACGGCACACCCGGCTCGTCCTTTGCACCACGGATCACCAGCGATGTCTTGACGCTCGCCACATTCGGCGCGGCCGTCAGATGCTCGGTGAGGAAGTTCTGGAAGCTTCGCAAATCAGGCGCCACGCATTTGAGGATAAAATCCACCTCGCCGTTCAGCATGTGGCACTCGCGCACCAGCGGCCATCCTTGGCACCGCTGCTCGAACGCGCTCAGGTCCGCCTCGGCTTGGCTCACCAGCCCGACCATCGCGAAAACCTGCACCTCAAAGCCCAGTTCCCGCGCATCCACATCCGCATGGTAGCCCCGAATGTAGCCTTGCTCCTCCAGCGTGCGGACCCGCCGCAGGCACGGCGGCGCAGAAATGCCCACCCGCTTTGCCAGTTCCACGTTGGTCATCCGGCCATCGGCCTGCAATTCCGCAAGGATCATTCTGTCGATTTCATCCAGCTTCGTGCCTGGCATCGAATCGCTACCCCAAATTATTGAAATTTTGCAAAGGTTACACTGCCCGAGGTTTGTGCGCAATAATATTTCAAACTTCGGCAAGAAACTTGCGGACGCCTCGCATAACCCCGCCCATACGAGCCTGCAAGCCGGCGATGCACCTGCGGCAAAGCTCCGCTCTTTCAACCCCCGCGCGGGATGGCTATATCGGTTCGGAAACCGCGATGAAAGAGGCCCCCATGTCCGAATCCCGTCACACCCGCGTTCTTATTATCGGCTCCGGTCCGGCAGGCTATACCGCAGGCGTCTATGCCTCCCGCGCGATGCTCGAACCGGTGCTCGTGCAAGGCATGGAGCCGGGCGGCCAGCTCACCACCACCACCGAGGTTGAGAACTGGCCTGGCGATACCGAGGTCCAAGGCCCCGATCTCATGGTCCGCATGGAAGCCCACGCCAAGGCGATGGGCTGCGACGTGGTGATGGACTTGATCACCGATCTCGACCTCTCCAAGCGCCCCTTCACCGCCAAGGGCGACAGCGGCACCACCTACACCGCCGATGCGGTGATCCTCGCCACCGGCGCCCGCGCGAAATGGCTTGGCCTGCCGTCGGAGGAAAAGTTCAAAGGCTTCGGCGTCTCCGCTTGCGCCACCTGTGACGGCTTCTTCTATCGCGGGCAGGAAATCGTCGTCATCGGCGGCGGCAACACGGCGGTTGAAGAGGCTCTCTTCCTCACCAATTTCGCCTCCAAGGTCACGCTGATCCACCGCCGTAACGAATTGCGCGCCGAGAAGATCCTCATCGACCGCCTGATGAAAAACCCCAAGATCACCCCGCTCTGGGATCACGAGCTTGAGGAAGTCGTCGGCGGCGAGAACCCGCTCGGTGTCGAGGCGATCCGCGCCAAGCATGTCAAAACCGGCGAAATCACCGAGATTCCGGCCAAGGGCGTTTTCATTGCCATCGGCCACGCCCCCGCCTCCGAGCTCGTCGCCGACCAGCTTGAGTTGCACCACGGCGGTTATGTAAAGGTCAAGCCCGGCTCCACCGAGACGTCGATCCCCGGCGTTTTCGCAGCGGGCGACCTCACCGATCACGTCTACCGTCAGGCCGTTACCTCGGCAGGCATGGGCTGCATGGCCGCGCTCGATGCCGAGCGCTTCCTCGCCGCACAGGAAGACTAAGCCTCAAACCAACGGCGCGTCGCCCTCCGTGGGCGGCGCGACCACCCCCAATACGGCTGGCGCAGGCTCCACCGCGATCCGCGCCCGTCCCAGCCTTGGGTGCAACGTCCGCGCCAATACCCAGCAGGCAAAAAGCCCCGCACCGCCGGCGATAAATATCCCTGAAAGCGGCGCCGCCAGCAGCACCAGCCACGCCACACCCGGCGTCACGATGCCCGAAACATCGCGAAAGCTTGAATAGATCGCTGACATTTCGGTTCGTTCCGAGGGCTTCACCGCCAGCAAGAACGGCAATCCGCCGCAGACATCGAGCAGGATCAAGAACAGCGATCCCGCCATCAGGCAGGCCACCGACAGCATTGGCACCCCATGCGGCAGCCCCGCCAACAGGAACAAGAGCGCCGACATCAGGAACCCCGTCCGCACCGCCATCCGCACCGAACTGCGCTGCATGAACCACAGCATCACGGGCGAAAGGAATAGCGCGCCATTGGTGATCGATAGCGCCACCCCGCCCAGCGTGTCGCCCAGCCCGTTCTGCACCGCGTAAATCGGCAGATACACCACATAGACCCACCACCCGCAGGAGCGGATCACCGCGAATATCCAGCCCGTCACCAGTCGCGGCTGCACGGCAAACCGCCCGAAATAGGCAAACGGATTGGTCGGCGCGCGCTTGCGCCGCGTGATCAGGCGGCCATTGCCCAAACGCATGAACAAGAAGACCCCCAGCATCCCCGCCGCTGCCACCGCCGCGATGAGGAACGGCGCAGGCCGCCACCAGCCGTAAAGCACCACGCCCAGCGCTGGCCCCGCCGTCCAACCCGCCGCGCTGTAAAACAGCCGCGATGTCTCGAACCGTCCCAATTCGAACTTGGCAACATAATCCAGCACATAGGCGTTGAAGCAGACGAATGTGATGACCACGGCGAATGTGATCAGCGCCAGCCCCGTCACCACCATCGTAGGCGTTTGCAGGATCGTCACCAACGCCCCCGCGACAAACATCATCGCGCCCATCGAATAAAGATACCGGCGCGGGATGTAGCGGATCAGATACGGCACCAACAGCCCGATCATCAGCGAGATCACCCCGATCACGAAATACACGCCCGATACCAGCAGCGCATCGCCCAGCGCCTCGTAAACCACCAGCGGGTAAACCGAGATCAGGATCCCCCGCGCCACCGCCTCCGCACCGGCAAGCACAGCAAAGCCCCGCACACTGGGTGCGGGCGCATGGCGCAGCCATTCAGGTATTCGCCGCTCGTGCATGGGGACGGTCCGTTATTCCTGCACCCAGCAAACGGAATCGCCTCTGTGATTGCTGTGCCGGAACCGACCCTGTGTCGTTTTCGCACCAAGCCGCCCTGATTTTCTACCTCAGCGGGTGGATTTTCCCTTCCCAAACGGCCCAGTTTGTGAAATGTGTTCACCATTGAACACACTTGGACCCGCCATGCCCGCCGCGCAGCCCCTCTCCATGCGACCGGAAGATGACCACCTCTTCCGCCTCTTGCGTCAGCTCGATCTGGCGCCGGAAGCCTCGCAACGGGCCACTGCCAGCGCGCTCGGCATCAGCCTCGGGGCGCTGAACACGCAACTCCGCGCCGCTACTGATGCCGGTCTGATCCGCATCGCCCAGCGCCCCGGTCCCGACAAGCGCCAGCGCTTCGCCTATTCGCTCACCACCCGCGGCGCAGCCACCAAGGCACAACTCGCTGACCAGTTCCTCGCCCGTAAACTCGCTGAATATGATGCCCTGCACGCCGAGCTAACCGGCTCCGCCAGCGGCCTCCTCTCGCTCAAGAAAAGGACACCCTTGATGCTTAACAACCTCTCCCCCATCCCAGAGCTGTATGTCTCCTATGACAGCGCCCAAAAGCTGAAGGTCGAGGCCGCGGACCTCACCAGCCACGATCTCACAGCCCGCCAGATCTGCGATCTGGAGCTGCTGATGAACGGCGGTTTCAACCCGCTGAAGGGCTTCCTGTCCGAGGCCGATTACAACGGCGTCGTCGACAACATGCGCCTTGCCGATGGCACGCTCTGGCCGATGCCGATCACCCTCGACGTCTCCGAAGCCTTCGCCGACAGCATCGAACTGGGTCAGGACATCGCCCTGCGCGATCAGGAAGGCGTGATCCTCGCCACCATGACCGTGACCGACCGCTGGATTCCCAACAAATCGCACGAGGCCGAAAAGGTCTTCGGCGCCGATGATCTCGCCCATCCGGCGGTCAACTACCTGCACCACACCGCAGGCAAGGTCTATCTTGGCGGTCCGGTCGTCGGCATCCAGCAGCCCGTGCATTACGATTTCCGCGCCCGCCGCGACACGCCGAACGAACTGCGCGCCTATTTCCGCAAGCTCGGCTGGCGCCGCGTCGTCGCCTTCCAGACCCGCAACCCGCTGCACCGCGCCCATCAGGAATTGACCTTCCGCGCCGCGAAGGAAGCGCAAGCCAACCTGCTGATCCACCCCGTCGTCGGCATGACGAAGCCCGGCGACGTCGATCACTTCACCCGCGTGCGCTGCTACGAGGCGGTTCTGGATAAATACCCCTCCTCCACCACCTCGATGAGCCTGCTGAACCTCGCCATGCGCATGGCCGGCCCGCGCGAAGCCGTCTGGCACGGCATGATCCGCCGCAACCACGGCTGCACCCACATGATCATCGGCCGCGACCACGCCGGACCGGGCAAAAACTCCGCAGGCGAGGATTTCTACGGCCCCTATGACGCGCAGGAACTCTTCCGCGCGCATCAGGAGGAGATCGGCATCGAAATGGTCGATTTCAAACACATGGTCTATGTGCAGGAACGCGCCCAATACGAGCCCGCCGACGAAATCGAAGATCGTGACAACGTCACCATCCTCAACATCTCCGGCACCGAACTGCGCCGCCGCCTGCGCGAAGGGCTGGAAATCCCCGAGTGGTTCTCCTTCCCCGAAGTTGTCCGCGAATTGCGCCGCACCTCGCCGCCGCGTTCACAGCAGGGCTTTACCGTGTTCTTCACCGGCTTCTCCGGCTCCGGCAAATCCACCATCGCCAACGCGCTGATGGTCAAGCTGATGGAAATGGGCGGCCGCCCCGTCACGCTGCTGGATGGCGATATCGTGCGCAAGAACCTCAGCTCCGAGCTGGGCTTCTCCAAAGAGCACCGCGATCTCAACATCCGCCGCATCGGCTATGTGGCCTCCGAGATCACCAAGAACGGCGGTATCGCCATCTGCGCCCCCATCGCGCCCTACGCCGCGACGCGCCGCGCGGTGCGCGAAGATGTCGAGCAATTCGGCGCGTTCGTCGAAGTGCATGTCGCCACCTCGCTCGAGGAATGCGAGCGCCGCGACCGGAAAGGCCTCTACAAACTGGCCCGCGAAGGCAAGATCAAGGAATTCACGGGCATTTCAGACCCTTACGATGTGCCAGTCGAACCCGAACTCCGCGTCGAAACCGAGAATGTCGAGGTTGATAACTGCGCCCATCAGGTGATCCTGAAGCTCGAAAGCCTCGGCCTGATCACCGCCTGATCCGGCACCACCGCAAAGAAAAGGCCGCAGCGCCCCGCTGCGGCCTTTTTTCTTTCCCGAAGGGGTACGCACATACGCCTAGCGCATCCGGTTCAGCAATCCGTCTTTCAGCACCACATGATAGTAAATCGCCATCAACGCATGGCCCAACACGAGCAACAAAAGCAGGCTCGTCAGCGCTTCATGCACCTCGCCCAGCGCCTCGATCTGCCCGTTAAAGGCCACCGCGCCGGTGATCGGCACCGCCAAAATCAGCGCGTAGAGCGCCACATGCCCCGCCTTCGCCGCCGGTTGCAGCCACAGCGGCCCAGCCGTGCTTTCCGCCGGTGCGCCCAAGCGCCAGCGCAGCACCAGCCGCACCAGCACGAGCAAAATCACCGCAACCCCAATGGCGCGGTGGCTGTTCGCCGCAAGGCCAATGTCTCCGACCACGCCCGTGTCGATGACCCGCTCAAACGCCTCGCCCATGAAATCGCCCAGCAAGTAGTTGGCGCCGATCAACACCGCCACCAACCAATGTAAGATTATCTGCGAACGCGCGTATTTTTCCTGTTGCGCCATAAAACCCTGCCTCTCGTTATCCATTACAATGGCAGGGCCTGTCCTTTGCGGATCAGTGCACCGCCACGGGTGTCATATCATATTGCCGCGCAAGCACGAAGGCCAAACGCCGGTCCGCGACCAGCGCCAGTTGCTCACCCTCGGCGTTATGCACCGCAAACAGCTCTTTCAGATCACCGACCTTGTTGCGCACCTCATCGGGCAGATCGTCTACCAGCACCGGCTTCACATAGACGATCTTTTCCCCCAGAGCGGACAGATCAACCTTTGTATGCATCAGCTTGTGCCCTTCCGGATTTTGATGGTCTGCACCACGCTCTCCGGCACCTTGCGGGTCAGATCAACATGCAGCAGCCCGTTTTCGATGATTGCCTCGCCCACATCCACGCCGTCTGCCAGCACAAACGAGCGCTGGAACTGCCGCGCCGCGATGCCACGGTGCAGATAGATGCGGTCCTCGCCGTCGTCGTTCTGACGCCCGCGAATGACCAACTGGTTGTCCTCAACCGTGATCGCCAGATCGTCCTCGGCAAAGCCCGCGACAGCAAGCGTGATCCGGTAGGATCGATCCGATGTTTGTTCGATGTTGTAGGGGGGGTAGCCGTCATTTCCGGTTTTCGCGGTGCGTTCCACGAGCCGTTCCAGCTGCTCAAACCCCAGAAGGTAGGGGTGCGTCCCCAATGTAAGTTTCGTCATACGACATGCCCTCTTTGCAAGCGACCGTCCAACAGGCCCCATTCAGGCGACCCTTCAGAGTGAAATATGGGGTGCAATCCGCGACGACGCAAGAGGAAGGGCTAGGCGAAACGCCGCTGACCCCCTATCTATGGGTCAGGGCAACAACCACCGGATCGAGTCGATGAACAGTTCTGCGAAGATGGAACAGATCGAAGTTTTGCGCGTCGAGCTTGCCGTTCTCAAGCGCGAGCATCGCGATCTCGATGAGGCAATCAATGCCCTGCAAGAGCGCGGCTCTTCGGATATGTTCACTATCCGCCGTCTGAAAAAGCAGAAACTGCAATTGAAAGACCAGATCGCCCGCCTCGAAGACCGTATCTTCCCCGATATCATCGCCTGAGGCCCCCGCTTCCCCATTGCGCCGCACCGCAGCACCGCTATAGTGCCGTTTCCTTAAATACGGGGATGGATCATGAGCCAGCAGCCACCTGTCGGAATCATCATGGGCAGCCAGTCGGACTGGCCCACGATGAAAAACGCCGCCGATATTCTCGATGAATTGGGCATCAGCTACGAAACCCGCATCGTCTCGGCGCACCGCACCCCTGACAGGCTCTGGTCCTATGGAAAAACCGCCGCCGAACGCGGGCTGAAAGTGATCATAGCAGGCGCGGGCGGTGCCGCCCATCTGCCCGGCATGATGGCCTCTAAAACCCGCGTGCCGGTCGTCGGCGTTCCGGTGCAGACCAAGGCACTCTCCGGCGTCGATAGCCTCTATTCCATCGTGCAAATGCCCAAGGGCTATCCGGTGGCGACGATGGCGATCGGTGCCGCCGGTGCGGCCAACGCCGGCCTGATGGCCGCTGGCATCCTCGCCACCTCCGATGACGCCCTCGCCGCCCGCCTCGATGCGTGGCGCGATGCCCTTTCCGCCTCCATCCCCGAAGAGCCGACCGATGACTGATACCCCTCTCGCCTCAGGCGCGACCATCGGCATTCTGGGTGGCGGTCAGCTTGGCCGGATGCTGTCCGTTGCCGCCGCGCGGCTCGGCTTCCGTACCCATATCTTCGAACCGGGCGCCAACCCGCCCGCCGGTCATGTGGCCGATCAGGTCACAACCGCCGCCTATGAGGACGAAGCCGCGCTGCGCGCCTTTGCCGCCAGCGTCGATGTGATCACCTATGAGTTCGAGAACATCCCTACCGCCGCGCTCGATATTCTGGAAAAACTGCGCCCGATCCGCCCCAACCGCCGCACATTGGCGGTGAGCCAGGATCGCCTGACCGAGAAAGCCTTCCTCTCAGAGCAAGGCCTCATGACAGCGCCCTTCGCCGCCGTGGACGATTCTATCGATCTGGCCGAAGCCATTGCCGAGATCGGTACCCCCGCGATCCTCAAAACCCGCCGCTTTGGTTACGATGGCAAAGGGCAGGCCCGCCTCAAATCCGCCGATGATGCCGAACAGGCTTTGGCGGATATGGCCGGCGCACCCGCGATCCTCGAAGGCTTCGTCAATTTCAGCCACGAGGTTTCCGTCATCGGCGCGCGCGGGCTTGATGGCAGCGTTTCCTGCTTCGATCCGGGCGAGAATGTGCACCGCGACGGCATCTTGCACACCACCACAGTGCCCGCCCGCCTGTCGCCTGCGCAACGCACCGATGCTGTGCTCCTAACCGCCAAGATCCTCGGCGCGCTTGATTATGTCGGCGTGATGGGCGTCGAGCTGTTCGTCACCCCCGCAGGGCTCGTGGTCAACGAAATCGCCCCCCGTGTCCACAATTCCGGCCACTGGACGCAGAACGGCTGCACCATTGACCAGTTCGAGCAGCACATCCGCGCCGTTGCGGGCTGGCCGTTGGGTGATGGCAAGCGTCATTCCGATGTGGTGATGGAGAACCTGATCGGTGACGACATCGCCCGCATCCCCGAGATCGCCAAAACCGATACCGCGATCCACCTCTACGGCAAGGCCGAGGCCAAGCCCGGCCGCAAGATGGGCCACATCAACCGCATCACCGGCCCCGCGCCGCGCTAGGTGCCCTGTCACCCATTTGCGAGGGGGTCAATGAGCAGGTGTCTGTTCGGGCGCCTGTCGATGAACTCCTCCTTGATCCAGCGCAGAACGCATCGCTGGCCACCAAATGGAACGAGCGCAACCGCCTCATCAAAGCTCAGCCATCGAAATGCGCTGTGCTCGTCATTTAGTAGACGTCAGCGGCGCGGTCTAGGAACGCCACAAAGACCGGCGCGATGGTAATCGCATCACGATCCGCCTCGTAGAATTGCTCACAGATATCAGCGGAACAAAAGGCATCCGGCGCTAAATCGGTTTCTTCATAAAGCTCGCGCAGCGCCGCCTGCCAAGCGGTTTCTCCACCCTCGACCTTTCGTGCAATCTGGCACCAGATCCCTGCCAAAGGCCACAAGTCATACCCAAGGCAAGCCGAGCCGACAACCTGTCCCTCCAACATGCGGAACAGTCTCATTGCCGCCAGTTCGATGCGGCACCCGTCAGCATAAACCACTGGCTTTGTGGCAATGGCATGAACCATCACCGCGCCGCGCTAGGTGTCAGCCTCCACGCGGTGCAGCGAGGATCACCGCCGCGCCGGTCAGGCAGATCGCCGCGCCGATGAGATCCCAGCGATCTGGCGGCGATTTTTCCACCAGCCCCATCCAGCCCAACGATGCCGCGATGTAGACCCCGCCATAGGCGGCAAAGGCGCGGCCCGCATTGGGGCTTTGCGCCCATGTCAGCGCCACGGCAAAAACGAAAAGCGCTCCCAGCGCGGGGATCAGCCACAGCGCCGAGCGGTCCAGCCTCAACCACATCCAGACGGCATAGCAGCCCGCAATCTCAGCGACTGCCGCAATCAGATAGGCAGCAACCGTCTGCATCAGCCGTCGTCACCCGAGTGAGAGTCGTCCTCCTCATCGCCAAAGACGATATCGCCCAAATCCAGATCAGGGTCGAACGCGCCCGTCTCGAGGAAGGTCGCCACCTGCACCATCGCCACCGGATCGTTCATCATGAACGTGTGGGTGACTGGCAGCACCAGATGGTCAGCCATCCCCTCCATGCGGGTCGATTCCACTGACACTTTCCCGTCATCCGGCCCGTCGATCATGCTCGAATAGATCGGGTTCAGCGATTGGTTCCCCGCGATGATCCCCACCTCATAGGCGGGCAGCGCGAGCCGGTTCGGCAGGCTGTTCTCGCCCGTGCCCAGTTGCAGCCCCGCAGGGCCGTTCACCCATTGAAACGGCTCGAAATCGCCAAACATATCCACCAACTGGCTGCCCTTGTTCGGCGGTCCGAGCATCACCACGCGGCCCATATCGGCGGGGCGGTTCTTGCTCAGCCATGCCCGTACCAGAATCCCGCCCATCGAGTGGGTCACGAAATTCACCCGCCGGTCGCCACAGGCCTCCACATCGCGCGGCAGGGCGATCTCCACCAGCGTCTGGATCGTCTGTTCGGTCGAGGGATAGCCGCGATTAACCACCGTGTAGCCAAGGCTTTCGAGGTAGAGCTGCATCGGCGTCAGCGAGATCTCCGTCCGCGCCAGCCCGTGCAGCATCACCACGCAATCCCGCTCGGGCGAGACAGAGCCGCCATCATCGGCGGCAGCGACCACGCCAATCAGCGTCAAAAAGGCAATAATCAGGCTGTTCATAGTCCTCCATATAACGTTTTTGCACTGCAGCGTAAGGTCACGCCCTTGCCTGACCCTGCGTCACAGGCCACTCTCCGCCTATGACAAAGCCCCCTGCTCCACGAGTCGCCGTGCGCGGCATCATCCTGCACGAAAATCGTCTGCTTCTGGTTAACGCTTGGAAGGGCCGGACCCATCTGTGGTGCGCGCCCGGTGGCGGGGTCGAATCGCACAGCTCCCTGACCGACAATCTCCAACGCGAGATCATGGAGGAAACCGGCCTCACCGTCCGCGTCGGCGCGCCCTGCCTCGTGAACGAGTTCCACGATCCGCACGGCACCTTCCATCAGGTCGATGTCTATTTCCGCTGCACCATCGTCAGCGGCGACCCCTTCGGTGATTGGACCGATCCCGAAGGCATCGTCAGCCACCGCCGCTGGGTCACACGGGCAGAACTGGCCGATCTCCGCGTCAAGCCCGACAGCCTCGCCGCCGTTGCATGGCGCGATCCCGATGCCCCCGCCTATGATCCGCTGGAGCCGATCCTGCGCTAGCCGCCGAACGCCTTGGCATAGATCAGTTCCACCTCCGGCGCCTCGCCCTCCGGCCCCGCCAGCGCCAGATGCTCCACCGGATAGGGTGCGCGCAATTGCGCCGCCCGCGCATGGCTAAAACCGGCCCGCTCGTAAAACCGCACATCGCCCAGAACCACCACATGCGCCCGCGCGATCCGCGCCCATTCGGCGCACATGCCGACCATCCGCCGCCCCACGCCGCGCCCCTGATGCTCCGGCGCGACAGCCACCGGCCCCAGCGCCAGCCAGCCCTTCGGCGCGACCATCTTTGAGAGCGCGTAATAGCCTATGATCCCGCCCGTGCCGGGCACCACCATTTCTCCCGCCATCGCGCCGCTCTTGCGCAACTGCCGCACCAGCTTGGCCTCGTCCTCACCGCCAAAAGCGGCGCGCAGCAGCGCCTCGGCCTCATCCTCCTCGCCCCGCTTCATCTCCCGCTGAAAATTCATCCCCGCCTCCCTGCGAAAGTCGAAATCCCGATACCGCCCAATACCAGCGCCGCCGCGACGATCAACTCCCGCGTCACCGGCTCGCCCAGCAGCACCGCGCCTGCCGCCACCGCGATCACCGGCACGCTCAGCTGCGCTATCGCCGCTGTCGCGCCTGCCATCTGCGGCAGCACCCGATACCACAGCGCATAGCCCAGCCCTGATGTCACCGCGCCAGACGTCACCGCCAACGCCTGCGCCACAGGGCTCAGCGCCCATTCTGCCACCAGCGCGGGCAGTACCATCACCGGCAGCAGCAATCCAAAATTGGCAGCCGTGCCTTCCAGCGCATCCGCCGCGCCACGGCCAAGGATTGAATAGATCCCCCAGCCCAGCGCGGCACCGGCCATCAGTACCGCACCCCCCGCATCCACGCTCACCGCCCCGCGCGGCCACAGGAGGTAAACCAACCCCGCCATCGCCACCACCGCGCCCAGCCAGCGCAAGGGCGGCACTGACTCCCGCGCCATGACGCTCGCGGCAAACATGGTGATCTGCACCCCACCAAAGAGGATCAACGCGCCAATCCCCGCATCCAGCGTCAGGTAAGCCAGCGAGAACCCGACCATATAAAGCCCGAGGCTCGCCACCCCCTTCCACCGCCGCGAAGGTGCATAATCCGGCAACCGCCCCACGCGCCGCCACACCAGCGCCGCCAGCACCACTGCCCCCGCCGCCACGCGGATCACGGCAAAGGCCAGCGGGTCCATGCCTGCGTCCCAAACCGCCATCCGGTTCAAGATCGAATTCGCAGCAAAAGCCAGCATCGTCAGAGCGGTGAGCAGAAAGAGTGTCATGCCCCATGCTACGCGCCGCGCCGCCATCCGTACCAGCGTTTTCGCCCCGCACCCTTTCATATTCTCGCGCCCGCCCACGCCTTGCATAAACCGCCACATCAGACAAAAGTGCCCGCAATGGAACACAGCCCCGCCTCCCCCGCGCCGGATACCGGCTGGCCGCGCATTCGCACCGCCGGATATGACGGCTTTCTGGTGAGCTTCGCGGACCGCCTGAGCGAACCGGCCAACCGCGCGGCACTGGCCTTTCGCGCAGCGCTGGATGCCGCAGGCTGGGCAGGCGTCGAGGAAACCTCCACCTCTCTCACCTCCGCCTATCTCCGCTTCGATCCTATGTGGAAGCCCCACGCCGAGGTGCAGGCGCTTCTTGCCGATCTGCTTGCCACGCAGGACTGGTTCGCCGCCGCCCTGCCAACCGGCCGCCGTTTCTGGCGGGTGCCAACCGTCTACGGCACCGACCGCGCGCCGCAACTGGCCGAGGCCGCAGCCGCCGCTGGCGTGACGCCCGAGGCCGCGATCGCAACAATTTCCACCACCCGCGTCCGTGTGCAGACCATCGGCTTTGCCGCGGGCCAGCCCTACCTTGGCGAATTGCCCCCCAAATGGGACATCCCCCGCCAAACCGCGCTGACCCCGCGCGTGCCTGTTGGCGCACTGACCGTGGCGATCCGGCAATTGGTGCTGTTCTCTGTCTCCACCCCTACCGGCTGGCGTCACATCGGGCAAACCGGCTTCCGCCTGTTCCGTCCCGAAAGCGATGCGCCTTTCGTCCTCCGCCCCGGCGACGAGGTGCTTTTCGAGCCAGTGTCGGGCGAGGAGCTTGACCGCCTTGCCGCGACCGGCCCCGATGGCGGGGCGATAGCGGAGCCGATCCGATGAACGCCGCGCTGATCATCCACCAAGCTGGCCCCAGCGTCACCGTGCAAGACCTCGGCCGCAGCGGCACCCTGGCTTTCGGCCTCTCGCGCGGCGGCGCGGCGGATCGGCTTGCCTTGGCCGAAGGGGCCGCCCTTCTGGGCCATCCCGAGGGCGCGGCCTGTATCGAGATGGCAGGCATGGGCGGCATGTTCGAGGTCACCGCCGATTGCCGCATCGCGCTCACTGGCGCCCCCATGCGCGCCAGCATCGACGGCACGCGGCTTGCGTGGCACGCCAGCCATCTCCTCCCCGCAGGGGCGCGCCTTAGCATCGGCGCGGCGGAGAGCGGCACCTACGGCTACCTGCATATCGGCGGCGGCATCGCCACGCCGCCCGTACTCGGCGCCCGCGCCACGCATCTTGCCGCAGGTATCGGCGCACCGCTCGCAGCGGGCGACCGTCTCCCCCTCGGCGCGGATACCGGCACCCGCACCGGCATGACCTTCGACCCTGAGCCGCGCTTTTCCGGCGGGGTGGTGCGGCTTGTCCCCAGCTTGCAGACCGATCTCTTCAGCCCTGCCGAGCGCACCCGCTTCACCGCCGCCACCTTCACCCGCGACACGCGCGGCAACCGCATGGGCGTGCCGCTCCCGTCGGATGGTGCAGGTTTCCACAGCGAGGGCGGCCTGTCGGTCCTGTCCGAGGTGATCGTCCCCGGCGATGTGCAGATCACCGGCGATGGCACGACCTTCGTCCTGCTCTCCGAATGCCAGACAACCGGCGGCTATCCCCGTATCGGCGCCGTCCTGCCCGCCGATCTGCCCCGCGTTGCCCAAGCCCGCGCGGGCGACACGCTGCGCTTCAGCTTCGTCACGCTCGACGAGGCCCGCGCCATCGAAACCCGCGCCACACAGGCCCGCGCGAAGCTGCCCCGCTTGCTCCGGCCGCTGATCCGTGATCCCCATAGCATCAGCGATTTGCTTTCCTATTCCCTGATCAGCGGCGTGACCGCTGGCGACGATCTCGAAAGGAACACCCCATGACCCGCACCGTCGATCTCAATGCCGACATGGGCGAAAGCTTCGGCCCTTGGGTGATGGGCAATGACGCCGCTCTGCTGAAGATCGTCACCTCCGCCAATATCGCCTGCGGTTTCCACGCGGGCGACCCCGATGTGATGGCCACCACCATGCGGCTGGCGGGGGACAACGGCGTCGGCATCGGTGCGCATCCCGGCTTCAACGATTTGCAAGGCTTCGGGCGGCAGCGGATCAAGCTGCCATCTGACACGCTCGCCAACCTCGTCCGCTACCAACTTGGCGCGGCACAGGGGATGGCCCGCGGGCTGGGGGTGGAGCTACGCCACCTGAAACTACATGGCGCGCTCGCAAACATGGCCGCCGAAAATCAGGAAATGGCCGAAACCTGCTACCGCGCCGCGCTCTCCGTCGCGCCCGAGATCACCATCATGGTCCTCGCAGGCACTGCCCAGCAAAAGGCGGCGCAAGCGCTCGGCTGCAACACCGCCTGCGAGATCTTCGCCGACCGCGCCTATAACGACGACGCCACGCTGGTGGACCGCTCCCTGCCTGGCGCGGTGATCCACGACGCGCAAAAAGCCGCCGCGCGGATCGTCGCCATGGTGCAGGAAGGCGCGATCATCGCCGAAAGCGGCAAACGCATCCCCACGCGGATCGACACGATCTGCCTGCACGGTGACACCCCCGAGGCCATCGACATCGCCCGCGAAACCCGCGCCGCACTCGAAGCCGCTGGCATCACGCTGGCAAAATTCGCAGGCTCGCCGCTCTAAGCGCGCGACCTGGCAATCCTTTGGGCAACATTAACCGTTTCGAGAAGATAAACTTGCTTTTTACGAATCTCTGACTATGTTTCCAACCAAAGGTTCCCTCCCGATGACAAGAACCCAAGGGGTTCTCCGAAAGGTAGTCGGGGGGGTCATATTTTTAGTAGTAAAAACTCGATCCATTTTTAAAAATCTCGAACTCGCTTTGGATCTGTTGCGAAATGATGTTGTGAAACGAAACATCGCCCTTCTCCCAGCGCCGAAAAATTGCCCAGTTGAAATAATCCGCTATTTGTAGGCCATAATGTGCACGGGATGCATGATGCATAACCCGATAAGGTGTTGCAGCCGGCAACATCTCAGCTAATGAAATTTTTACGGCTTTCTCGATGGCTTTTCGTTTCTTGGCGACAGGCAGACTGTCAGTAATAACCACAACCTCACCTATACCGTGTGTCGCTCTCGAAATAGCGTACCGCAATAGATATCCGAGCATCTTTGGATAGAACTTTTCAGGCGGCTGCAATGCCGGACCAGTCTTGCGCTTTTCGACAACAACTGAGTCAACCGAATTAGGAGGAATTGACCCCGCGAGTAGCGAAAAAACCTTGCGCCGCACGAACCGATTATCATTGCCGCAATGAAAGTATTCCATTTCGATACGGGGTGCTATCCGGTGTTCAATAAGGTCATATTTGTAGGTGTCTAGGTCAGTATGAAGCGTAAACGGACGATACAAACTAACGCAAGTGAGCGTAAAATATGTCGAACCTGAGGGTGAAAAATCGAAATTCCCACCCTCATCTAGAAAAATATAGAGAGTGTCTAATCCGGGTAATGGTGCAAAATTTGGCATCAAGAGTCAAAAAAGTGAAGGTGCATTAGCCATACACGCTAAGGTTTAGCTCCCCAAATTGGAAGGCGACTTTTCGCCATTTTGAAAATTCAATCACTTCATCGATACGATGCGCCCCCGCGCGCGGCAGCACTCCCCGCGCGGCACCCCCCAAAAGAAAAAGGGCCGCCCGAAGGCGACCCTCAAACTGTTCCGCGAGGAACGGCGTGATTACATCATGCCGCCCATACCGCCCATGTCACCCATGCCGCCCATGCCGCCGGCCGGAGCGTCTTTCTGCGGCTTGTCGGCCACCATTGCTTCGGTGGTGATCAACAGGCCAGCAACGGATGCTGCGTCTTCCAGAGCGGTACGCACGACCTTCGCAGGGTCGATGACGCCGAACTTGAACATGTCGCCATATTCATCGGTCTGTGCGTTGTAGCCGAACTTCAGGTCAGAGGATTCACGGACCTTGCCAGCAACGACGGAACCGTCAACGCCAGCGTTCTCGGCGATCTGGCGCAGCGGAGCTTCCAGAGCCTTACGAACGATGTTGATGCCGTTGTTCTGGTCAGCGTTTGCACCTTCCAGACCGTCGAGCGCCTTCGCACCCTGAACCAGAGCAACACCACCGCCGACGACGATGCCTTCCTGAACGGCCGCACGGGTCGCGTTCAGCGCGTCATCAACGCGGTCCTTGCGCTCTTTCACTTCAACTTCGGTCATGCCGCCAACGCGGATGACAGCAACACCGCCAGCGAGCTTGGCAACGCGCTCTTGCAGCTTCTCACGGTCATAATCGGAGGAGGTTTCCTCGATCTGGCCACGGATCTGCGAAACGCGTGCTTCGATCTCCGCCTTGTCGCCAGCACCGTCGACGATGGTGGTTTCGTCCTTGGAGATGGTCACTTTCTTGGCGGAGCCGAGCATGTCGATGGTGACGTTCTCGAGCTTCATGCCGAGGTCTTCGGAGATCACCTGACCACCGGTCAGGATCGCGATGTCCTGCAACATGGCCTTACGACGATCACCAAAGCCCGGTGCCTTCACGGCAGCGATCTTCAGGCCGCCACGCAGCTTGTTGACCACCAGCGTTGCAAGAGCTTCGCCTTCCACGTCTTCTGCGATGATCAGAAGCGGCTTCTGCGACTGGATGACCGACTCGAGCAGCGGCACCATCGGCTGAAGCGAGGAGAGCTTCTTCTCGTGCAGCAGGATCATGCAGTCTTCGAGATCTGCAATCATCTTCTCCGAATTGGTCACGAAGTAGGGCGACAGGTAGCCACGGTCGAACTGCATACCTTCGACAACATCAGTCTCGGTTTCGAGGCCTTTGTTTTCTTCGACGGTGATTACGCCTTCGTTGCCAACCTTCTGCATCGCGTCTGCGATCTGACGGCCGATTTCAGCTTCGCCGTTGGCGGAGATGGTGCCAACCTGCGCAACTTCTGCGCTGTCGTTTACCGGGCGTGCAGCCGCTTTGATGGCGCCGACAACCTTTGCGGTGGCGAGGTCGATGCCGCGCTTGAGGTCCATCGGGTTCATGCCAGCAGCAACCGACTTCATACCTTCTTTAACGATGGCCTGAGCCAGAACGGTTGCAGTGGTGGTGCCGTCGCCGGCTTCGTCATTGGTGCGGCTGGCGACTTCTTTCACCATCTGCGCGCCCATGTTCTCGAACTTGTCTTCCAGTTCGATTTCCTTCGCCACGGAAACACCGTCCTTGGTGATGCGCGGTGCGCCGAAGGATTTGTCCAGAACCACGTTACGGCCTTTCGGGCCGAGAGTTACCTTCACCGCGTCAGCAAGCGTGTTTACGCCGCGAAGCATGCGGTTGCGGGCATCGGTATCGAATTTGACGTCCTTAGCCATTGAGCTTTCCTCGTCTATAAATCAGTTGAGTTGTTCAGGTGGAAGCCGTCGCTCAGGAGATGATCCCGAGGATGTCGCTTTCCTTCATGATGAGCAGTTCTTCACCGTCAACGGTGACTTCAGTGCCCGACCATTTGCCAAACAGCACCTTGTCGCCAGCCTTGACAGCCATTGCGATCAGCTCACCGCTATCCTTGCGGGCACCTTCGCCACAAGCAACGATTTCGCCTTCAGCAGGCTTTTCCTTGGCGCTGTCGGGGATGATCAAGCCGCCAGCGGTTTTCTCGTCGCTTTCCACACGGCGGACCAGAACGCGGTCGTGCAGCGGTTTAAAAGCCATATTCGTAGCTCCTCAGCTATCTGTTGTTTCCTAAAACCTCCGCAGGGCGGAGGTGTTATCACTCACTCACTGCGAGTGCTAACGGCGGATAGGTAAGGAGGTCGCCCCCGCCTGTCAAGAAGACTCGCGGTAAAAAAGTCACGCCGTCGTGATGGTTTTTTAACGCCGCGAAAAATTCCCTTGAGACTCCCGCTCCGGTTGCTATCAGCGCCCCATCGAATGCCCCAACGGGGCAAGGAGGCCGCTATGTATCTAGGATCTTTCTTTACCGCCTGGTGATCCCACCAAGCCCGCGCCCCCTTTCTGGCCTCGCGCCACTCCCGTTTTCAGGACAGTTCGATGTATCCCCCGATCTTTGTGGCCGATCACCGTATCGGCCCCGCAGCCTCCCTCGGCGATTCCCGCCACCATGACCGCCCACCCGCGCCGCGCCGTGGTGCGCCCGTGGTGCTGGTGATGATGCCCGATCCCGCCACCGCGCCACATGGCCCACATGCGGCAGTGATTCCGGTCGTTCCCGCCCCGCCAGAGATCCGCCGCGCGGCGCTCGTCGCCCTCGCCGCCGATCCCCGCTTCCAGCGCCGCGCCCTGCCCGCGCCCCGCACCGGCCTGCGCGTCCGGCTCGGCCAATGGCTCATGGCGCTCGGCTGGCAGCTGGTGCGGCGGGCGCCATAACCTGCATCAACGTGAATTATCGACGCGCACAAGGTTACAAGAATAACAAAGTATTAACGATTCAGCCTCACCTTGAATTCGTATTCAGAAAAACACACCATGATCAATGTCAGGACCACGAATTGACGAATCCTCCTCCAGTGCTCACATATAGTCAGCAGGTAACAAGCGAAGGAACAAAGGGTGAGCGACTTTATTGAGGGACAACCCGCGCGTGCCGATGCCTCGACTGATGAAATCATCGAGGCTTATCGCGTCCCTGCGCCAGGTGCCAATAAGTTTATCATAAACCTTGGGCGACCTGGGCTTCGCATAGCCTTCGGTGAGATGCATGACCAATTAGAGAAGCCAGTCTTCCACAGCGGAGTGACACTTCACCCATTGGATGCAATCCGACTTTACAAGATATTACAGGAAATGCTCGAACCAATCGAACGGAATTTTCGCGAGCAAGGTGTCATTTCCAGCGAGCCGTCAGAAGACGGAGGTCACTAATGGCTGACAAAAGCAATATTTATGACTTCTCACCCGCACAGGGACACGGAGGAAGCGGTGGATCAGGAGGGGGGAACATTTCATGGAGAGACTATGTAGATGCCCAAGACAAATTAACTCGAGCAGAAAACAGCGCGAGTTTTGCAGAAATCCGATATGGATTGGCTCACATCGGAGATCAATTCGAGATCCAAAAAGAGCTACTTCAAACTACTAAATCGGCGGCGAATGAAGCAAAAACGGCAGCGGAGGGAGCCATGGCAGCCGCGACCAATACGAAATGGAACATCATCGCGACGGCAATTGGTGTTGTTGGCGTTTTGTTTGCCGCTTGGGCGATATGGGGCCAAGGTATTGAAATGGTAGCCAGCATTCTGAACTCAGCGGGTTCAATCTCAAAATAGTGCTTGGTCTGACATCTGAATCCTAGCGCAGCAAGCACAGATTATTCCGAATTGACCTTCCACACTTGCCGCCATCGCGCGGCCATATCGTCGCGCAACCCCGCTTTGCGCGCGCGGCAGGGTGACAACCGCCGCGCGCCTTTCTATAAGGCCCGCGATTTCCATTCCTTCTTCTAAGGACACATCATGACGACGCTCGTTTTCGGCCACAAAGCCCCCGACACCGATTCCACCGGCGCCCCGCTGATCTGGGCGTGGTATCTCTCCCATAAGGGCGAGGCTGCCGAGGCCCGCCTGCTCGGCCAGCCCAACACCGAAGCCACCTTCGTCGCCCAGCGCTGGGGCTTCGACCTGCCGCAGGTGATCGAGGACGTCGCCAATGATCAGCCCTGCGTGATCGTTGACACCAACAACCCCGCCGAACTGCCCGCCAACATCAATAACGCCGATGTCCGCGCGATCATCGACCACCACAAGCTCGTCGGCGGGCTGGAAACCAAAGGCCCGATCGACATCACGATCCGCCCGCTTGCCTGCACCGTCACCGTCATGCACGGCCTGATGGGCGCAGACGCCGCCGCGATGCCCGACGCGATCAAGGGCCTGATGCTCTCCTGCATCCTGTCCGACACGCTGGAATTCCGCTCCCCCACCACCACCGAGACAGACCGCGCGCTGGCCGAAACCCTCGCCGCTGACCTCGGCATCAACATCGCTGACTACGCAGCCGAGATGTTCGCCGCGAAATCCGATGTCTCGGCCTTTTCTGACGCCGAGCTGATCCGCATGGATTCGAAAGCCTACGAAGTCGGCGGCACCAATTTCCGCGTCTCTGTGCTGGAAACTACCGCCCCGCAGATCGTCATGGACCGTAAAGACAGCCTGATGGCCTCCATGCCCACCGTCGCCACTGAGGATGGCGTCGATCAGGTGCTCCTCTTCGTGGTGGATATCCTCAAGGAAGAGGCCACCCTGCTCGTCCCCAACGATCTGGTGAAAACCGTCGCCGAAAAGAGCTTCGGCGCCAGCGTTTCGGGCGATACGGTCGTCCTGCCCGGCATCATGAGCCGCAAAAAGCAGATCATCCCGAACCTCGCGGTTTAAGAGTTTCGGATCGGGCCGCCTCGTGCGGCCCTTTTCATTTGAGGAGGAGCCATGACCTACCGCAACACCATACTGGCAACGGCCATCCTCTTCCTCGCACTTGCCACAGGGCTGCTGACTGCGCCAGGTGTCTTTGCCACAACATTCGGCCTTGAGCCGCTCTCAGGTACCGCAGTTATGGCACGCCGCGCGGGCATTCTTATGATAGGGCTGGCAGGTCTCGCCTACGCGGTGCGCGATCTCCCCTCAGGCGCCACGCGAAAAACCGTTATCCAAACATTCGCCGTGGTCTTCATCGCCTTCATCATTCTGGGCCTCATCGACCTGATCCGTGGCACGGCCGGTGCTGGCATCTTCGTGGCGATCCTGCCGGAAACCGTCTTCGCCGCGCTCTTTCTCCGCCTGTGGTTCAAAACCGGATAACGCAGCAACGCAGAGCTCCCGTCACCCGATGCAAAACGGCGGCGCCCAGGCCGCCGCTATTCACCGCGCCGCATCCCGCCGTTACGCGGCCCAGCCACCATCGCGGAACACAGGCACCCGCGTGCCATCGGCCTTGATCCCGTCGATCTCTGTTTCCGGCCCGCCGATCATCCAATCCACATGGATCAGGCTCTCGTTGCCACCCGCTGCCGCCATCTTCTCCTTGTCACCGCTCACGCCCTCGACAAAGCACTCCGAATAGCACTGCCCCTGCGCAATATGACAGGCGGCGTTCTCGTCGAACAACGTATTGAAGAACAGCACACCCGTATCCGAGATCGGTGAGCGGAACGGCACCAGCGCCACCTCGCCCAACCGCGCCGCGCCCTCGTCGGTGTCGATCAGCTTGCGGAACACATCCTGCCCGCTGGCGCATGTCACCTCTACGATCCGCCCTGCCTCGAACCGCGCCTCGATCCCGTCGATCAGCGTACCCTGATGCACCAGGGGCTTGCTCGCCCGCACCGTGCCATCCACCCGCTGCGCATGCGGCGTGGTAAAGACCTCCTCTGTCGGGATATTCGGGTTACAGGCCACGCCGTTCTTCGCCATCGACGAGCCGCCATTCCAGCTATGCCCCTCGGCCAGACCCACCGTCAGATCGGTGCCCGGCCCCTTGAAATGCAGCGCTTGGAATTTGTGCTGGTTCATCCAATCCTTCCGCGCATGCAGCCGCGCATCATGCTCAGCCCATGCGGCGACCGGATCAGCCTCGTTCACCCGCGAGGCTGCAAAAATCGCCTCCGCCAACTGGCCGACCGCCGTATCCTCATCCACATCGGGGAAGACCTTCTTCGCCCAAGCGACCGTCGGATAGGCCACGATGGACCAGTTGATGTTAAAGCCGGTGATCCGCTCCATTGCAGGCCGTCCGGCGATGGAGTTGGCCTTGCCGATCCGCGAGATCTTCTCGGGGTCTTGCCCCGCCAACAGCCCCGGATTCTCGCCCGAGATATTCATCCGCGCCGCGTTGTTGTCATAGGCTTCCGCCATCCCGTTGAAGAGCCAGTTCGCCGCGCGGTCAAAGCTCGCGTCACTGCCATGCGCAAATCGCGCCAAAACAACATGTTCGTCATGCACCAAGGGCGTCACCAGCCCCGCACCCGCGCGATAAGCCACCGCCGCGATCCGGCGCACCAACGGCATCGCCTCCAGCGGCGCGGTCAGCACCAGATCCTGCCCCTCTTGCAGGTTCAGCCCCACATGCACCGCCACCTCGGCGAGCTTGTCGAGCTTTTGCGGGTCGATTGCGGGATGTGCCTCCAAAATGGCCATGAAACTCTCCTAAAAATGCTGTTTCGAGGGACTGTAAAGTTTTCGCAAACGCCGTCCAGACCGATTAACCATTCATCAATTTTGCTGCATGTGCGATATGCATCGGATGTGCATGGATTGTGCATCACTTGTGCATCGCCGTTTTCGCCGTTTCAGGAGCCCCCATGACCCGCATCATTTCCCGCTTTTCCGAGATCTCCGACGCCTATGATCTCGCCTATGTCGATCTCTGGGGCTGCATGCATAACGGCCTGCGTGCCTTCCCTGATGCCGTGGCCGCGATGCAGGCGTTTCGGGTCTCCGGCGGGCGCGTCGTTCTGGTGACGAACGCCCCCCGCCCCCGCGCCGATGTCGAACGCCAAGTGGCGCATTTTGGCATCCCTGATGACGCATGGGATGTCGTCGCCACCTCCGGCGATGCCGCGCGTCTGGCGCTGTTTCGCGGTGTGGTGGGCAGCAAGGTCTATTTCATGGGCGAAGAGCGTGATCTCACCTTCCTCGATCCCCTGAAGATCGTCGAAAATCCCGTTGAAATTCAGCGCGTTCCGCTGGCAGAGGCCGAAGGCATCGTCTGCTGCGGCCCGTTCGATTCCCACGCTGATCCAGCCGTGAACCGCCCCGATTTTCTCTATGCCAAACAGAAGGGGCTGAAGCTCCTCTGCGCCAATCCCGATGTGGTCGTAGATCGCGGCGAGAGCCGCGAGTGGTGCGCCGGTGCGCTGGCCGAACTCTATACCGAAATGGGCGGCGAGAGCCTCTACTTCGGCAAGCCCCACCCCCCCATCTACGACCTCGCCCGCAAACGGTACGATGCCCTCCCAGATGCGAAACCCGATCCGCGTATCATTGCTATTGGGGACGGGATTCGCACCGACATCCTCGGCGCGCTGGGAGAGGGGATCGACAGCCTGATGATCACCGGCGGCCTCGCCGCCCGCGAAACCGGCACCCATACGCAACCGGACGCGGATATGCTAAGTACTTACATTCAAAAGGAAAAAGTCGAACCGACCCATGCCATCGGCTATTTACGCTAGCTTAACTTTTTCTGCACTTGCAAAGTAATTAAATTGCGCCTACTCTCGCTGAATAGGATATTTATTGCGCGACGGATGAGGTCATGTTGGATAATTTCCCCAGAGGGACGATCTGCATCGAGGATATCGAGATCGGGATGACCCGCTCGCTCCGCAAGGAAGTGACCGACCGCGACATCGAACTTTTCGCCGAGGTATCGACCGATAGAAACCCCGTTCACCTTGATGAAAGCTACGCGCAAGACACCATCTTCGAAGGCCGCATCGCCCACGGCATGCTGACCGCTGGCCTGATCTCCGCCGTCATCGGCGAGCAGCTCCCCGGTCATGGCACGGTCTATCTCGGCCAGTCGCTAAAGTTCCTCGCCCCCGTCCGCCCCGGCGATGTCGTTTTGGCCGAGGTTGAGGTCACGGCGATCGATCATTCCAAGCGCCGCGTCTCGCTCGACACCCGCTGCATGATCGGCAACAAGAAAGTTCTGATAGGCGAAGCCACAGTTCTCGCCCCAAGCCGCAAGTTCGACTGATCACACCGCTTGCGCAGCCCCGCGCGAGCCGCTAGGCATCGCTCATGCGCATCATACGGGACACGCTCTATCTTGATCCGGCCGACCGCGGCGCCGTCGCCGCCATCGGCAATTTCGATGGTGTCCATCTCGGCCACCAAGAGGTCATCGCCCAAACGCGCAAGGCGGCTGCCGCCCTATCCGCCCCCCTCGGCGTGATGACCTTCGAGCCGCATCCCCGCGAGTATTTCGCATCTGTCCACGGTGCGGATCTCCCCCCTTTCCGCCTGATGAGCCCCGAGGCAAAGGCCCACCGGATGCAAAAGATCGGCGTCCAGCGGCTCTACGAGATCACCTTCAACGAAACGCTTGCGGCGCTCGAACCGGCTGATTTCGCCCGTAAAATCCTGCACGAACGTCTGGCGCTCAAACATGTCGTCGTCGGCGCTGATTTCTGCTTTGGCAAGGGCCGCGCTGGCACCGCTGCCGATCTTCAGGCCTATGGCACCGAGTTCGGCTTCGGCGTTTCCATTGCCGAGATGGTCACGCTCTCCGCCGGCGAGGTGTCCTCCACCGCCATCCGCAATGCCCTGTCGGAGGGCCGCCCCCGGGACGCTGCCGCCATGCTCGGCCATTGGCACCGGATCGACGGCGAGGTCATTCGCGGCGACCAACGCGGCCGCGACCTCGGCTACCCCACCGCCAATATGTCCATCGCCGGACTGCACCCGCCCCGGTTCGGAGTCTATGCCGTCCGCGTGGATATTCTCAGCGGTCCGCATCAAGGCACCTATAACGGCGCAGCCTCCATCGGCGTGCGCCCAACCTTTGGTGAGAACCACCCCAATTGCGAAACCTTCATCTTTGATTTCAAAGGCGATCTCTACGGCGCGGGGCTCTCTGTCGCGCTGGTCGATTACCTCCGCCCCGAAGAGCGGTTCGACGATCTCGATGCCCTCATCACCCAGATGGACGCGGACTGCCATAAGGCCCGTGAAATCCTCGCCAATGTCTAAGAAACCCGCCGCCTCCGGCCTGCGAGAGCGCTTCTGGGCCACCGTCCCTATGGCCCAGATGACCGAGGCGGAATGGGAGGCCCTCTGCGACGGCTGCGGCAAATGCTGCCTCAACAAGCTCGAAGACGAAGACACAGGTGAGGTCGCCCTCACCCGCGTCGCCTGCCGCCTGCTCGACGATAGCACCTGCCGCTGCTCTCAATACCCGATCCGGCACCAGTTCATCCCCGAATGTATCGTCCTGTCACCCACGTCGATCACCGAGCACCTTTACTGGCTGCCGCAAACCTGCGCCTACCGCCTCGTTTACGAAGGCCGCGACCTCTATGACTGGCACCTGCTGATCTCCGGCGATCCGCAAAGCGTGCATGACGCGGGCGTCTCCATGCAGGGCCGCACCGTGCCAGAGTTCGAGATCGAAGAAGACGATTGGGAAGATCACATCATCGAGGAACCGCTCTGATGTCTTTCGCCTCCGACAATACCGGCCCCGCCCACCCCAAAGTGCTCGACGCGATCATCGCCGCCAACGTGGGCTATGTCCCGAGCTATGGCGCTGATCCCCTTACGGTTGAGGCCGCAGACATGGTGCGCGAGCTGTTCGAAGCGCCCGAGGCAAGCGTCCATTTCGTCGCCACCGGCACAGCCGCGAACAGCCTCATTCTTGCGTCGCTCTCCACGCCATTTGACGCAATCCACTGCACCGCCTGCGCCCATATCACCGAGGATGAGTGCAACGCGCCCGAATTCTTCACCGGCGGCGCCAAGTTGCTGCATGTGCAGGACGAACACGGGCTGATGGACCCAGCTGCACTGGCCGCAGCACTCGGCTCGCATGACCCGCGCAGCATCATGGTTCCGCAAAAAGGGCCGGTTTCCCTCACCCAAGTGACCGAAACCGGCACGCTCTACACGCTCGAGCACCTCCGCAGCCTGACCGACATCGCCCATAGCCACGGCGTCAAGGTTCACCTTGACGGCGCGCGCTTCGCCAATGCCATCGCCGCGCTTGGTTGCACCCCTGCCGAAATGACGTGGAAAGCTGGCATTGATGCCGTCAGCTTTGGCGGCACAAAGAACGGCTGTCTTGGCGTCGAGGCATGCGTAATCTTCGATCCGTCCTTGTCTCGCGAGATGGAACTGCGCCGCAAACGCGCGGGCCACCTGTTTTCCAAGCACCGGTATCTCGCAGCGCAGATGCAAGGCTATCTGTCGGATGGCCTCTGGCTCGATCTGGCGCAGCGGGCGAATGCTGCAGGCCAAAAGCTCGCCGCCATTTTGCGCGCCCACCCCGAGGCGCGCCTCCTTCATGAGCCGCAAGCCAACATGATCTTCGCAAGCCTGCCACGGCGGATACACAAAGTCTTAATTGCTGCCGGTGCAAACTATGATCTGCACGGTAAGCTCGATTCCGGCAGCGATCATGATCTGATGACAGCGCGTTTCGTCTGTGATTGGTCCACAACCGACGAAGCGATTAACACTTTCGAAACGCTTCTCGCCCCGCGTTAGAGCTTCCCTGCCAGATGTAGGTCCAGATCGTCGATCCGGTCCTGCCCCCAGAATCGCTGATCATCGTCAGTGATATAGAAAGGCGCGCCAAATGCGCCGCGATTAACCGCTTCTTCAAGATTGGCAGCATACGTCTCCGCGCCAACCATCATCCCGCTATCCGCGAGCGCCGGATCAAACCCCGCCGCGCTGAGGCAATCACGGATCACGTCGTCTTCCGCGATGTTCTTCTCCCGCGCCCAAACCGAGCTGGTAATCTCCTGCACCAGCTTGCCCAGATCACCACCACCCGCATTCTGCGCCGCGATGATCGCATAGGCCGCAGGCGCCCCATTGGTCGGCCAGAAGGCCGGTTGCAGGTTGATCGGCATGTCATGTTTCTTGGCGATCCGCGCCAATTCCTGAAGCCGGTACGCAGCCCTGTTCGGGTGCCGGTCCTTCGGCGGCGTGCCCCCGGTCCGTGCGAATAGCTGCATGATATCCAGCGGCTTATAGGTCACGCTCGCCCCATGCTTGGCAGTAACCGCCTCGAACCGCCCACCAGCAAGATAGGTGAAGGGCGAAATCGTTGCGAAAAAGTAGTCAATATGCGGCATTTAGCCCTCCCTGAGGCGCTCGATTCTTTGCGCGAGGGTAGTGGTGTGCTAGGCGGTGTCAACGACACGATTCTGTTACGTCGTCACTGTGCGCTTCACTTGGGGATCCCTGCTCATGCCATCCATCACAGAACCGAAACTCATCTCGGGCAACGCGAACCTGTCGCTTGCCAAGGCGGTCGCCCGCCGCATGTCCATGCACCGTGGCATGAATGTCGGGCTGGTCGATGCGCGTGTCGAACGGTTCAACGATCAGGAGATCTTCGTCGAGGTTTTCGAAAACGTGCGCGGCGAGGATATGTTCATCATCCAGCCGACCTCGAACCCCGCCAACGACAACCTGATGGAATTGCTCATCATCGCCGATACCCTACGCCGCTCCTCGGCCGCGCGTATTACTGCGGTAATCCCCTATTTTGGCTATGCCCGCCAAGACCGCCGCGCCAAGGCCCGCACGCCGATCTCCGCCAAGCTGGTATCCAACCTGATCGCAGAGGCCGGCATCGAGCGCGTCTTGACGATGGACCTTCACGCAGCGCAAATTCAGGGTTTTTTCGACATCCCCGTCGATAACCTCTACGCCGCGCCGATCTTCGCCCTCGATATCAAGCACCACTTCCGCGACAAGCTGTCAGACGTGATGGTCGTCTCTCCCGATGTCGGCGGCGTGGCCCGCGCTCGTGAACTGGCACAGCGTATCGGCGCGCCGCTCTCGATCGTAGACAAGCGCCGTGAAAAGCCCGGCGAAGTGGCCGAAATGACCGTTATCGGGGATGTCACTGGCAAGACCTGCATCATCGTCGATGACATCTGCGACACCGCTGGCACGCTCTGCAAGGCCGCCGAAGTCCTGATGGAAAAAGGCGCAACCGAGGTCCATTCCTACATCACCCACGGCGTGCTTTCCGGCCCAGCCGTCGAGCGGATTTCCAAATCAGTGATGAAATCGCTGGTGATCACCGACTCCATCGAACCGACCGAGCCGGTCAAAGCGACGAGCAACATCCGCATCGTGCCGACCGCCCCGATGTTCGCTCAGGCAATCCTCAACATCTGGAATGGCACCAGCGTTTCGTCCCTGTTCGAGCACGAAACCCTCGGCCCGATCTACGAAGGCATGTACCAGTCTTCCTGATTTAGTAGAGATCCCATTCATCGGCATGGCGGGCCTCACCAATGGCCTGCCATCCGGCACGGGCACGGGCGACCTTGGTGTCGCCCCATGTCTTTACCACAATGTCGAAACCCGCCTTGGTGACGTTCTCCACCACGATGTCCAGCCGTGCGGTATCGTTATTGGCAATATCCCACAGGGTAAACCACGCCGTTACCGCAGGCTCGCTGCGGAACGTTTCCGAGAATGCTACGCTGGTGCGGTGTTCACGATCACCGCTGCCGCTCCACATCGGGCCATCATCTTCGAAATCCGAGAACAACAGCAGGTCGCCCTGCTCGACGCCCAGCATGTGATTTCTAAAACGCTTCATCCAATCACTCGTTCAAAACCTTTCGGGCAGCATATACGAAGATCAGGCAAATTTTGGTTCAAAAAATGAAAATGGCCCCACGAAGGGGCCATTTCTCAATTTGCAAAGCGAGCTGGGCCTTAGCTACGCGCGGTCAATCCGATGTGACCGCCCATCGCCACCATGTCAGAGAGCAGCTTCGCTGCATCATCGACTGGGCCAGGCTCGTTCTTGAATGTCTCTTTCGCCTTGTCCAGAGCCGTACGCGCATCGGCGACCATCGCGTCATAGACGTCTTGGGTCACTTCCGCGCTCGGCATGGCTTTCTCGGCCAGAACCGAAACGCCCTTCGCGGTGATCTCGGCGAAACCGCCGGATACCACATAGTCGTCGGATCCACCCCCATGCACGACGCGCAACACACCCGGACGGAGCGTGGTGATCGTCGGCGCATGGTCAGCCATGGCCGTCAGGTCGCCATCGGCGCCTGGGATCTGGACCTCGCGAGCCTGAACAGAAGCGAGCTTCCGTTCAGGAGAGACGAGATCGAATTGCAGAGTATCTGCCATGATTTCCCCTTAGGCCGCGGAGGCCATCTTTTCGGCTTTGGCGATCACTTCGTCGATGCCACCGACCATGTAGAAGGCTGCTTCCGGCAGGTGATCGTATTCACCAGCGACAACTGCCTTGAACGAACGGATGGTGTCCTCGAGCGGAACCTGAACCCCCGGGCTGCCGGTGAAGACCTGAGCAACGTCGAACGGCTGGCTGAGGAAACGCTGGATCTTACGCGCACGGGCCACGGTCAGCTTGTCCTCTTCGCTCAGTTCGTCCATGCCGAGAATGGCGATGATGTCCTGAAGCGATTTGTAGCGCTGAAGCACACCCTGAACGTCACGCGCAACCTGGTAGTGCTCTTCACCGACGATGGCCGGGTCAAGAATACGCGAGGTCGAGTCGAGCGGGTCCACAGCAGGGTAAATACCGAGCTCGGAAATCGCACGCGACAGAACGGTCGTTGCGTCGAGGTGGGCGAACGAGGTTGCCGGCGCAGGGTCGGTCAAGTCGTCGGCCGGAACGTAGATTGCCTGAACCGAGGTGATCGAACCAGCCTTGGTCGAAGTAATACGTTCCTGCAGCGCTCCCATGTCGGTTGCCAGCGTCGGCTGGTAGCCCACAGCGGACGGGATACGGCCCAGAAGTGCGGACACCTCGGAACCTGCCTGCGTGAAGCGGAAGATGTTGTCCACGAAGAACAGAACGTCGGTACCGGACTGGTCGCGGAACTGTTCTGCAAGGGTCAGACCAGACAGAGCAACACGCATACGCGCACCCGGCGGTTCGTTCATCTGGCCGTAGACCAACGCCACTTTGGACTCTTCGAGGTTATCGGGAACGATAACGCCGGATTCAATCATCTCGTGGTAGAGGTCGTTACCTTCACGGGTCCGTTCACCAACACCAGCGAACACGGAGTAACCCGAGTGCACCTTTGCGATGTTGTTGATCAGTTCCATGATGAGAACCGTCTTGCCCACGCCGGCACCGCCGAACAGACCGATCTTACCACCCTTGGAGTAGGGCGCGAGAAGGTCCACGACCTTGATGCCGGTCACGAGGATTTCGGATTCGGTGGACTGTGCTTCAAACTCCGGTGCTTCCTGGTGGATCGCACGGGTTTCTTTCGCATTCACGGGGCCCTTTTCGTCAACCGGCTCACCGACGACGTTGAGGATCCGGCCAAGGGTCGCGTCACCAACCGGAACCGAGATCGGCTCGCCAGTGTCTACGACCGCGGCGCCACGAACAAGACCTTCGGTCGCGTCCATCGCGATGGTGCGGACAGTGTTTTCGCCAAGGTGCTGGGCCACTTCAAGAACCAGCTTCTTGCCGTTGTTTTCGGTGTTTAGTGCGTTGAGGATCGCCGGCAGGTGATCGTCGAACTGCACGTCCACAACGGCGCCAATCACCTGCGTGATCTTGCCTTTTGCGTTTGCCATATTCGTTTCTCCGGTTCTCTTAGAGCGCCTCGGCGCCCGAAATGATTTCGATAAGCTCGTTGGTAATGACCGCCTGACGCGAGCGGTTAAACTCGATGGTCAGTTTGTCGATCATGTCGCCTGCGTTGCGCGTGGCGTTATCCATCGCGCTCATCCGTGCGCCCTGTTCGGACGCGCCGTTTTCCAGAAGCGCCGCAAAGATTTGCGTCGCAACACCGCGCGGCAGAAGGTCGGCCAGAATGGCTTCTTCGCTCGGCTCGTAGTCATAGAGCGTCGAAGCACCTTCCTCTTCACCTGCCTCGAACGAAGCGGGGATCACCTGTAGCGCCGTCGGCACCTGGCTGATCACGCTCTCGAAGCGGCTATAGAAGATCGTCGCCACGTCGAACTCGCCCGCATCGAACCGTCCAAGGATGTCCTTGGCGATGTCCTGTGCGTTCGCGTAACCGACGCGCTTGACCTCGGAGAGGTCAACATGAGCAACGAAGTAGTCGCCGTAGCCGCGGCGCATGTTGTCGCGGCCCTTCTTTCCGACGGTGATGATCTTGACGGTCTTACCCGCTTTGACCAGCTCGTCGGCCTTTTGCTTTGCAAGCTTCGCGATGTTGGCGTTGAAACCACCGCACAGGCCACGTTCCGCAGTCATGACCACCAGCAGGTGGGTCTGATCGCTTCCTGTTCCCGACAGCAGCTTCGGCGCGGAATCCGAACCACCCACCGAAGACGCAAGCCCCGCCATCACAGCGTTGAAGCGTTCGGTATAGGGGCGGGCCTGCTCGGCCGCATCCTGTGCCCGCCGCAGTTTCGCGGCGGCCACCATCTGCATGGCCTTTGTGATCTTGCGGGTCGATTTGACCGACTCGATCCTGTTTTTCAGGTCCTTAAGACTTGGCACAGCCGTGTCTCCTTATCCCAAAGCCAACTTAGGCGAAATCAGCGGCGTATTCGTCCAGCGCAGCTTTGATCTTGTCCTCGGCTTCACCTTTGATCTTCGGATCTTCCTTGGTCAGGTAGTCCAGCAGATCCTGATGCTTCGTGCGCAGGTGCTTGATAAGACCCTGCTCGAAACGGCCCACGTCACGCACAGCCACTTTGTCGAGGTAGCCTTTGGTACCTGCGTAGATGACAACGACGATCTCGGCGTTGGTCATCGGCGAGTACTGCGGCTGCTTCATCAGCTCGGTGAGGCGCGCACCACGGTTCAGCAGCTGCTGGGTCGCGGCGTCGAGGTCGGAGCCGAACTGCGCAAATGCTGCCATTTCGCGGTACTGGGCGAGTTCCAGTTTAACCGGACCAGCAACAGATTTCATTGCCGAAGTCTGTGCCGAGGAGCCCACACGAGACACCGACAAACCGGTGTTCACAGCAGGGCGGATACCTTGATAGAACAGTTCCGTTTCAAGGAAGATCTGGCCGTCGGTGATCGAGATCACGTTGGTCGGAATAAACGCGGAAACGTCACCACCCTGGGTTTCGATGACAGGCAGCGCCGTCAACGAGCCGGAACCGTGCTCCTCGTTCAGCTTTGCAGAACGCTCAAGCAGGCGGGAGTGGAGGTAGAAAACGTCACCCGGATAAGCTTCACGGCCCGGCGGACGGCGGAGCAACAGAGACATCTGACGGTAAGACACGGCCTGCTTGGAAAGGTCATCGTAGATGATCAGAGCATGGCGGCCATTGTCACGGAAGTATTCTGCCATTGCAGTTGCCGCATAGGGGGCAAGGAACTGCATCGGTGCCGGATCGGATGCTGTCGCAGCCACAACGATGGAGTAAGCCATCGCGCCGGTTTCTTCGAGCTTCTTCACCAGCTGTGCAACGGTCGAGCGCTTCTGGCCGACAGCCACATAAACGCAGTAGAGCTTCTTGCTCTCGTCGTCGCCTGCGGCTTCGTTGTATGATTTCTGGTTCAGAATGGTGTCGAGCGCGATTGCGGTCTTGCCGGTCTGACGGTCACCAATGATCAGCTCACGCTGGCCACGGCCAATCGGGATCATCGCATCAACGGACTTGAGGCCGGTCGCCATCGGTTCGTGAACCGATTTACGCGGAATGATGCCCGGTGCCTTAACGTCAGCAACGCGGCGCTCGGTCGAGGCGATCGGGCCTTTGCCGTCGATCGGGTTGCCAAGTGCGTCGACAACGCGGCCCAGCAGCGCTTCACCAGCGGGAACGTCCACAATGGCGTTGGTCCGCTTAACAGTGTCGCCTTCTTTAATGTCACGGTCAGAACCAAAGATAACAACACCAACGTTGTCTGCTTCGAGGTTCAGCGCCATCCCGCGGATACCACCGGGGAATTCGACCATTTCACCGGCCTGGATGTTATCGAGCCCGTAAACGCGGGCAATACCGTCACCGACGGACAGCACCCGGCCTACTTCGGCCACTTCGGCATCCTGACCGAAGTTCTTGATCTGCTCCTTAAGGATAGCAGAGATTTCTGCAGCTTGGATCGCCATTATCCGACCTCTTTCATGGTGTTCTGGAGAGCGCTGAGCTTGGAGCGGATCGACGTGTCGATCATCTTCGAGCCCACCTTAACGACAAGACCGCCAATGAGGGATTCATCGACGGCCGCATTGATTTTCACATCGGAACCAACCTGTGCCTTCAGCACCTTGGCCAGCTTGTCCGATTGTGTCTTGGTAAGTACCTTGGCCGAAACCACCTCAGCCGTCACTTCACCCTTTTCGGCGGAGATCTGGTCACGCAGGGAAGCCAGCAACTGCGGCAGCACGAACAAACGGCGCTTGGCAGCGAGCAGACCCAACGTATTGGTCATAGTTTCGGAGAGTTTCATTTTAGAAGCGACGGCAGTCACGGCCGCGGCTTGATCTTCACGGCTGTAAAGCGGCGAGGAGATCAGATCACGGAGATCGTCGCTTTCGGCAAGAGCCGCGTCGAGTGCTGCAATATCGGCTTCAAGGCCAGCAAGGCCCTTCCCCTCTTTGGCAAGATCGAACACGGCTGTGGCATAGCGCTTGGCAATGCCGGTTGAGATCGAAGCTGGTTCGGACACGTCCACCCTTCCGATTTTTGTGGCCCATACCGCATGATCTAAGTGCGCAGCAGGGCAGCCTTCTTTACCTCGGGCAGTCCCAAGGCGCCAAAATCAGGGGGGATGTAGCAGAGCATTTTCATTGGGGCAACCGCCTTGCGCCGGAATATGAACCCCTGCCAACACCTTTTAACACTGGGTTTGCCGCTAACTGCGACTCTATGCGCCATATCCTGCGTCAAACTCGGCATTTCTGATGCTGTCTTGCCGTTGCTGCGGTGCAGAATGATTCTATCGCTGCGGCAGGCGCCCAACGGGCTTCGGCTCGGCCACGCCCAACCCCTCGAAGGCCCGCAAAGGTCGCCGCACGGCTTCGCCCAGGCCGGGCCTCCTTGGTTGCGGAACCTGCTTCGTTGCCTCAACGATCAGCACACCCCCCGCCGCAAATACCGGAATATGCCGCCCGGCTCGCTCCATCACCGGCGCAAACTTGCGCCAAACCGGCCGTGCAGATGGCGGCTGGTACAGCGTCGACAAAGCCCGTTTGGGGATCAGCCCATGCCGCTTCAGTTGTGCTTCCAGTTGCAACAGCGAATATGGCCGCCCGAAGCCGAAGGGCGTATCATCCGTCCGCGACCACAGCCCCGCACGGTTCGGAACGATGAACACAGCATGGCCCTGCGGCGCCAGAACACGCCAGCATTCGTCCAGAACGGCAGAGGGGTTCTCCGATGTTTCCAAACCGTGGAGCAGAACCAGACGGTCAACCTGCCCCGTTTGCACTGGCCACAGCATCTCCTCGCACAAGACGCTGACATTCGGCTTCCGATCCGGCCATGCCATCACCCCTTGCGGCCCCGGCATCAGGGCCACCACCCGCCGCGCGTCGGTCAGGAAAGGCCGTAACAAGGGGTTGGCAAAACCGTATCCGACAATGGTTTGGCCCCGCACATTCGGCCAAAGCTCGACAAGCTGCTCCCGAACCACTTTCTGCGCCGCACGGCCAAGGCGGCTGCGGTAATAGAAATTTCGTAGGTCATGAACGTCCAGATGCATTGATGATCCCGCGCGTCTGCGTCACTCTCACTAACGACATTAACAAGAATACGGGAGTTTGGAATGCCTTGGGAAATTATCGTTGTCCCCTGCCTCACGGATAACTACGCCTGCCTGCTTCACAATTCCGAAAAGGGCTTTACCGCGCTGATTGATGCACCAGAGGCTGCGCCGATCGAAGCCGAACTGGCAGGGCGCAATTGGGGGCTCGATGCCATCCTGATCACCCATCATCATTACGACCATATCGATGGCCTCGAAGATCTACGCAGCAAAACCGGCGCGCGCGTCTACGGAGCCGCCGCCGATGGCCACCGCCTGCCGCCACTCGATGTTGCTCTGCATGACGGTGACAGCTTCGAACTCGCCGGCTCAAAGGTCAACGTGATGGATGTTTCGGGGCATACCGTCGGGCATATCGCCTTTTACATGGCCGACGCGGCTGCGGTGTTCACCGCCGACAGTCTGATGGCCCTCGGCTGCGGCCGCCTGTTCGAAGGTACACCGGCACAAATGTGGGAAAGCCTTTCCCGTTTGCGCAGCCTACCGCCCGAAACGATGGTCTATTCGGGCCATGAATACACGGCCAGCAACGCCCGCTTCGCCCTAACCATCGAACCGGAGAACGCGGCCCTTCAGGCCCGCGCCATCGAAATCGAACATCTGCGCGCTGTCCAGAAATTCACCGTTCCGTCGTTGTTATCACTCGAATGTGACACAAATCCTTTCCTTCGTGCCGATTTGCCAGAGGTCAAAGCAGCAGTTGGCATGGAATCGGCAAGCGATGTTGATGTTTTCGCGGAAATCCGAGCAAGAAAAGATCGATTCTGACAACGCAACCGTTTGACAACTGGACAACAAAGATCAACCATCAGACTACAAAAGAAACCCGCGCAAATGACCGCAAGACCCTTGAAGATTTGAGCAGAAAACCAAACTTTAAGGGAAACAAGCCACGGTGTGACGAGCAACCGCCGAAACACCCCGGATAAAGGAGCGCATATAGTGCCGTCGTTTTCGACAACTTTAGAGCAGTCCATCCATGCAGCCTTGGCCCTCGCCAACGCCCGCAGACACGAACTGGCAACGCTCGAACATCTGCTGCTCGCCTTGATTGACGAGCCGGATGCCGCCCGCGTTATGCGGGCCTGTGCCGTCGATCTCGACGAGTTGCGCAAAACTCTTGAAGAATTCATCGAGGATGACCTCTCCACTCTAGTCACGGATGTCGAAGGGTCGGAAGCCGTTCCGACAGCTGCGTTCCAGAGGGTGATCCAACGCGCCGCGATCCACGTTCAATCTTCCGGACGCACCGAAGTCACCGGCGCAAACGTGCTCGTCGCCATATTTGCCGAGCGCGAGTCGAACGCGGCCTATTTCCTGCAGGAGCAGGATATGACCCGTTATGACGCGGTGAACTTCATTGCCCACGGCGTCGCCAAGGATCCGGCATATGGCGAAAGCCGCCCTGTCACCGGCTCCACGGCCGAAGGCGAGGAAGCTGCTGAAGCGGCCGATGCCGGTGATGAGAAAGAAAGCGCGCTTGGCAAATATTGCGTCGATCTGAACACAAAGGCCCGCAAAGGGGATGTCGATCCGCTGATCGGCCGCGACCACGAGGTCGAACGCTGCATTCAGGTGCTTTGCCGCCGCCGCAAGAACAACCCGCTTCTGGTTGGTGATCCAGGCGTTGGTAAAACCGCAATTGCCGAGGGCCTTGCGTATAAGATCGTCGAGGGCGAAGTTCCCGAGGTGCTCTCTGAAACGACGATTTACTCTCTCGATATGGGCGCGCTTCTTGCAGGCACCCGCTATCGTGGTGATTTCGAGGAACGCCTGAAAGCAGTTGTGACCGAGCTTGAAGAACACCCAGATGCGGTCCTGTTCATTGACGAAATTCACACCGTGATTGGCGCTGGTGCCACCTCCGGCGGCGCGATGGATGCCTCCAACCTCCTGAAGCCCGCCCTCCAAGGCGGCAAGCTGCGCTGCATGGGGTCCACCACATATAAAGAGTTCCGCCAACACTTCGAGAAAGACCGCGCGCTAAGCCGTCGCTTCCAAAAGATCGACGTGAACGAACCCACTGTCGAGGATTCGGTCAAAATCCTGCGCGGGCTGAAGCCCTACTTCGAGGATCACCACTCGATCAAATACACGCACGATGCGATTCGCAGTGCCGTGGAGCTTTCGGCGCGCTACATCAACGATCGTAAACTGCCTGACAAAGCGATCGACGTGATCGACGAAGCAGGCGCCGCGCAACATCTCGTTGCCGAAAGCAAGCGCCGCAAGACCATCGGCACGAAGGAAATCGAAGCCGTCGTGGCCAAGATCGCCCGCATCCCGCCGAAAAACGTCTCAAAGGATGACGCGGAAGTGCTCAAGGATCTCGAGCGTTCGCTCAAGCGGGTCGTGTTCGGGCAGGATCCAGCGATCGAGGCGCTTTCCGCCGCCATCAAGCTTGCACGCGCTGGTCTGCGCGAGCCGGAAAAGCCCATCGGCAACTACCTTTTTGCTGGCCCCACCGGCGTCGGCAAGACCGAGGTTGCCAAACAGCTGGCCCACACGCTTGGTGTCGAACTTCTGCGCTTCGATATGTCCGAATATATGGAGAAACACGCTGTCTCCCGTCTGATCGGTGCGCCTCCGGGCTATGTCGGCTTCGATCAGGGCGGCATGCTCACCGATGGCGTAGACCAAAACCCGCATTGCGTGCTGCTGCTCGACGAGATCGAAAAGGCGCACCCCGATGTCTACAACATCCTGTTGCAGGTGATGGACCACGGCAAGCTGACCGACCATAACGGCCGCACCACGGACTTCCGCAATGTAGTCCTGATCATGACCTCTAACGCCGGCGCATCCGAGCAGGCAAAAGAGGCCATAGGCTTTGGTCGTGACCGCCGCGAGGGCGAAGATACCGCCGCCATCGAGCGCACTTTCACGCCTGAATTCCGCAACCGTCTGGATGCGGTGATCTCCTTCGGCGCCCTGCCGAAAGAGGTAATTCTGCAAGTGGTCGAAAAGTTCGTGCTGCAACTCGAAGCACAGCTGATTGACCGCAACGTCCATATCGAGCTGACCAAACCGGCTGCTGAATGGCTGGCTGACAAGGGCTATGACGATAAGATGGGCGCGCGGCCCCTGTCGCGCGTGATCCAGGAACACATCAAGAAGCCGCTCGCCGAGGAACTCCTCTTCGGTAAACTGACAAAGGGCGGCTTGGTCAAAGTCGGCGTTAAGGATGGCGCGCTAGATCTACGGATCGAATCGCCCGAGCAGGGCAAAATCGGCAAGAGCCGCAAGCCCCCGCTCCTAACGGCGGAATAACCGCACAGACAATAAAACGCCCGCCCGACAACGGCGGGCGTTTTCTTTTGTCCTAACGCTCTGTCAGTTTCAGCTCGATCCGGCGGTTCTGCGCCCGTGCCTCGGCACTGTTCTCGGCATTCAGCGGCTGGAACTCCCCAAACCCGTTAGCGGAAAGGCGGCGCGGCGAAATGCCTTCCTCCTCGATCATGTAGAGCACGACCGAAAGCGCCCGCGCTTGGCTCAATTCCCAGTTATTGGCAAAATCGGCATTGTTGCGGATCGGCACGTTATCCGTATGCCCATCCACGCGGATCACCCAATCGATATTTTCGGGGATCGAGCCGGAAATCCGGCGTAAAATCTCTGCCACAGCCGAAATTTCCGCCTGCCCCTGCTCTGAAAGCTCCGCCTTACCCGGCGCGAATAGCACTTCTGACGAAAACACGAACCGGTCCCCTTCGATCCTGATCCGGTCCTGCCCCGCCAAGACCTGCCGCAACTCGCCGAAGAACTCGGAACGATACTGCGCAAGGTTCTGCGCTTCCGCCTCCAGCCGCGCCCGTTCCTCCTCCAGCCGGCGGCGCTCGGCCTCCTCCAGCTCTCGGCGGCGGCGTTCTTCGGCCGCCACGCGCGCCAACGCGGTGTTCAACTGGCTGCCCAACGCCTCGATCTGCACCTGCGAGTCCCGATCCGCCTCTTCTGCCAGATTGAGCAGCGATTGCAGCTCCGCCACCTGTGTCCGCAACGCGGCAACTTGCTGGTTTAGCACTGTGACCTGCCGTTGGCTGCGGGTCGAGATCTCTTTCTCGTCTTCCAACTCCCGCTGCGCTGTCGCAAGCAGTGCCGCTTGTCGTTCGGCCTCGGTCATTTGATCGAGCGTTTCCGCCTCCGCCGCAGCGATCGCGGCCAGCGCCTCGGCAAGCCGCGCTTCCAGATCGGCGCGCTCAGCTTCCGTTTCGGTGCGGTTCTCCGACAATGCCCGTACCCGCGCCTGCAAGCTTTCCTGTGCCAACAAGGCCTCTGCCAAGCGCGTCTCTAGATTGGCCCGCTCTTCCTCGCTGCGATCACCGGCGGCGCGGGTGGCGTTCAACTCTGTTTCAAGCGCGGTCTTCGCCAAGAGCGCCGCAGCAAGCCGTTCCTCAATCTCTTCACGGCTCACCGATGCCTCTGCCAAAGCCTCATCCATCGCCCTGCGCACAGCATCCAGATCGCTCAATGCGTCCTCCTCAGCGGCCAATGCCGCGGCAAGCCGAACCGATAGCGCCTCCTGCTGGTTTTCCGCTTCTTCCAGTGCCGTCTCAGCCGCTGCCAGTTCGGCCGCCGTATTCTCCTGCAAGCTCAACGCCGCCAACAACCGCGCATCCAGATCATCACCCTCGCTCAACGACCACTGCAAATCGTTCTCGGCTTGCTGCTGCGCCAACAACGCTGCCGCCAGTTTCATGTCGAGGGTATCACGCGCCGCTTCCGCCGCAGCCAGCAGGGACAGCGTATTTTCCGCCTTCTGCCGCTGCTCTTCGAGCGCCAAAGTCATCGCGGTCAGTTCCGCGTCCGCTTCCTCCAGCCGCCGCCGCAGGGCCTCCGCGGCAGCAGCTTCTGCCAACCGCGCCGCTTCCACTTCGTCAAGCGCCTCAAGGTCAGCAGCCCGTGCAGCAAGCAATTCGTTGATCTGTTCAGCGCTGGCGACGGCCTCGCTCTCCAGCGTTTCGATCGTGGCAAGGCGCTCCTCGTCTTGCGCGAGAAGGGCCGCGATCTGCGCCGCGCTGGCCTCGGCAGTGCTCTGCATATCAGCGATCATCGCCTCAAGCGCCTCGCGCCGCGCCGCGGCCAAACGCGCTTCTTCCGCCTGCGAGTCGATCTCGTCCCGCGCCTGCGCTAAGGCAAGGTTCAGCGCCTCTTGCTCATCAAGCAAGCTCGCCTTTTCCGCCTCCAACGCCTCAACCGATCCTCGCAAATCCGCTCGCTGCGCCAGCAACCCTGCAACCTGCGCTTCGAAGCCCGTAATCCGGTTTTCGGCCTCCGCCAATGCGGCCGCCTGCCTGTCCCGTTCCATCGTCAATGCAGCAATCAAGGCGGCCTGCTTATCTGCACGCTCGCTCATGTCATTCAGGGAGGTCGAGAGGTTCCCGACCTGATTGGCAAGGTTGGACGAGCGTGTGCGCTCCAGCCCCAACGCTTCGGTCAGCGAGGCGATCTCGGCCGTCAGTTCCGAAAGCCGCGTTTCCTGCCCGCTGATTGTCTCCTGAAGCACGAATTGCAGCACCATGAAAATGGTCAGCACGAACATCAGGACAAGCAAAAGCCCCGTCATCGCATCTACGAAACCTGGCCAGATTGAGGTCTGGAAACGGTTGCCGGATCTGCGACTGAGCGCCATCTCTTAGGCCTCGCGGTCGCGGTCGCCTTGTGCCCCGCGCCCACCGTTTCGCGCCTGCCGCAAAGAGCGTGTCAAAGCCGAGACTTCATTGCGAATCTCCGATACGGTTTCCTGCCTTCCCGCGCTCATTTCCTCGAAGATCCGCAACAACTGCACATCAATCGAGCGCAAACGCATCCTGCTTTCGGCGTCGATACCGTCCAGCCCGGTTTCACGCAGCTTCTGGATCAACTCCTCCTGCCCTTCCGCCACCCGCGCCAAAGCAGCTGGCAAAGTCGCATCCGTCGAAGACCCGATACTGGCCGCCAGATTATCCATCGAGGTCGCGATTTGATCGAGCCGTTCCTCAACCGCGCTGCGGGCAATGTCCGACTGCGTAAACATCAATTGCAGCGCCTCAATCTGCTCGTTGAGGTGCTCCACAACACCTGACATCGCCGCGCTGCCGTCACCCTCATGCCCGTCATCGCCGGTCGAAAACCCGACCCGCGTGATGGATGACAGCCATTCTTCCAGCTCCCGATAGAAACGGTTTTGCCCGTGGCTCGCGAACAGCTCCAACAGCCCCACAATCAGCGATCCCGCCAACCCTAGAAGCGACGATGAAAACGCGGTTCCCATACCACCCAGTTGGCCTTCCAACCCTGCCTGCAAGCGCTCGAACACCACAGCGCCGGTTTCCGCTTCGTCAGGGTTCAATGAGCGGATCGTCTCTACCAGTGCCGGCACGGTTGTCGCCAATCCGTAGAATGTCCCCAGCAGACCAAGGAAAATCAGCGTATTTCCGAGATATCGAGTGATCTCCCTGTCCTCATCGATGCGGCTGCCCACCGAGTCGAGGATGGAGCGGGACGAGGAGGAGGACAGATGCATCCGCCCCCGCGCACGCAGCAGTGTCGCCAACGGAGCCAGCAGTGCGGGCACTTTGACCATCTCATGCCCGAGCACCTGACTGGCAAAGCCTTCAATCCACCGCACAGAGCCAAAAATCTGCGTGACTTGCTGGAAACAGGACAAAACCCCGATCGCAAAGACCGCGAGGATCAGGCCATTCAGATACAGGTTCGACTGAAAGATCGCCAAAAGCGTGGCATAGCCGAAATAAACACCGGCACCGATCAGCCCCATGGCGATCAGCATCGACAAAACCTGTCTTACCGGCAACGTAAAATGCGGCTCGGCCTCGGGTTCCCTCACGACCATATTGTTGAGGTTCCTCGTATTTACTGTTCCTAGGACCATAGGCGCGCCACGCCCAAAACCCAAATGATAATTAATAACTTATGACTGATCTGCGCGCAGCTCGGCCACCCGTCTTACCAGCCAGCGCATCTCCGCGTCGTCGATACCCAGTTCACGCAAATGCGCTGCCGTATTATTGAGATAATCCACATTCGGCCCCCGCCCGCCAACAGCCTGGGCGATGATCTGCGCCTGACGTTCCAGATCAAAACGGCAATACTGCCGGTGACCGGTATCAACGATATAGGTCAGCGCCTCAATCTCGCGGCCATCATCCAGCGCAAGAGGCACCCGATCCTCATAATAAGCAGACGATATCAGCTCCCGCTCGCGCAGCTCAGTGAGCACGCGCTCTTGCTCATGCTCCGCCACCCGCAGCGCCAAGCCAACACACTGCCCACCACGCATCCGGTCCAGCGCCAGCACGAGTCCGGGATCTTCCTCCGATCCGCGATGATGGATCGAAAGCATACAAAAGGAGCGATGATAGCCATCCAACCGCGCGCGCGCTGTCTCGCTCGGCGTAAAGCCCGGATCCCACAAAAGTGACCCATATCCGAATACCCACAGTGTCATAGCTCTGGCCCTCGCATTCGCCCCCCTTTAAACACGGCCTCGCAGACGGAGAAAAGGGGCCTTTATGCGTCGTCTTACCTACCTCGTGCTGGCGCTCGCCACACTCTATGGCGGCTATTGGTTCATCGCCCGCGCGACCTTCCTTGCCCAGGTCGAGAACGGTCTTTCCCGCATGCAGGATGACGGCTGGGCAATCGCTTATGACGACTTGTCCATCATCGGCTTCCCATCGCGCTTCGATGTCACCGCGGATCGGCTATCGGCTGCCTCGCCGGATCGCAGCTTCCAATGGGACGCACCGTTCTTTCAAGCGCTCATGCTGAGCTACCGCCCCAATGAGGTTATAGCCGTCTGGCCCGAAAGCCAGAGCTTTACACTTCGCGGAGCAGCTTTTGACCTTGCCGCGCGCGGCCTGCGCGCTAGCCTGTCGGTCAATCTCGACAGCAGCGCCAGCCTCAGCGCGGCAACCCTCGAAAGCGCTCCTTTGCTGCTAAGCGGGGCAAACGATTGGTCCCTAGGCGCGGAAAGCATACTGCTCGCCCTACGCGAAACCCCGAATGCGGCGGTAGATGCAACCTATGACCTCTACCTCAGCGTCGAGGGGCTTACCCTGCCGGACACGCTCCGACAACAAATCGACCCAACCGGCCAATTGCCCTCCAGCTTCGGCAAGAGCACGGTCGACGCGACCTTCAAAAACGCAGCACCCATCGCGCTCAACGGAGCAACCGGTGCCGTGCAGGAGATCACGTTGAACAGCGCGCAAATCGTCTGGGGCGGGTTCCGGCTTTCTGGTTCCGGCGCGCTGACGATCACCGCAAACGGTATTCCCGAAGGCCGCATTTATCTCGTTATTCAGGATTGGGAGCGCCTGATCGCCATCGCTAAGGCATTGGGTTGGATTGACGCTGGCGTCGTTCCGACTTGGCGCAATATGGCGGAAATGCTCGCCGGCGGCAACGATACGCTGACCCTGCCTCTTGCGTTCCAGAACGGGTTCATGTCCATCGGCCCGATCCCGCTCGGCCCTGCGCCACGCTTCTAGATTACAGCGTTAGCGCTTGGCACCACTGCGCCCGAAGTCAGGCGCATCAGTATCCTGCCCAGCTTCGATGATCCCCCGCCGGATCGCCCGTGTCCGGGTGAAATAGTCATGCAGAAGATCCCCATCCCCCGCACGAATGGCCCGCTGCAAAACAAACAGCTCCTCCGTGAAGCGGCCCAGAATTTCCAACGTTGCATCTTTATTGCTCAGGAACACATCCCGCCACATGGTCGGGTCACTCGCTGCAATGCGGGTAAAGTCACGGAAACCTGCCGCTGAATATTTGATGACCTCGCTATCCGTCACCCGCCGCAGATCATCGGCCACGCCGACCATCGTGTAGGCAATCAGGTGCGGCGCATGGCTGGTCACGGCCAGCACCAAATCATGATGCTCCGCTTCCATCTCGTCCACATGCGCACCGAGCGCTTCCCAGTAGCCACGGTACTTCACCGTTTCGCTTGCATCCGCGCCCTCCGGCACCAAAATGCACCAGCGATTGTCGAACAGCTCCGCAAAGCCCGCGCGTGGGCCGCTGTGCTCGGTCCCTGCCAGCGGGTGCGCGGGGATAAAATGCACGCCTTCGGGCAAATGCGGACCAACAGCTTCGATCACCGCGCGTTTAACCGACCCGACATCGCTCACCACCGCGCCCGCCTTCAAAGCTGGCGCGATTTCCTGGGCGACCGCCTCCATCGCACCCACCGGCACACAAAGCACCACTAAGTCAGCACTATCGACAGCTTCCGCCGCCGTAGCAACAACGCGATCACAGAGGTTGATCTCTTCAGCGATCCGGCGTGTCTCATCCGAGCGGGCCGTCCCCACGATCTCGCCGGCCACACCCGCGCGGCGCATCGCATGCGCCATCGACGACGCGATCAGACCAAGCCCGATCAGCGCCACGCGGTCATAGATCACGGCCATCAGCGCACCCCTTTGAATTGGGCAATCGCGTGCAGCACACGGCGGCAGCCGGATTCGTCACCCACAGTGATGCGCAAACAGTTCGGTAGTTTGTATCCGGCCACGCGGCGCACAATGATCCCGGCCTCTTTCAGATGTGCGTCGCAGGCATCCGCCTCATCGGCATCGGCAAACCGCGCCAGAACGAAATTCGCATGCGACGGATCACATTCTACCCCGATTTCCACAAGAGCGCTGCGCAGCCATTCCCGCAGCCGTGCGTTGTCGAGGCGGCATTTCTCGGTATAGGCCGTATCGCGCACCGCAGCTTCGGCAACCCGCAACTGCGTTTCCGAAAGGTTGAACGGTTGGCGTACCCGCTGCATCACGTCGATCAACTCTTTTGGCCCATAGCCCCAGCCAATCCGCAAACCGCCCAAGCCATAAATCTTCGAGAAGGTGCGCGTCATCAGCACATTTTTTTTCGCCTCAACCAGCGCCGCGCCGCCGTCCGATCCTTCCACAAACTCGGTATAGGCCCCGTCATGCACCAGCAAAACGCCGTCCGGCAGATTGTCGGCCAGCCGCGCCACTTCCGCATCTGGGATCATGGTGCCGGTCGGGTTGGCGGGGTTCGCGATAAATACAATCCTAGTTTTCTTGGTGCAGGCCCTCAGGATCGCATCTACATCGACCGTCCGGTCGGTTTCCTTCACCTCAACCGGCGTTGCGCCCACAGCCCGCGCGAGGATCGGATACATGGAGAACCCATGCTCGGTGTAAATCACCTCATCCCCCGGCCCCGCGAAGCACTGCGCCGCAAACTGCAATACCTCGTCCGATCCGGCACCACAGATGATCCGGTCAGCATCCAAACCATGAACTTCCGCAATCGCTTTTCGCAGATTTGCATGGTCTGTTGACGGGTAACGGTGCAGATCATGCCCTGCACGCAGGTAGGCATCTCGCGCCGCATCGCCTGCCCCGAACGGGTTTTCGTTCGAAGACAGCTTCAGAACTTCACTCTTACCTGCCACGGTGGAAGCGCCGCTCTCATAGAGGGCGATCTCCATAATTCCGGGTTGTGGCGTAATCTTTGACATTGATCTTCGTCTCCACAGGCGTCCGGCTTGTTCTAGCGGCCCTTCGGCACCCTTTCCAGTAGAACCGGCAAAGAAAAAGGGCCGCGGCGGTATCCCCGTCGCGGCCCTGAACTCGGATGCCCGTGAACCTTAGTTCTGGGCGTAGAATTCGATGACGAGGTTCGGTTCCATGTGTACCGGATACGGCACATCCGACAGACCCGGCTGGCGCACGAAGGTCGCTGTCATCTTGGAGTGATCGACATCGAGATAATCCGGTACATCGCGCTCAGGCAGCTGCGATGCTTCGAGAACCAGAGCCATCTGCTTGGACTTCTGGCGCACTTCGATCACATCGCCTTCCTTCACACGGTAGGACGGGATGTTGACGCGCTTGCCGTTCACGGTGACGTGGCCGTGGTTCACGAACTGACGTGCAGCGAACACGGTCGGCACGAACTTCGCACGGTAGACAACAGCGTCCAGACGGCGCTCGAGCAGGCCAATGAGGTTTTCACCAGTATCGCCACGACGACGCTCGGCTTCACCAAAGATGCGGCGGAACTGCTTCTCGGTCAGATCACCGTAGTAGCCCTTCAGCTTCTGCTTGGCGCGCAGCTGCAAACCGAAGTCGGACAGCTTGCCTTTACGGCGCTGACCGTGCTGGCCGGGGCCGTATTCACGGCGATTGACGGGGGATTTCGGACGACCCCAGATGTTTTCACCCATCCGGCGGTCAATTTTGTACTTGGCAGAGGTGCGTTTGGTCACCGTCTGATCTCCTTCGTTTGGTCGACGCCACCCAATGCGGCATCTATGAAGGGCGTTGTCCTCTTGAGCTAGGCTCATGACAGGCATCCCCTTGCGGGGGCCACCAACACCAATAGAGCCGCGCGTATACAGGCCTCGCGCGGGGAGTCAACACCTCTATCACTCACATAAAGATCGGGCGCCGCCCTGTGTCATATTGCAAAACAGCCGCTTCACTGGCCGAAAGTGCCCGGCGGGCGAAATGGCCGTAGGCATACGGGTCGTCCACCAATTCCGGCATCCGTTCATAAAGCCGCTGCCGTTCGTAGGGTTCGATCGTCGAAAGATCCGCCGCGCCGGGGTGGAAACTTTCTGTTTCGATCCGGTTGGCAAAGACGACCTCATGACTCGGCAGGAACAAATGGTAATACTCCACCTCGCGGACCGTCCGGTCAAACAGGATACTATGGTCGTTGACCAGATCGCGCGCCATCACGAGCACTTCATCCGCGTTGAACAGCGCCCGCGCCTGCAAGCCTGAAATCACAATCCGATGATCCGGCGATACAAGAAGCTCTGCATCCGGCACCTTCTCACCCAGCGCACCAGCCCGAAGCCGCACCGGCGCCAGTTGCGGCATCGCGTGGAGCCGCGCGCCATTGATCCGGCGATGACCCTTCCACAGCAACTCGACACATCCATTGTCCTTGGTCTGGATCAGATTGCCCTCGCGCAGATCCTCCACCCGCCGTGGCCCGTCCTGTGTCTGGATCAACGTACCTGGCGTAAAACAGATCACCCCGCCTGGTTTCCCTTTGATCGCCTCTTGCGCAGCAAGGTCGATATTGTGCCCCACCACCCATAAATCGACATTTCGAGGCGGGATTTCACCGTGGAACATCAAAAGCGGCGCGTTGCCGCCCTGCACACCCAAGATGGTCACAGTCCATGTGCTGCGCCCGTCCGTTACAACAAAATGAACGTCGAAAAGCGGATCCCCCACCGCGACCTCATCAAGCCGCGTAAGATCCGCCTCAACCGCCTTTAGCAAGCGCCGCACGGTCATTGCCGCACGTCTGCGCAAGTCTGCCGACCCAGCCGCATCTCCCAACGGCAACACGCCGCTGGGACCATCCACACGCACAGCCTCGCCGGTCCACCGCCAGCCGGTACCCACACGAAGAGCATCCATTGGCGCAGACCAAAGGCCGTCTATTTCTGTTTGCGACCAGGAAATGACAAACGTGCCACGAAAGCCCGTTTTCATCCTGCTCTGCCTCAAAAGCGCTACGTCTTTTGCGTAGCTTTTGTCTCAAAAGGATAGCAGTGATGATTCGTTCGGATCAAGCCTTGATTTGAGCCAAAGCCCCGCGAGGGGCATCAGAAGTTGAAATTGAGCTTCAAAGATCCCAGAAATTGGCCCTCAGGCTGGCCTTTCACTTCCTTCGACAGATAGGTCAGCCCGTAGAAGAACGACATATCCGGCGCGATCTGCCAGTGCAGGCCAGCCCGCGCGCGATACCGCAGCGCCTCGGTTTCCAAGCCACTTGCCGCAGGAAAATAAATACTATCACTGACATAGGCCGCATCAGCGCCAAGAATATAGCCAAAGCCACCCGCTGGCCCCTCAATCGCCCGCGACATCTGGCCGGTGACAACATCCCGCAGATAGAAGTCCTCATGGCCGACACTGCCGATGATCACATCCGTCCCCACCCGCGCGATCTGCTCAGAGCCAAGCTGCCCTTCGGCAAAGGGGCGGACAGTCAGGCGATCATTGACTTTGTACTCATGTGAGATCTCGACAGACCCCGCCAGATGGAAGGCATTGGCAAGCTGCGCATCCAGAACCGCGTCAGAAATCGAAGGTAAGCTGAACAGATCATGCCAGCCCGATTGCAATCGCGACATCCCGCTCTGTGGACCAACCGCAATCAGGTCCGCACCTGCGCGCATGTTCAATCCGGTCACCGGCTGGAAATGGGTCAATACCCCCGCTGATATGGCACCGACATAGGGGCGGTCATCCGATCCCGCACCGCTCAGCGTTGAAGGGGCGATGATCTCGCTGCGCAGACGGTATTCCATCAGCTCGAAGGGACTGTCCGGCGCCTCTCCGGTGAAGCCTTTGCCGCGCAGAATCGAGAAACTGTACGAGCCAGTCCGCCAACGGTCCCCGCCATCGCCAAAGAAGTCATTGCTGAACATCCGCCCGTATCCGAGTGTGCTATGCCCCTCGAGCGCGCCAAAAGCGCTCCAGATTCCCTCAGCGGCGGCACCGCTTCCAATTAATAAAGCGCCCACAACGGCAAAACTACGCACCAGCTTCATCGCTTGCTCCGTTTTTGCCCCCCCGGCTCCTCCCTTATGGCGTAACCATAGGGTGAGGAGCAAGCGTTTCTTAACTACTATATGGTGTATGTTGGCGCGATCAGCCGCATTTGGAGTAGCCGCAGGATGCACAGGTCATGCAGCCTTCGACCATCCGCATCTCGTAAGATCCGCAGGAGGTGCAGGCCTTTCCGCGCGGCGCATCGAGGTTGACCACCTCGGATTGCGGATCGCTTTTCAGCCCCTGCCCTTCGCCCGCCAAAAATCCGGTGGCGATCATGTGCTTTTCGATCACGCCACCAATGGCCGCCAGAATGGACGGCACATATTTGCCCTTCATCCATGCCCCGCCGCGCGGATCGAACACCGCCTTCAGCTCCTCAACCACAAAGGAAACATCGCCCCCGCGCCGGAACACCGCTGACACCATCCGCGTCAGCGCCACGGTCCATGCATAATGTTCCATATTCTTTGAGTTGATGAACACCTCGAATGGCCGGCGATGCCCGCCCACCACCAAGTCATTGATGGTGATATATATTGCATGCTCACTATCGGGCCATTTCAGCTTGTAGGTGGCACCTTCCAGCTCCTGTGGCCGGTCCAGCGGCTCGGACATATAGATTACATCACCATTTTCCCGCACGGGCGCGGGGCTGTCGGCTGGCGTCTTGTCTTCTGACACACTCAGCACACTGCCGGTCACATCGTTCGGGCGATAGGTCGTGCAGCCCTTACAGCCCGTCTCATAGGCCTCCATATAGACGCTCTTGAAAGCTTCGAAATCGATGTCTTCGGGGCAGTTGATCGTCTTGGAAATGCTTGAGTCGATCCACTTTTGTGCTGCCGCCTGCATCCGCACATGGTCGAGCGGCGCCAGCGTTTGTGCATTGACAAAATAGTCAGGCAACGGCGCATCACCGAACTTGTCGCGCCACATCTGCACTGCGTAATCGACAACCTCTTCCTCAGTCCGGCTTCCGTCTTTCTGTAAGACCTTACGCTTATAAGCATAGGCAAAGACAGGCTCGATCCCACTCGATACGTTGCCTGCATAAAGGCTGATCGTACCCGTCGGCGCGATTGAGGTCAGCAGCGCGTTGCGAATGCCGTGCTTGCCGATTGCTGCACGCACATCCTCATCCATTTCTTCAAGTGCGCCTGAGGCGAGGTACTTCTCCTTATCAAAAAGCGGGAAGGCGCCCTTCTCCTTGGCCAGTTCAACACTTGCCGAGTACGCCGCGCGCGCGATGGCTTTCATCCACTCTTCGGTCTTAGCGGCGGCCTCCTCCGACCCGTAGCGCAAGCCCATCATCAACAGCGCATCGGCCAGTCCCGTCACACCCAGCCCGATCCGGCGCTTCGCCTGCGCCTCGGCCTCTTGCGCCGGAAGCGGGAACCGCGACGCATCAACCACGTTGTCCATCATCCGCACGGCGGTGGCGACAAGGCTGCTCATCTCGTCAATGTCGAGCTTGGCGTTGGTTTCAAACGGGTCTGCCACCAACCGTGCAAGGTTGATCGACCCCAAGAGACAAGCACCATAGGGCGGCAACGGTTGCTCGCCGCAAGGGTTCGTCGCGGCAATCGTCTCGCAATAGGCGAGGTTGTTCATCTTGTTGATCCGGTCGATGAAAATCACCCCGGGCTCGGCAAAGTCGTAGGTTGAGCGCATGATCTGATCCCACAGCGCACGCGCCTCGACCGTCTTGTAGATCTTGCCGTCAAACACCAGCTCCCAAGGGCCATCCGCTTTCACCGCTTCCATGAACGGGTCCGTCACCAGAACCGACATGTTAAACATCCGCAGCCGCGCTGGATCGGATTTCGCTGTGATGAAATCCTCAATATCGGGGTGGTCGCACCGCATCGTTGCCATCATCGCGCCGCGCCGCGATCCTGCGCTCATGATCGTGCGGCACATCGCATCCCACACATCCATGAAAGACAGCGGGCCAGACGCATCCGCAGCCACGCCCTTCACAATCGCGCCGCGCGGTCGAATGGTCGAGAAATCATAGCCGATTCCGCCGCCCTGCTGCATGGTGAGCGCAGCCTCTTTGAGCGCGTCGAAGATGCCGCCCATCGTATCTGGCACCGTTCCCATGACGAAACAGTTGAACAATGTGACCGAGCGCGCCGTTCCCGCACCTGCGGTGATCCGGCCTGCTGGCAGGAATTTGAAATCCTCCAAAGCGGCATAGAAGGTGTCTTCCCACGCTTCCGGCTTCGATTCAGGCGCCGCCAACGCCCGCGCAATACGCCGCCAGCTGTCCTCGACACTGGCATCTATCGCTGTGCCATCCGCCTCTTTGAAACGGTATTTCATATCCCAAATCTGTTCAGCGATGGGGGCAGCAAAACGGCTCATAGGGTCGATCCTCTGGCAGGAGTAGGGGAAGCAGGCCCAGAAGATATTGAGAAGATTTCTCAGGGTCAAACACTATATAGGGGGTGGCGCCCCTTGATCTTCGTTTAAGGCACGCTAGGCTGACGTCTTCTCGCGAGGAAGCCAATGAGCAACTACACCCACCTGGTCAAACTCTCCGTCGGCACTGAAGCGATTGCCGATCTTGCTGCTTGGCAAAGTTCACCCCGCGCCAAAGGGCCGGATGGCCTGCCCTGCCACGTCACCCGCATGTGGCCAAAACGCGAGAAAGAGATCCTGAACGGCGGCTCGATATATTGGGTCATCAAGGGGGTGATCCTCTGTCGCCAGCGCATCGTCCGGCTCGACGAGGTGCATGGCAGCGATGGCGTCCGCCGCTGCGCCATTGTGCTCGATCCGACGCTGGTGCGCGTTAATCCCACACAGAAACGCGCCTTTCAGGGCTGGCGCTACCTCAGCCCCGCCGACGCCCCTGCTGACCTGCGCACCCAAGGCAGCGCCGGCGAGGAGGCCATCCCCCCGCAGCTATCGGCGGAACTCGCCAAAATCGGCGTGCTGTAGCAAACCTCCCTCACCCCGCATCCACGCTCACGCGCCCGCCGCCACGCCGGATCACGGCAGATGTTCCGTTTCGGCGCCAAACGGTTTCGCCGGCCGGAGAGATGCTCCGCGCAAATCCGATATCTTCCAGCACATGCGGCGCGGCCTCGGCCAAGCGCTTTAGGTCATCTTGAAAAGGATCACCCTGATCATCCCCACGCTTGAAAAAGGCAAATCCCCCAAACGTCTCGATGAAAGAAAAACTGAACAACTTGTGATGACGTGGAAGTACAAAAACTTTCTGCATTTGCGATATATCCCCATTTTTGTTGATTATCGCAGACCAGAACATTGCAAACAAACCAAGTTTCTGTATCCTTAGGATCAGATAAATTGAACCTATGCTATGTTGAAACTGCCACCTCTCAACGCCCTACGCGCCTTTGAATCCGCCGCCCGCCACCAAGGGTTCATTGCGGCGGGGGAGGAATTGCACGTTACGCGCGGCGCCATCAGCCGCCATGTCAAACTTCTCGAGGATCATCTCGGCGTTCAGCTTTTCGTTCGCCATGCCCAAGGCGTCCGTCTGACCCCCGCTGGCAGGCGGCTCCAGCCGGTATTGGCAGATGCGTTCGCAATGATTTCGGCGGAGGCTCAAAAGCTCGCCTCAGATGCGTCGGTTCTGCGGGTGCTCTGCCCCCCTGGTACATCGATCCGCTGGCTGATCCCAAAGCTCGACAGCTTTCGCGAACGCCACCCTGACATCCAGCTCCAACTGACGACCGACTTTCATCCCAATGGTGGCTTTGCGCCGCAGGAGGTGGATGTCGCCTTTTCAGTCACCAACTGGCCATCACGCGCCAAAACGGTGGAGACACTGCCCCTCTTCCCCATCACCATGATTCCCGCCTGTGCGCCGGATTATCTCCGTGCGCACCCAATGGCGGACCCGACCTCACTCGCCGCCTGCGAGTTGCTTCATGAGTCAAAAACCCACGAAGACTGGAGAGAGTGGGCCGTTTGTTTCCCTGAGGCCGGCATCAATCCAAACGCGGGCCAACAGTTTCCCAATCTCGATATGGCGACAAAGGCCGCCGTCATGGGTATCGGCGTCGTCATGGCTGATCTCGTCCTATGCAAAGACGAACTGACCTCCGGCGCACTCGTCGCGCCTTTCCCCGATATGGCAGCACAGTCCCCGCGCGGGGAGATCTGCCTCATCGCCAGTCAGGAGGTCTGGACCGCGCCCAAGGTCGAAGCCTTCAAGGCTTGGGTCAGCGAAGCAGCCGAAATCGACCGTGAAATGATCGCGGGCAAAGCCCTCGCAACCGACTAGTGCTGCATCACCTCTGATTGCCGCGTCTCACCCGCCATAAACGGGCGCGGGCCACCATCAGGAATAATCGTCGTCACATAGAGCCAGCGCTGCATCGTCCGCGCCAGCAACGCGTCGCCCGTGACGAACATCCGCTCCGCTTCGATCTCGCGCGCAACGGTGGAACGGGCTAAGATCACCGCGCTCAACGATGCAACCGTCGTCTCGACCCACAGATCAACCTCAAATCCGGGGATAGAGGAGCAAATCTGCACCGGCTCCCCCGGCTTCACAACGATCCAGTAGGTGTCATAGTCCAGATCGTCATCCTTGAAATGAAACCGGATCACCACGCGGCGCTGGGGCAATTCTTCCGGCACGATATATTTCCGCATCTTCCACGTCAGCGAGGAGAGGTTCGCCTCGCACGCGATCTCGGCCTCGATATATTTCTGCGCCCAAACCGCCATCGCATTCAGCGCAGGTTCCAGATCAATCGCCATTTGCGTCCGGATGTAATCAACCGCACCCGTCGCCGGATCTTCGACCCGCTCGATCATGCCAAGCTCTTCCAGATCTTTCAGCCGTTTCGAGAGCAGCGCGGGAGAAATGCTGCCAACACCACGCCGGATCTCGTTGAACTTCGTCGATCCGGCCCAGATCTCCGATACGATCAGGATCGTCCAGCGCGGCTCGAGAACGTCACAGGCACGCGTTATCGGGCAAATAAGTCCGTATGGCTTCTTGTTCATGATCGGCACCTCCATGGTCATAGAGTGCCACAACCCCTCCAGCGCGATCCAGTTCACAATCTGTACCGGCGAGAGTTCATTTCCTGCACTACCCGAAAAAGGCGCTTCCCGGTCAGTCTGGGTGCATCACGAAACGCAACCCGAGGAGACTGACAATGACCAGCTTCACCACCAATATCTTCATCCCGTCCCGCCATGAGAAGGCCACCGCCCGGCTCCTTTGGCACCGCCTGATTGCTACCGCCAACGAACTGCGCCGCCGCCAGTCAGATGCCCGCGCCCTGCGAGAGCTGGACGCCCGCAATCTGAAAGATATCGGCCTGACTGAAAACGACCTCACCGCCGCGCACAGCATGCCCCTGAGCATCGACGCAAGTGATGCACTTCACCGGACAAGCCTCCAGCGCTGCCGCAACTGGTAAGCAAGCGGCTCAGACGCCCAGCACTTGCTCCAGATTCCGCCAAATGTCGCGGTTGTCCCCGTCCCAATCCGCCGCGCGGCTTTTGAACAGTGTCGCTTGGCTTGAATGGATCAATCCGTCTGACAGGATTTTCAACCCGTTCGCACGCAATGTCTCTCCGGTCGAGGTGATATCCGCAATCGCCTCGGCCGTTTCGTTGCGCACGGTGCCTTCGGTGGCGCCTTGGCTATCGACCAACTGGTAATCGGCCACACCATTGGCTTGCAGGAAATCCCGCACCAGCCGGTGATACTTCGTGGCAATCCGCAAGCGGAATCCGTGCGCTCTACGAAACGCCGCCGCAGCCGCGTCGAGGTCATCAAGCGTATCCACATCAACCCAGAAATTCGGCACCGCGATAATCAGGTCAGCACCGCCAAACCCCATCGGTGCCACTTCCTTGACCCGCGCACCCCAATTCGCCAGCTTCTCGCGCACCAGATCAGAGCCCGTCACCCCTAGATGAATGCGGCCAGCGGCCAGTTCACGGGGGATTTCGCCAGCCGACAGGAGCACCAGCTCGACACCCTCTACCCCTTCGACCACGCCAGAATATTCCCGTTCCGATCCGGTCTTGGCGAGCGCAACGCCCCGTGATCCGAACCAGTCAAAGGTCTTTTCCATCAGCCGCCCCTTGGACGGCACACCGAGCTTGATCGTCATGCCGCGCCCTCCCCGAGGCTCACAACCACCTCCGGCCGGATCACCGCGCCAACGGCAGGTACAGCACGCCCCTGCCCAAGAACCCGCGTCAGCGCATCATAGCGCCCGCCCGTCGCTACCGGCGGCAGGTCGGGCCTGTCAGCCGCATAGAAACCAAAGACAAAGCCGTCATAATACTCCATCGACGTGCGCCCGTAGCTGCCTTCGAACTCCAGCGTCGCCACGTCGATGCCACGCGCCGCCATAGCTTCAAGGCGCTCTTCCAAGCGATCCACCGCAGCGCCGATGGCAGGCAGATCCACCGCAATATCACGCAAGTTCGCCAGCACGTTTTGCGCCGTTTCCCTGAGCGAGAGGATCATATCGAGCAGAGAGATCTCCTCAGCAGAAATCGGGGACAGCGCCGTGTCCTGCCGCAGCGCATCGATCCGCTTTTCCACCTCACCACGGCTCCGAAGGCCAAATTCCGCGCCAGAACCGGCGAACGGATCATCCGCGTTCAGCAGCGCTATACGGCTCGCAGGTGGAGCGATCTTTCCACCAAAGCGATCCAACAGCGCCCTGAACCTCCGCGGCCGCCACAAATGACGCATCAGCGCGGCTTTGCGGGCCTCGCTGGTTGCCAGCCCGCTCACAGCGGCCATCAAAATCCCGAAATCCCCCGTTGCCGCCCGCAGCGACAAACCGTCGAGCGCCTTGGCGATCACCGCGAACACTTCCGCATCCGCCTGCGCAGGGGCTTTACCGTCAAACACCTCGTAACCCACCTGCAAGAATTCATGCGGTCGACGCTCGTCGCTTTCCTGTTTGCGGAACACTTCGCCGCAATAGGTATAGCGGGCAGGCTCCGCCTGACTTTCCATATGCATCTGCACCACCGGCACGGTGAAATCGGGCCGCAGCATCAACTCGCCCGCCAGCGGATCAGCCGTCACATAGGCCCGCGCGCGGATGTCCTCACCATATAGGTCCAAGAGCGTATCGGCGGGCTGCAATATCGCCGCTTCCACCGGCAGCGCTCCCGCCGCCGCGAACTGCGCGGCGATCCGCGCCGCTTCCGCCCGTCCTGCCGCCGAAATGGTCACGATCCACCCTGCCCGTCGAGGATTTCCCGTACCTTCGCCACCAGATCACCCCGCGCGACCTCGTATTGGCTCGGGCGGTCTTTCCATTCGTCAAGGCTGGCGCTCTTGGCGATTTCGGCACCAAGGATCAAATCCTTGATCTGCACCACGCCGGCATCCTTTTCCGCCGTGCCTTCGATCACCGCCACCGGCGCATTGCGCTTGTCGGCGTATTTCAACTGGTTGCCAAAGTTCTTCGGATTGCCCAGATAGACCTCGGCCCGAATGCCCGCATTGCGCAGCTCGGCCACCATCGCCTGATAGTCGGCCATCCGGTCACGATCCATCACGGTAACAACCACCGGCCCCTGCGCCGCATCCGCTCCGATCCGCCCCTTCGCCCGCAGCGCAGCAAGCAAACGGTCCACCCCGATGGATACACCCGTCGCAGGCACTTCCTGCCCCGTGAAGCGTTTCACCAGATCATCATAGCGCCCGCCACCAGCGACCGAGCCGAACTGCCGCGGGCGGCCCTTTTCATCGAGGATTTCAAAGGTCAGCTCCGCTTCGAACACAGGGCCGGTATAATAGCCAAGGCCGCGGACGACAGAGGGGTCGACCCGAATTCGATCTGCACCATAGCCTTGCGCCTGCAACAGTTCGAACATTTCGCGAAGTTCTTCGACGCCAGAGAACCCAATATCCGAAGACCCAACAATATCTCTCAGGTGGTTGAAGACGCGAGAGTTCCAGATCGAAAGTGCTTCTGGGTCAGATGAAACGGGATCGTCTTTGAACTCAGGCGAAACGCAATAGCGCGCGCGATCCAATTGCTCGCCCCGTCCTGCATTTCCCTCGTCGTATGCTTGGCTTGCTTCTAAGGAAAGCTTGTTCTGAACGAAAGCAAAGTAGTTGATGAAGCCAAGAACTGGGGCCATTTCCGCATCGCTCAAGCCAACCCCGTCAATATACGCGCCCGAGGCATCAAGCCGCCCCTTGCCCAAAAGCTGGCGCACACCGTCCTCGCCCACCTTGTCGAACTTGTCGATGGTGCGCAGAACAGCATCCTTGCGATCCTGATCGTCGCCAAGGCCCATCGCCTCCAGCACGCCGTTCAGCACCTTGCGGTTATTGACACGGACCACATAATCTCCGCGCGGAATGCCAACGGTTTCCAGCGTATCGCTGAGCATCGCGCAAATCTCGGCGTCAGCAGCGACGCTCGGCGCGCCAACGGTATCTGCATCGCATTGATAGAACTGCCGAAACCGCCCCGGCCCCGGCTTTTCGTTGCGCCAGACAGGCCCCATCGCATAGCGGCGGTAGGGCGTCGGCAGGTCGTTGCGGTACTGTGCATAAACCCGCGCCAGCGGCGCGGTCAGGTCATAGCGCAGCGCCACCCAGTCGCTGTCATCCTCCTGCCAAGCAAAGACACCCTCGTTCGGGCGGTCCACATCCGGCAGGAATTTCCCCAAAGCTTCGACAGTTTCCACCGCGCTCGATTCCAGCGCATCGAAGCCGTAGCGATGATACACGCCCGCAATCTGTTGCAGCATCTCGGCGCGCTCTGTCACCTCAGCGCCAAAATAATCGCGAAAGCCCTTTGGCGTAATCGCCTTGGGCCGGGGCTGTTTCTTCTGCTTTGCCATCGGAACCTCAGGTCTTGGTCGCGCCAGCCTTTACCCTGCATGGCGATGCGGGGCAACGGGCGATGCCGCTGATTCCGCTTGTGGAAAGGGCAAAACTGGTTATCTCAGGATCATGACCGATATTACCGCCCTCGAAGAACGGATCGCCCACCTCACCCGCATGGTCGAAGACCTCTCCGACGAGGTTGCCCGCCAGGCTAAGGAACTGGCCATTACCTATCGCCGTGTCGAGGTCTTGATGGAGCGCGAGGCTGAACGCGAGATCGCCGATTCCAGCTCCGTACCGCTCGCGGATCAGAAGCCCCCGCATTGGTAGCGTACGTTATGATCCGTCTGCGCCCCTTGCTGTTACTCTTTGCTGGCCTCGCCGCCACCCCGCTGACCGCCGAGCCGCAGAGCTTTAACTTCAAGGGTTTCGGCGCGGATGTCGGGCGCATGACCCTCAATATCGCAGCCGATGGCGCACATTGGCTCGACTCTCAAACCGACAACATGCCCTTCGGCTTCCTCAATGGAACCTATGTCGCGCGAACGGATTTGCAGCGTGGCGTCGGCAATCGCAGTTTCCTTGCGGACAGGATCGCCGCAGATGGCGATACCCGCTACTACCGTTTGGCCTTTTCGGGCGACACTGTCACCGAAACCGTGATCAAACCCGCCGCCGACCTGACCGAGATGAGCGATATTACACGCATCGATCGCCCGGTTGCCTCGCCGCTCGAAGCACTTGTGTCGCTGTTCGACCTCTCCCGCTGCGGCGAAACGCGGTCCTTCTACGATGGTCGCCGGATCGTCGACATCACCCTCTCACCACCCGAGCCTGAAGGTGAAAACAGCGTCTGCAAAGGCCGCTATGAAATCGTCGCAGGGCCGGGGCATGGTGGAATCGTCGGCCTGAAAGACCTGCCACTGACGCTCACATTCGATGGTGAAGGCACGCTCCAGCGGATCGCCACGCGGCTCCTGTTCTTCCGCGTCGCAGCTGAGCGCGTCGAGTGATCAGCCGCCCTGCGAGGGCGACGGCGATGGCACAGCACCCGCATAGCCGCGCCGCCGTTCAAGCGCCGGATCAAGCGGTGTTTTAGAGACTCGCAGCAAACCCTCCAAGGCAAAGCCTTCAGGCGGCAGGTTCAGCGTCGCTGTCTGCAAATGCTTGATCGCATCATCAGGATTGCGCGGCAACGACTCAGATGAGATCGGCGCCCCGATGGTGACTTTGAAGGGTTCTTTGCCCTTGTTCAGCAGTTCGTAAAACAGCGTGATGTCGCGCAAGGTTGGGTGCAAAAAGTCAAAAAGATAGAACAACCACGAGTTCTTCGCCTGCACATTAACCGGCACCACCGGCACCTTGTATTTGCGCGCGATTGTCGCGGCTCCTGCCATCCATTCCCGCTCGTGCAGCCACCGGCCACGGCGCTTGGCAATCCGGCCAGAGGGGAAAATCACGCACAGCGCATTCGCATCATACGCGCTCTTATAGGCTTCGAGCGTCTTGCGCATCGCCGACATGCTGCGCTTCTGGGTACGCCACTCGACCGGAATAACGATCTGCTCAAACTGCGGCAGAACGCGATTAATGTCTCCATTGGCAAAATAACGCACATCCTTGCGCACCTTGCCGAACACATGTTCGAGCACGATCCCGTCACCGATGCCGGTAGGGTGGTTCGCAACGATCAGCACCGGCCCGTCTTGGGGCAGGTTCTCCAACCCCGAAATCTCGACCTTCCGCGCGATCAGTTCTTCCAGTTCGCGCATGATTCCGTCTAGCGGCAGATCCTTGTAGCGGTTTCCCCGCTCAAGCGTCCGGTCGTAATCCAGCAGCAGCTCTAGGCTCCGCTTGATCACGCCGACATACCACTTGCCATTGTACAGCCACGGAGCGCGCTCCTTGATCAGCGTATCGACACGTTCTTTCAAGTCAGACCCCGATGTGGTGCGTTGCTTCGCGCTCTCTCTACCCTGCATCCCTCTAAACACCAAGTGCGCAGAGCGGCTTTTCGCCGTTTATCAGGGGTTTTTACATGTTTGACACAAAACTCAGAACCAGCCCAACCGGCGTTCCCAGTGCAGCGCCACGCCAAAATCAGCGCTCCCGCGCGCCAGAACCGAGCCGATCCCCTCGCGCCCTGCCGCATTGGTGGCAAAGGCTTCGACGCTTAGCGGGGTGCCCGCCAGATCATGCCGCACGCCCACGGCCCAAACATCGCCATGCGCAGGGCCAGTGTAGCTGTACTCGCCCATTACCACCGTCCGCTCGCCCAGCGCCACCGAAGCGCCAAGACCAATTCCGTAGCGCCCGCCATAACCTGTTGCGCCATAGCGCGGGTTGAGCACCAGTTGCCCCCAGTCGCCAAACTCCCGCGCCGCCATCGCCTCGCCAAAGATCACGCCGGTGGTGGGCTTGCGGATGTCACGCCCCACCAACGTGCGAAAGCCAAGGCTCACAGGATGCCCATAGCGCTGATCCATCGCCTGCCAGCGCCCACCGATCTGGTAGCGCAGATCCTCCACCGCCGCAGATCGGAAACCCGTCGCGGCATCAATCGCGTATTGCTCCAGCGTCACATCATACTGGATATCAGGATCGGTGGTAAAATACCCCGACACCGCATAATTCCCGCTCGCGGTATAGGATGCCCGCACCCGCAGTTGATCGGGCGCCAAAGTTTGTGGGCTGGTAATGGTGATCCCATCGGCAAAGCCCTCCGGCCGCAGCGCCGCCACGCGGTCTTCGACAAACGGCGCATAGCGGGGGATCGGCTCATCACGGCGGCTTGGCACATAGCTCAGCACCAACCCGAAGGAAGGGTTTTGCTTGTCCGCGAAAAACAGCATGTCATCGGTGATCGGCGAGACGCCAAAGCCATTGGTCGCATAAAGGTCCAGCGCCATTTGCGGCGTCAGCGCCCAGCGCCCGCCCAGCGACCACAGCATCTGCGGATCGGTTGCGCTCGGCGCATCAATCGCGGCCGATCCCAGCTCACGCCGCACACCCTTCGCGCCCGCATGGAGGAAGAGCCTGTCCACCGGCTGCCAGATCACGCTTGCGCCAGCGGTCAGCCGTTTGCCAAATCCTGTTTCGCCCTGCTGGGTATCTGGCAGGAAGGTCACGCCCGCATCCGCGCCCAGCGCCCAACGCTCGGTCAGCCGCCATGTCACCGGCAGGCTCACCCCGAACCCATAGGTCTGTCGCCCCTTGGCGGTGTTATCCGGCCCGCCCGCGCGATAGAAACCGGCCTCCGCAGCCACCCGCAGCGCCGCTGACAACGTTTCACTCTCGGTCAGCGGAAATTTCAAATCCCCCCCAAACGAGAAATAGGTGATGTTGGTCATCCGCCCGTTGATCGGCGTATTGGGCGGGTCGTCGAATACCTGAATATTCCACGCCGCTTGTGGCTGGTTGCCATGCCGCCAACGCGCGCCGCCAAAATAGGTCTGCTTGCCAGTGCCGGAGGTCGTGTTCGGCGCCGTCTGCTGCGACCCAACATAACCCTTGAACGTATCGGGCGGCAGCAACACGCCGGTATCCACACCCGCCAAATGCTCGGGGAACTCCTCAAAAGGGAAATTCGGATCGGCAAAGGCGATCCCGCTTGCGGTAACGATCCCCGCAACGGCTGCGGCAACAAAGCGAATGAAAGGCATAATACTCAACCGGCAGTCATGAACTGACAGCTTCATGCGCCACCAGCCCACCGAAGGCAACCACCCGCTGTCATAAAGCCGAGGTGATCAGACCTCCTCAACCTCCAATACCCCGCCCAAACTGCGTAAGGCCCCCTTGATCTGCGGATTCACGGGGAACTCCTGCCCCAGATCAATCTCCACCTCACCGGGCAGACCATGCCCCATCAAGCAGAAATAGACCGGCCCACGCCCGCCGCGCACTTTGTCGCGCGCCGCGTTTTGCAGCACCGTCGCCACCGTCGTAATCGCGCCCTCTTCTTCGATGAACACCCGCAAACCGCTGCTTCCAGCATCCGCCACAGCCACGTCAATGGGGGATACCGAGCGCGCCAAAAGCTTCAGTTGGTCGCTCTCCATCGTGGCTTCCACCTGCAAAACCACCTGCGAACCCGTCTCCAGATGATCGCGGCATGCCTCCAACGTGTCAGAGAACATGGTCACTTCATACTGCCCTGTCGGATCGGACAGCTGCACAAAGGCAAAGCGATTGCCCCGCGCCGATTTGCGCTCCTGCCGCCCCGCGATCGTGCCAGCCATCTTGACGATACAGGCACCACGCTCGGCCTTCGCTGTCACCTCATCGAGGGTCAGCACACCCTTACGCTTCAACGGCGCGATGTAATCATCCAGCGGGTGGCCGGAGAGGTAGAAGCCAATCGCCTTGAATTCCTCCGCCAACCGCTCAGCCGGCAACCAGTCATCCCGATTGGGTAGGCGCGGCTCGGGCAGGTCGTCGCCCGCCTCGCCAAACAGCGACACCTGATTCGAGGATTTCTGCTCATGCACCGCCGCCGAATAGGCTGCCAGCGCATCAAGGCTCTCGAACACCCGCCGCCTGTTACTGTCGAGCTGGTCAAACGCACCGGCCCGCGCCAGCATCTCCAGTGGCCGCTTACCGATCCGCTTGATATCCACCCGCCGCGCAAAATCGAAGAGGTTCACGAAAGGCCGCTCCCCGCGCCCCTCCACGATCAGCCGCATTGCCTCGACGCCAACGTTCTTCAGCGCGCCCAGCGCATAAACGAGCTTGCCCTCCTCCACGTCAAACGTCGCCTGCGAGCGGTTCACGCATGGCGGGATGTAATCCAGCTCCAGTCCCTTTTTCACCTCTTGAAAGTAAACGCCCAGCTTGTCGGTCAGATGAATATCGCAGTTCATCACACCCGCCATGAACTCGACCGGATGGTTCGCCTTGAGCCATGCCGTCTGGTAGCTCACCACCGCATAGGCCGCCGCGTGGGATTTGTTGAAGCCGTAGTTGGCGAATTTTTCGAGCAGGTCGAAAACCTCGGTGGCCTTCTTATTGTCGACCCCGTTCGCCTTCGCCCCTTCAACGAACTTCGGCCGCTCGGCGTCCATCGCCTCTTTGATCTTCTTACCCATCGCGCGGCGCAAAAGGTCTGCACCGCCAAGGCTATAACCCGCCATCACCTGCGCGATTTGCATCACCTGCTCCTGATAGACGATGATGCCCTGCGTCTCCTCCAGAATATAGTCGATGGTCGGGTGAATGGATTGCAGCTCTTTCTGCCCGTTCTTCACCTCGCAATAGGTGGGGATGTTCTCCATCGGACCCGGGCGATAGAGCGCCACAAGCGCCACGATATCCTCGATGCAGGTGGGCTTCATGCGCTTGAGCGCATCCATCATGCCCGAGCTTTCCACCTGAAACACCGCCACCGTCTTGGCGCTGGAATAGAGCTTGTAGGTCTTTTCATCATCGAGGGGGATTTGCCCGATGTCATTCTCGGCCCCCTCGAACGGCTCGTAGATGGTGCTGCCATCCTCGGCCACATGCAGCGGGCGGCCCGATTTATGGATCAGGTTGATCGCGTTCTGCACCACCGTCAGCGTCTTGAGGCCCAGAAAGTCGAACTTCACCAGCCCCGCCTGCTCGACCCATTTCATGTTGAACTGCGTCGCGGGCATGTCAGAGCGCGGGTCTTGATAGAGCGGCACCAGCTCGTCGAGCGCACGATCACCGATCACCACGCCCGCAGCGTGGGTCGAAGCGTTCCGCAACAACCCCTCCACCTGCTGCGCATAGGTCAGCAGCCGGTCAACAACCTCCTCGTTGCGCGCCTCTTCTCGCAGGCGCGGCTCGTCTTGCAACGCCTTGGCGATGGAAACAGGCTTCACCCCCTCCACAGGGATCATCTTTGAAAGCCGGTCCACCTGCCCATAGGGCATTTGCAGCACCCGCCCCACATCCCGCACAGCGGCCTTCGATAGCAGCGCGCCGAATGTGATGATCTGCGCCACTTTCTCGCGGCCGTATTTCTCCTGCACATACTGGATCACCTCCTCCCGGCGATCCATGCAGAAGTCGATATCGAAGTCCGGCATCGACACACGTTCAGGGTTCAGAAAGCGCTCGAACAGCAGCGAATAGCGTAGCGGATCAAGGTCGGTGATCGTCAGCGCATAGGCGACGAGACTACCCGCGCCCGAACCCCGCCCCGGCCCGACCGGAATGTCGTGATCCTTGGCCCATTTGATGAAGTCCGCAACGATCAGGAAGTATCCAGGAAAGCCCATCCCCTCGATGATGCCCAGCTCGAACTCCAGCCGCTTTTCATACTCCTCAACTGAGGCCGCATGCGGAATCACCGCCAATCGCGCGGCCAGTCCTTCCTTGGCCTGACGGCGCAGTTCATCCACCTCGTCATCCGCGAACTTCGGCAGGATCGGGTCGCGCTTATAGGCTTTGAACGCACAGCGCTGGGCGATTTCAACCGTGTTTTCCAGCGCTTCGGGGAGATCGGCAAATAGCGTCGCCATCTCCTCGGTGGATTTCAAATAATGCTGCGCGGTCAACCGACGGCGCGGCTCCTGCTGATCTACATAGGCGCCTTCAGCAATACAGATCAGCGCGTCATGCGCCTCGTATAGCTCGGTTTTCGGGAAATAGGCGTCATTCGTGGCCACCAGCGGCAGGCCCATCTCGTAGGCCATTTCCACATGGCCACGTTCCGAATCCCGCTCCGCTTGCGGCAGCCCGTCCTCGGTGGGGTGTCGCTGCAACTCCACATAGAGCCGATCTGGGTAAATCCCCGCCAGCCGCTCCATCAGCGCCTGTGCCTTGGGCCGCTGCCCCATCCGCAACAGCCGCCCAACAGGACCATCCGGCCCACCGCTCAGGCAGATCAGATCCGCTGAATATTGTTGCAGATCATCCAGCGTCACATGCGGCAGCTCTCCCCCTGCATCCACATAGAGCGCAGAGTTGAGCTTCATCAGGTTCATGTAACCCACTTCCGACTGCGCCAGCAGCACCACCGGTGCCGGTGCCTCGGGCCGCTTACCCGGCTCTGGTTCCATATACTGCAGATCGACCTGACAGCCGATGATCGGCTGAATGCCCTCCTTGCTGGCGTATTCCGAGAATTCGAGCGCGCAAAACAGGTTGTTGCTGTCCGTCACAGCCACCGCAGGCTGGCCAAACGCCTTCACCATTTCTGGTAACATCTTGACGGGAATCGCCCCCTCTAGAAGCGAGTATTCCGTGTGGGTTCTGAGGTGGATAAAGCGCGGCAGACTGGTCATTCTTGCAAGCTAACCCACCCCTCGACCATCGAAAAGCGGGAATCGCACCGCTGCCACTCACCGCGCACCCTTCAGGCGAAACTTGTCTATATCATTCAACTTAATAGCTTTTTCTGCCTCTTTTTTGACTATTCGCAATTTTTTGAAGGTCTTTCTTCCATTTCTGGGTGTGACACACTTGCCTTGCGGCCAAAGTCGGGCTTTCCTGCTTGTCACAACAGGGGGCGCTGGTTTTACGTCGCATCGGACCAGCGCAAAGCGGCAAAGCCGCAAAACAGAAGGCGACAGAGATCAGGCATGACCGAGATCGCGTTTCTTCTCAACGGAGAGACCGTACGGGTTGCGGCCACCCCAACTCGTACACTCCTCGATTTTCTGCGCGAGGATCATCATCTTAAAGGCACCAAAGAAGGCTGCAACGAAGGCGATTGCGGCGCTTGCACCGTTGTTGTCAGCGATGGCAGCGGCACCCGGGCGCTCAACGCTTGCATTCTGTTCCTTCCTCAATTGCACGGCAAATCCGTCCGCACGGTCGAGGGGCTTTCCGGCCCGAATGGAGAACTGCACCCCGTGCAGGAGGCCATGGTCGCCCATCACGGCTCGCAGTGCGGTTTCTGCACACCAGGCTTTATCGCGTCGATGGTCGCCGCCCATCAGCTGGGGCGCACCGATCACGACAATGTTCTGGCAGGCAATCTCTGCCGCTGCACCGGCTATGCCCCGATCATCCGCGCGGCCGAATCCCTCGAAGGCGTGCAAGCGCCCGATTGGTTCGATGGCGATCTCCACGGCACCGACGCCGCTGAAATCGACATCGCCCCGACCACGCTCGACGCGCTCGCCTCTTGGTACGCCGATAACTCCGACGCCACGCTAATTGCAGGCGCGACCGACGTCGGCCTCTGGGTCACCAAACAGCAACGCGACCTGCCCAAGGTCGCCTTCCTCAATCAATGCGCCGAGCTGCGCGAGGTTGATCTCTCCGGCGATCTGATCCGCGTCGGCGCTGGCGTCAACATGACCACCATGCGTGAGCTGATGGAGGTCTATCATCCTTCCTATGCCGAGATGATCCGCCGCTACGCCTCCGAACAGGTGCGCAATGCCGCCACCATCGGTGGCAATATCGCCAACGGCTCCCCCATCGGGGACAACCCGCCGGTGCTGATCGCGCTGGATGCCACCCTGCACCTGCGCCACCGCGACGTGACCCGCGACCTGCCAATCGAAGATTTCTTCATCGACTACGGCAAACAGGACCGCGCGGCAGGCGAATTGGTCATCGGCGTCAGCCTGCCCAAATCCGCGCCTGCCCTGCGGGTCTACAAGCTGTCCAAGCGCTTCGATCAAGACATCTCCGCCGTCTGCGGCGCGTTTAACGTGACCATCGAGGATGGCACCGTCACCGCCGCCCGCATCGCCTTTGGCGGCATGGCAGGCACCCCCAAACGCGCCAGCGCGGTCGAGGCCGCACTCATCGGCCAACCGTGGACCGACGCCACCATCACCGCCGCACTTCACGCCTTTGCTGAGGATTTCACCCCTCTCAGCGATATGCGTGCCTCCGCCACTTACCGGCTGGAAACCGCACAAAACATGCTGCGCCGCTACTTCTACGATCTCGCCGGTCAGACGGTGAATGTGCTGGAGGTGCAGCCATGAGCGTCCACAAGCCCCTCCCCCATGACAGCGGCCCACTGCACGTCACCGGCCAAGCCCGCTATATTGATGACATCCCAGTTCCCGCTGGCACGCTGCACCTCGCCTTCGGCCTCTCGACCGTCGCACGCGGCCGCATCACCGCGCTTGATCTCGCTTCTGTGCGCGCCGCGTCAGGCGTTGTCGCGGTGCTGACGGCGGATGACCTGCCCTTCGCCAATGATGTCTCCCCCTCGATCCACGACGAGCCGCTCCTGTCGGACGGCACGGTCCATTATGTCGGTCAACCGATCTTTCTGGTGGTCGCATCCTCCCATCACGCTGCCCGCCGCGCCGCGCGGCTGGCCGAGATCAGCTATGAGGCCGAAACCCCGATCCTGACAGTGGATGACGCCCTCGCCGCCGGCAGCTATTTCGAGGATGGCCCCCGCACATGGACCAAGGGTGACGCCGATACCGCGCTCACCTCCGCCACCCACCGCCTGCAAGGGCGGCTCGAAATGGGCGGTCAGGAGCATTTCTACCTCGAAGGCCAAGCCGCCCTCGCCCTTCCACAAGAAGGCGGCGATATGGTGGTGCATTCCTCCACCCAACACCCCACCGAAATTCAGCACAAAGTGGCCGAAGCCCTTGGCGTCCCGATGAACGCTGTGCGCGTCGAAGCGCGGCGCATGGGCGGCGGCTTCGGCGGCAAAGAGAGCCAAGGCAACGCACTTGCCTGTGCCTGCGCCATTGCCGCCCGCGCCACCGGCCGCGCCTGCAAAATGCGCTATGACCGCGACGACGATATGGTCATCACCGGCAAGCGCCACGACTTCCGCATCGATTATGACGTCGGCTTCGATGACGAGGGCCGCATAACCGGCATCACCTTCGAGCAGTTCACCCGTGGCGGCTGGGCGCTCGACCTCACGATCCCCGTCGCCGACCGCGCGATGCTCCACGCAGATAACGCCTATCTGCTGGACCACGTCCGCATCACCTCTCACCGGCTCAAGACCAACACCCAATCCGCCACCGCCTATCGTGGCTTCGGTGGTCCGCAGGGCGTCTTGGGCATCGAACGGGTGATGGATCATATCGCGCATTACCTTGGCCGCGATGCGCTCTCCGTTCGGCAGACGAATTTTTATGCTCCGATGGCCGATGTCCGCGCCGGAAAGGTTACCAACAATACCACCCCCTACGGGATGGAAGTGCGCGATTTCCTCCTGCACGAAATGACCGAGCGCTTGGTGGCGCAAAGCGACTATTCCGCCCGCTGCGTCGAAATCGCAGAATGGAACGACGCCAACCCGCTGATGAAACGCGGCATCGCCTATTCTCCGGTAAAGTTCGGCATTTCATTCACCCTGACCCATCTTAATCAGGCCGGTGCGCTGGTGCATGTCTATCAAGACGGCTCGATCCACCTCAACCACGGCGGCACTGAAATGGGCCAGGGCCTTTTTCAGAAGGTAGCGCAAGTTGCCGCGTCCCGCTTCAGTGTTGATCCCTCGCTGGTGAAGATCACCGCGACCGATACCGCCAAAGTGCCCAATACATCCGCCACCGCCGCGTCATCCGGCTCTGACCTCAACGGCATGGCCGCCAAGATCGCCTGCGACACCATCCGTGACCGCATGGCCGAGGCTCTGGCTGCGCTCCACCAAACAACCGCTGACAAAGTGCAATTTAGCGATGGCCGCGTCCAGATCGGCCGCGAAAGCATGAGCTTCGCCGAGGCCGCCGCCACCTGCTATCAGAACCGCGTCAGCCTCTCGGCCACCGGCTTTTACAAAACCCCCGATCTCAGCTGGGACCGCATCGCGGGCCATGGCCGCCCGTTCTTCTACTTCGCCCATGGCGCTGCGATCACCGAGGTCGTCGTCGATACCCTTACCGGCGAGAACCGCATACTCCGTGCCGATATCCTCCATGATGTGGGCAAGAGCCTCAATCCAGCGCTCGACATCGGGCAGGTCGAAGGCGCCTATGTCCAAGGGGCAGGCTGGCTCACCACCGAAGAGCTCGTCTGGGACGATGCCGGCCGCCTGCGCACCCATGCGCCTTCCACCTACAAAATCCCCGCCTGTTCGGACCGCCCCCGCGAGTTTAACGTGGCCCTCTGGGATGGCGAAAACCCCGAAGCCACGATCTACCGCTCCAAAGCAGTGGGCGAGCCGCCCTTCATGCTGGGCATTTCCGCCTATCTTGCGCTTTCCAATGCGGCCACCGCCTGCGGCCCGAACTACCCCGATCTCCGCGCGCCCGCCACGGCGGAGAACCTCCTCGCCGCAATCAAACGGGCACGCGGATGAGCTTTGACCGTGACACCCTCGCGGCTGCGGTCGCGGATCATGGCACGGTGGTCCGCATCCTTGTGCTGCGCAGCGCCGGTTCCGCCCCGCGCGACGGTGGCACCTCCATGCTCGTCTGGGCCGACGGCATGTCCGGCACCATCGGCGGCGGCACGCTCGAGTGGCAGGCCATTACTGAGGCCCTTACATTGCTGAACAGCGACAACGCAATACAACACCGCACGCTCCCGCTCGGCCCCGCGCTCGGCCAATGCTGCGGCGGCGCAGTCACCCTCGTCTGGGAACGGTTCAACGCCGCCACCCTGCCGCAGCACTTCCCCTTCGCCCGCCCTCTGCAACAGGGCGCAGCCATGCCCGCGAGCCTCACCCGCCGCCTGCCGCATCTGGGCGACAGCTTCGCCCCGTTCGAGCAAGACGGCTGGATCGTCGAATCCGCTTTGCCACAAGGCCGCCCGCTCTGGGTCTGGGGCGCAGGTCATGTGGGCCGCGCGCTTGTCGATGTGCTGGCCCCGCTGCCCGATCTTTCCATCACATGGGTCGACACCGCCCGCGAACGGTTCCCCGCGCATATCCCTGAGGGTGTCACGATCCTCCCCGCAGCTGAGCCTACGCGCCTCACCCCGCATGCGCCTCGCGACGCGGATCATATCGTGCTCACCTACAGCCACGAGCTGGACCTTGCGCTCTGCTACGCGCTTCTCGGCCACGGCTTCGCCAGCCTCGGCCTGATCGGTTCCGCCACAAAATGGGCGCGCTTCCGCAGTCGCCTTGCCGCACTCGGCCACAGTCACGAACAAATTGCGCGTATCGCTTGCCCCATCGGGGACCCGTCATTAGGAAAACACCCGCACGCCATCGCGCTCGGGGTCGCAACAAGCCTGCTCAGACAGGTGCAAAAACAAACAGATAACAGGGGGACGTTATCCAGTGAGAGAGACACTGCTTGAACTCGACGGCCTGACCAAGGCCTATCCGGGGGTCGTCGCCAACAGCGATGTCTCCTTCCAGATCGGCAAGGGTGAGGTCCACGCGCTCTTGGGCGAAAACGGCGCTGGAAAGTCCACGCTGGTCAAAACGATCTACGGCCTCGTCAAGCCCGACACCGGCACGATGACCCTCGAAGGCAAGCCCTTCGCCCCCGCCGAACCACGCTCCGCCCGCGCCTCCGGTATCGCGATGGTGTTCCAGCATTTCTCGCTTTTTGACGCGCTCGACGTGGCCGAGAATATCGCCCTTGGCATGGAAAACCCGCCCGCAATGGGCGATCTGGCCGACCGCATCCGTGACGTGTCCGAAACCTATGGCCTGCCGCTTGATCCTTCGCGGATCGTCGGCGATCTCTCCGCCGGTGAGCGTCAGCGGGTCGAAATCATCCGCTGCCTTCTACAAGACCCCAAGCTCCTGATCATGGACGAACCCACCTCCGTGCTCACCCCGCAAGAGGTCGAGATCCTGTTCGAGACGCTCCGGCTCCTCTCGTCTGAAGGCACCGCCATCCTCTACATTTCCCACAAGCTCGAAGAGATCCGCGCCCTGTGCGAAAGCGCCACGATCCTGCGTTTGGGCAAGGTCGTCGGCACCTGTGACCCGCGCCAGACATCGGCCCGCGAAATGGCCGAGATGATGGTCGGCTCCACCCTCCATACCCCCGAGCGCGAGGCCAAAGACCCAGGCGAGGTCGTACTCTCGATCAAATCGCTCTCCGCCCCCGCGCCGCACCGCTTCGGCACGGCGCTCAAGGACATCTCCATTGATGTCCGCGCCGGCGAAGTGCTCGGTATCGGCGGCGTCGCGGGCAACGGTCAGGACGAACTCGTCGCCGCCCTCTCCGGCGAGATGCGCACTGGTGCGGGCATGGTATCGCTCAACGGCCAGTCGATCGGCCACCTGATGCCCAATGCCCGCCGCGCGCGCGGCCTCTGCGCCGCGCCGGAGGAGCGCAACGGCCATGCCGCCGCCCCCGATATGAGCCTGACCGAGAATGCCACCCTCACCGGCACCGTCCGCATGGGGCTCACCAAGAACGGCTTCGTCCAATGGCACAAGGCCCGCAGCTTTGCCGAAGAGGTGATAAAGGCCTTTGATGTCCGCACCCCCGGCCCCGACAATGCGGCGCGGTCGCTCTCCGGTGGCAACCTGCAAAAATTCGTCATCGGCCGCGAAATCATGCAAAAACCCCGCGTGTTTGTGGTCAACCAGCCCACATGGGGCGTCGATGCTTCCGCCGCCGCTGCGATCCGGCAGGCGCTCCTTGATCTGGCCGCCGACGGCGCAGCCGTCGTGGTGATCTCCCAAGACCTCGACGAATTGATGGAAATTTCTGACCGCTTCGCCGCTCTCAACGGTGGTGCCCTGTCAGCCCCGCGCCCCGCCCAAGGCCTGACGGTCGAAGAGATCGGCCTGATGCTCGGCGGCGCTCATGATATGGAGGTGGCCCATGTTGAGGCTTGAGAAACGCCCCCAGCCCTCACAGGTATGGACCTACACCACCCCGCTTCTGGCGGTCGCGATCACCATGGTTATGGGCGGCATCCTGTTCGCCGCACTGGGCAAAGACCCCCTGATCGCCATCCGCACCATCTTCTGGGATCCGATGTTCGGCCAGTTCGCCAGCTACTCGCTGCCGCAACTTCTGGTCAAAGCCGGCCCGCTGATGCTCATCGCCATTGGCCTGTCCTTCGGCTTCCGCGCGGGCGTGTGGAATATCGGCGCTGAAGGCCAGTATATCATCGGCGCGATATGCGGCGCGGCGGTGGGGCTTGCCTTCTACCCGATGGAGGCCCGCTGGCTGATCTTCCCCCTGATGATTATCGCAGGCTTTGCAGGGGGCATGCTCTGGGCGCTGATCCCCGGCTTCCTGCGGGTGCGCTTTGGCACCAACGAAATCCTTGTTTCCCTGATGCTCGTCTATGTGGCAGAGCAGCTTCTGGCCTCGATGTCGCTCGGCCTCCTCCGCAATCCAGAGGGCATGGGCTTCCCCGGCAGCCGCAACCTGGGCCAGATCACGTCGAGCCAAAACCTCGAACTCATCTCCGGCACTGGCATGCACTGGGGCGTTGTCTTTGCCTTCATCGCGGTGATCTTCGCCTATATCGCGCTCTCGCGGCATATGTTCGGCTTCAATGTCCGCCTTGCAGGGCAAAGCCCCAAGGCCGCAGCCTTCTCCGGCGTGAACCCCAAGCGCCTCGTGCTGATCTGCATGGGCCTTTCGGGTGCGCTGGCAGGTGCTGCGGGCCTGTTCGAGGTCGCTGGCCCCTCGGGCCAAGTCTCGATTGATTTCAACGTGGGCTACGGCTTCACAGCGATCATCGTGGCCTTCCTCGGAAGGCTGCATCCGGTGGGTATCCTCTTGGCGGCACTCCTGATGGCGCTGACCTATATCGGCGGCGAAATCGCCCAGCTGACCCTCGGCCTGCCCGGCGCAGCGATCCAGCTGTTTCAGGGGATGCTTCTGTTCTTCCTCCTCGCCGTGGATGTGCTGACCAACTACCGCATCGTTCTTGCCAAGTCGGAGGCCGCGTAATGGATTTCTCTTCAATCAACCCGATCCTGCTGCTGGCCTCGCTGATGGTCGCCTCCACCCCGATCCTGCTCGCCGCGATTGGCGAACTGGTGGTCGAACGCGCAGGCGTGCTGAACCTCGGCGTCGAAGGCATGATGATCACCGGCGCGGTCTGCGGCTTTGTCGTTGCCTACCACTCCGGCTCGCCTTGGCTCGGCTTCATCTGCGCGGCGCTTGGCGGCGCGGCGCTGTCCATGCTCTTCGCTTTCCTGACCCAGTTCCTCCTGTCCAATCAGGTTGCCACCGGCCTCGCGCTGACGCTTTTCGGCCTCGGCCTCTCAGCGCTCATCGGGCAAGGCTACAACGGGATCAAAGCCCCCAACTTCCCCGACTGGCATATCCCCCTTCTGGGCGACATTCCCGTCATTGGCCCAATTGTTTTCCAGCATGACCCGATGGTCTATGTTGGGCTGCTGATCGTGGGCGCTGTCTGGGCGTTTCTCAAGTATTCGCGGGCTGGCCTGATTCTGCGCGCCGTGGGTGAAAACCACGACGCGGCGCACGCATTGGGCTACAACGTCATCTTTATCCGCTTCCTTGCCATAGGCTTCGGCGGCGCCTGCGCAGGGCTTGGCGGCGCCTACATCAGCCTCGTCCGCGTGCCACAATGGACCGAGGGCATGACCGCCGGCGCTGGCTGGATTGCCCTTGCTATCGTGGTATTTGCAAGCTGGAAGCCGAGCCGTCTTTTGCTCGGTGCCTATCTATTCGGCGGAGTGACCGTCTTGCAGCTGAACCTTCAGGCAGCAGGGCTTGCGATCCCCGTCGAATATCTTTCCATGTCGCCATACCTTGCGACGATCATTGTTCTTGTCATTATGTCAGCCGGACGTGCGCCGGGATCGCTTGGCAAGATCTTCCATGCCTCGCGTTGAGGCGACCCAAGACCACCAACAGGGAGTAACAGTATGAACCTTAAATCAATCCTGACCGGCGCCACGGTTGCGCTTGGCATGTCGACGGCTGCCATCGCCGACAGCCATGTGACCAAAGTGGGCTTTGTCTACGTCGGCCCCGTCGGCGACGGCGGCTGGACCTACGAACATAACGAAGGCCGCCTCGCCGTCGAAGAGCACTTCGGCGATGCCGTCGAAACCGTTTTCGTCGAAAGCGTCCCCGAAGGCCCCGACGCAGAGCGCGTGATGACCCAGATGGCGCTCGGCGGCGCTGACCTGATCTTCACCACGTCCTTTGGCTACATGGACCCGACAATCAACGTCGCTGCCAAGTTCCCCGATGTGAAGTTCGAACACGCCACCGGCTACAAGCGCGCCGATAACGTGTCCACCTACTCGGCCCGCTTCTACGAAGGCCGCGCCGTTCAAGGTCACATCGCTGGTCAGCTGACCGAGAGCAACATCGTTGGCTACATCGGCTCTTTCCCGATTCCGGAAGTGATCCGCGGTATCAACTCCGCGTATCTCCACGCCAAGGAAGTAAACCCCGACGTTGAGTTCAAGATCGTCTGGGCCTTCACATGGTTCGATCCGGCGAAAGAAGCCGAGGCCGCCTCCGTGCTCATCGAGCAGGGCGCTGACGTGATCCTCCAGCATACCGACTCCACCGCGCCTCAGGCGGCGGCACAGGCTGCTGGCAACGTCTATACCTTTGGTCAGGCCTCCGACATGGGCGAATACGCCCCGATGCCGCGCGTGTCCTCGATCATCGATAACTGGGCACCCTACTACATCGCCCGCACCCAAGCTGTCATCGACGGCACATGGGAAAGCACCGATACTTGGGATGGCATCGGCCCGGGCATGGTCGGCATCGGCGAGATTTCCTCCGCTGTTCCGGCAGACGTGAAAGCCTCCGCCGAAGCGCTGCGCGACAGTCTGGCCTCCGGCGAATACCACGCCTTCACCGGCCCGATTAACAAGCAGGACGGCAGCGCATGGCTCGCAGAGGGCGAAACCGCAGATGACGGCACCCTTCTGGGCATGAACTTCTATGTCGAAGGCATCTCCGGCGACATTCCGCAATAAGCGGACCCGTCACCTAACAACAAAGCACCCGGGCCTCGGCTCGGGTGTTTTTGTTTCTACCAGCGGAACGGCTCGAACGAGACACCGATCACCGGCGCGCGTTCGTCGAAATAGTCGATGCTGCTGTCATTGCGCCGGTAGCCCACCTGCACTGAAAGCGCATCGGTCAGCGCATAGCTCGCTTGCAGCGACCAACCGCGATCCTCCCGCGCAATGCCGAAAATCTGGCTGCCATAGGCCCGCTGCACGCCCGCCGAAAGCGTCAAAGCGCGGTCATTCAGCTTGGTGCTATAGCTTGCTTGGAAGCCAAAGCGCTGGACATGCTGGCCGCTCACCGGCAGCCCAAACGTGGCATTCAACCCGATCTCATCACCCGCGCGTGTTTTCTGCCGCGCCGCAAAGCCCAGCGATGTCACCGCCGTATCGCCGCTAAACACGCGCTCGATCTGCGCCCCCAGCCCCGTGTAGCGGCGCGGGGCCGTCTGGAAATAGCGCGTGAATCCCGCCGTCAGGCTCCGCTGGCGGCTCTCGCTCAATTCATAGCGCGTCACCGAACGCGCCCCACAGAAATTAGCAAAGGTGTTGTCGCCCATGTAATTCTGATAGCAAAGCTGCTGGCTTTGCCCGATCACCTCAGCCCCATGCTGCGGCGCACGCGAGGCATTGAACCCCAGCGCGCCGGTAATCGTGTCGCCGCCACCCAGCCGGTAAAGCCCGCTCGCCTGAAGGCCCGCACCCACCAGTACGCCCGCCTTCCGCAAAAGGTCGGGATCGGTTTCAAAGGTGATTGCTCCAAGGGTCAGCTCATCGGAATTGTTTCCACCATTCACATTCCGCGAATAGGAAAAGATCGGCGTCACCGTCAGATCGGTGTCAAACCGCGGCAACGCACCGGGGAAACCTAATCCCTCCTCGAAACCGGCCTTCTTAAGCCGCCCGTCGGTCGTCAAAATCCCGCGCGGATCGGTCAGGCGCTCGGCGTTGATCTCATTGATCAAACAGTAATTCGCCAGCCGCGTATCCCCCGAGGCCGAGAGGCATAAATCACCCGAGTCGATACGCCCACCCGCCTCCTGCGCAAACACGGCGCCGGCCCCGCTTAGGCTTGAAAGCACAATCACAGGCGCAAAGATGCGACGGATCAGTTTTCCATAATTCATTGCAAAAAATCATCTTCTGAAAAAGCAAACGGCGGCCGGAGTCCGGCCGCCGCGATAGCAATCGGTCTACTCGGACCCGACAAACCCACCGACGAGCGACGGGCTATCGCCAATCGTATCGTAGTAGATACCGCTGACTTCGCCGTCATCGTAATAGTATCCACCTCCGCCGGAGAACTGGCCGTTCACAGCAGCCGGGGCGGTCCGATCCCCGTTATAGATCGTAAGGTCACCCGAAAGCTCCCCCGTGCCCGGATTGATGCTCAGTCCGCTGCCGCCGAGGGAGACGATACCAGCGTCAATCGAAATTGTAGCAGTGCGCGACGCGAAATCTGCGTTCAGGGTGAACGTCCCAAAGTAAGGCGTCTCTCCCTCATCACGCAAAATGGTCACAGTCGAGCCAGAGTACCTGGCGGCACCACTCGGGAGCGTGGAGCTCGTGCCTTCCGAAGCAGTCGCCCAGATGTCAACGACCTCGTCGGTAGAGTCATCAATGATCAGCGCCATCCACTGCGGATCAGAGGTATAATTCTCCTCCCAGTAATAGTAGCTGACCCGCTCGCCATCACGGGTGCCAGTGTTATAATACCATGTTCCACCTGCGATAGAACCAATAGCAGTAGGTGTCCCCGACGATGTCATCGTGCTCGCTCCGCCGCTCGGATCATCTGCCCAATTCGACTGATCGCTCAAGAAATACACGCCGCTACCATCTGCAAACCTGACTTCGAGATCAGGCCCGCTCGATCCGCCAAAGAAGTCCGACGCATCGTCGAAATCGAGGTCGGCATCATCGTCAGAATCATTCTCCCAATAATCGTCGTCGTAACCATAAACACCCGCGCTGCCCGAGCTGCCGGACCCGCCAGAGCTGCCCGTCACCGAGCCACTGCCAACGCCCACGGTGGTCCCGTCGAAAGTCAGTGCGGTATCTGTATTAAACGTCGACCCACTCGCATCCACATTCACATTACACGCGCTCAAAAGCGCCGCCGTGCCGGCAGCCAACAGCAATCGCCCGCCGTTCTTTGTCTCTAATTGATAGATCATCATCGTCTGTCCCGTTCCAACCTGTTTTCGCAACGCGAGGACTTTCTCGCGCAATCGTTTAAAGGTTAGTTCGGCACTGCGGCCCCGACACCCGCCCGAACAGGCAGGTCGGCCTCTCAAAAGAGTATCAATATGATACAAATTGGGACTCCTAGTCGGGCCATGACAATTTTGATGCCCAATCACGCTCGGAAACTCGTCAGAGTCTCCATTTGAGCGAAGCCTCGCCGTTCCTAACGTTTGCGTGAGGCAGCTATTGATCCAAACCCACCGCTCTCCTACATTTGACCCATGAAAAAGTATCTCAAACTCGCGCAAGTCCGCGCGCTATTGGCGGATATGGAAGGCGAACTTGGCCTTTCTGAACTCTCCGCCGTGGAGCGCGATGTCCTCTATGCTTTCACCGAGGCGGCAGAACGCCAATCAACGATCGCGACCAGAGATGTCATGTCCCACCCGCTGGTGACACCGATCTCCCGCCCGACCGTTTTTCGCGCGATTGACCGCCTCAAGGCCCGCGGCTTGCTCCAGCATGTCGAAGGCCGCGAGCGTGGCCTCTACACACTCACGGGCTGACCGGTGCGCGCGCTGGCCATCGAAACCTTCACCGGCTCGGTGGCCTACATTCTGGCCTTCACCCTCGTGGTATTGCTGATTGGCCCGATGCAAAGCGCGCTCATCACAATTCCGGGGACACCAAACGCGCCGGACCCGAGCCTCCTGTTCCTCCCCCATGGTGTGCGAATCCTCGCCGCATGGCTGTTCAAGTGGCGTGCCGTTGTCATTTTGCTGCCCGGTGCAGCGATCATGCACTTCGCCTTCCTCGGCAGCGCGGGCTTCTCCGGCTACGCGCTCATGCCGCTCTTTGTCGGCGTGTTCGTCGCGCCCTTCACCTTCGAACTCTTCAAACGCCTCGGCTGGAACCTATATGCCGGCACGGGCGCACCCCGCTGGCGCGGCGTGATGCTCGTGGGATTCTGCGCATCAATCCTGAACTCACTTCTCACCAACTATGCCTATGCGGCGAGCCCGTCGTCCTATTTCGGCTACCTGATCGGCGATTTCTTCGGCCTGTTCTTTGCCTTCCTGATCCTGCTCGCCGTGTTCCGCGCCTATGAGCGCCGCACGAACGTCGACCCAACAGGCGGCGCACCGAAAGAACAGTGACCGCCTGACATACCCGGTGCGCGCGCTTTAAGCAGATCAGATTTATACAAACGTATAAGTTCAAGAAGCGGGTGTAAGAACACCGCACGGGGCTACCAAATCGCCACCTCACCCGCTGTAGACTAGGCGGAATTACGAATACAAAGCTGCGCGGGAAAGAGCTTCTCTACCGGCTTGCGCCCCTTATCCAAGTCGGCGCGCGCCTGACTGGATATGCTATCAACCGCCGCACGCCCGATGCGGGAAACGTCCTGCGAAACGGTCGTCATCGCCGGCCACATGTACTGGCTCAGCGGATGATCGTCATGGCCGGCAATCCGCAAGCGCGGCCCGTCCACATCCGGCGCACCAATCAGGCCTGCCTCGTTGGCAGCCCTGAGCGCGCCCATGGCAAGGCGGTCATTGGCGCACAAAATCGTCGCATCCACTTCCAAGCCACCTGCGATCAGCTCCCGCATGACCTCATAACCATGGGATTCGAAGTCCCAGATCGACGCGCTTGACGTACCCCTGATCACTTGCGGCTCAAGCCCAACTTCGATCATCCGCGCTATGTATGCTTGCTCGCGTTCATCGGAGTTACTGTTCACCGATGGCATGCTCAAGAACTTTGGAGGCGTCCCCGAACGGCGCAAGTAATCCACCATAAGCTTCATACTTTGCGCATTATCCGTCCCGACAAAGGAAAACTCCTTCTCCAGCCCCGGACACCGCGCATCGACGAACACCATCGGCAAATCCTCCGACAGCCGCTTGAATGCAGGTGTATTCTGCACAGCCCCTATCGGTGCGACGATCACGCCTTCCGCGTTCATCGAGCGCAGGTTTTTGACAGCCTGCACCTCCTTCTCCGGATCACCGTGTGAGTTCTGGATCAATACCGAAAAATCCAGCTCCTCCGCACGTCGCTCAATCTCGCGCAGCAATGTCATGTAGAACAGGTCGTTCAAATGCGGCAACACAACACCGAACCAGCCTGTCCGCTTGCGGTTCATATTCCGTGCGAGGAAATTCGGCACATAATCGACCGTCGTGAGCAAATGCGCGATTTTCTCTGAGGTCGACTTTCGGACCAAGGAAGGGTCTTGGAAATACCGCGACAGGGTTGCCCGCGACACGCCGATCTCGGCAGACAACTGCTCCATCGTGTTGATACGTTTTTTGCCGCTCACCGCTTGGCCTTTTTCGTCGTGCTTTCCCAGGATCGTCAGAGTCGATCTAACATCGTGCAACAGGTGATGTCACCCGTTTCCGATACAGGTTCGGAAAAACATTGACGCGTGTATAAGTTTTTCACTAACACTGTGCGGACCTTATCCAACCAAACAGGCGGCGACATGATCTACACAGCCGGTGAGATGCTGGCAGAGTTCGTCTCTCACGAGATCGGCTGCACCCTCCAGAAGACGACAACCTTCTCAGGGCCTTACCCAAGTGGCGCACCTGCGATCTTCATCGATCAGGTCGCGCGCGTGGGCGGGGCAGCAGCGGTGATCGGCGCCGTCGGCGATGACCCGTTTGGCGAGATGTTGCGGCACCGGCTGGCGACGGACGGGGTGGACATCTCCCACTTGCACACCAGCAAGACCCTGACCACGGGAACCGCGTTCGTGTCCTATTTCGAAGACGGTTCCCGCACTTTCGTCTTTCACATGGACGGCACAGCGGCAGATGATTTCGCCGCAATCCCGACGCTGCCGCAGGGATCGACCTTGCATATCTCCGGCGCGTCACTCGGCAACCCGAATATCCGCGCGATGATCGAAGGCATGCTCGCGCAAATGGAAGGCCGTGGCACCGTCAGCTACGACCCCAACATCCGGCCCGAACTCATGCGCGATCCTTCCGTTCGCCAGGTGATTGATCAGATCATCACCCGTTGTGACATCTTCCTGCCCAGCGACTCCGATATTGCAGCCCTCTACCCGGGCCAAACAGCGGAAACCGTCATTCTCGACCTGCTCGAAGCAGGCAAGAAAATCGTCGTGGTAAAACAGGGCGCAAACGGCGTCCTCGGGTCGGATGGAACCGCCATGATCCGCCTCCCCGCACTCGCGGTCCACGAGGTCGACCCAACCGGCGCGGGCGATTGCTTCTGCGGCACGCTGATCGGTCTGCTGGACCAAGGCCGCCCCTTCAAGGAGGCGCTGGCGGCAGCAAATATCGCAGGCGCACTTCACGTCACGCGGCGCGGCCCGATGGAATGGAACCCGACCCTCTCCGACATTAACGAACATCTAGAGATCGCACCGGCATGAGCATTGATTTGAAAGACCTCGTGGCGCAAAACCGCAACGAAGCGCCAACCGCGCTTCCAAGCTTTTGCACAGCCAACGCCTATGTCCTGCGCGAAATCACGCGCTTCGCCGCAGAGCACAACCTTCCTGCGCTGATCGAGGCCACCTGCAATCAGGTTAACCAATTCGGCGGTTATACGGGGCAAAAACCGGCGGCCTACGCCGCGTCGCTTCGCACTCTTGCGCGAGACGCCGGAATGTCTTCGAGCAACCTCATCCTCGGTGGCGACCACCTCGGCCCGAACCCGTGGCGCCACCTGCCCGCTGAAGTGGCAATGGACCATGCCAAGACCCTCGTGAAAGATTATGTCGAAGCGGGCTTCACCAAGATCCATCTTGACGCAAGCATGGCCTGCGGCGGAGAGCCGACACCCTCTTTCGAGTTGGTCGCGCAGCGATCCGCAGCGCTTTGCGCCGTTGCCGAAAGCCATGCACCTGACCCATCCGCGCTAAGCTATGTGATCGGCACCGAGGTTCCCGTCCCCGGCGGTGAATCGGACGATATGTCCGGTATCAGCGTCACCACCCCCGAGCGGCTTGCGGAGACGATTGAGACGCACCGCACCGCCTTTGACGCCGCAGGCGTTCCGCAAGGTATCGAAAAAGCCATCGCCGTTGTGGTCCAACCGGGGGTCGATTTTTCCCATGAGGCCGTATTCCACTATGACCGCGCAAAAGCACTGGGCCTGAAGGCCGCAATCCAAAACCACGACAACATCGCCTTCGAGGCTCATTCGACGGACTACCAGAGCACCGAAAACCTGTCACATCTGGTATCCGACCACTCCGTCATCCTGAAGGTCGGCCCTGAGCTGACATTCCGCTTTCGCGAAGGGGTCATGGCGCTCGATCAGATCGAGGGCGCATTACATCTGCCCAATCCGGCAGCACTCAAAGCGTCCATCCTTCGCGCAATGGCAGACGCGCCGGAGGACTGGAAAAACTATTATCAAGGATCAGTCGACCACATCGCATATCTGAAGCTCTACAGCCTGAGCGATCGCATTCGATACTACTGGGACCGGCCTGCCGTTGCCGCCGCTTTCGAACAGCTTATGGCCAACTTCAAAAGCCACCCCATCACCGCAGCGATGGCCTCACAATTTGGCGCAACATTCCCCGTTTCAGCGGCGAATGTCGGTCCCGACGCGCTGATCTCGCCGCGCATCGAAACCACCCTCGCCCGCTACTACCGCGCCTGTCGGTGGGTCGACTAACACCGATACCGCCGCCTTTACGCGGCCTGCGGTAGCGCCTTTTCTTCCGGCGCTCCAACCAATGCCGCATGAAGCGCCTTCACTGCATCATCCACCGCATCGCGCGGCACCACGAATTGGATGTCCACATTGCGCAGCGTCTGATGCGCTGCGATCACGTCAATTGCGCTGTCCTCCAAGGACATCAAGCCACGGCTAAAGGCCTTCAATCCGGTGAGATCACGGCCAATTGCCGAAACGATTGACACATTGCGCGCACTCACATCCGCCGAGGGAAAGGCATCCTCTAGGTCGGAGACAACCCGCCGCACGGTCTTGAGTGGCGCCTCGACATAATGGGTGATGGTGTTCGCATTCGATGTCTTGGCGGCAATGCGCACCTTGTGCCGGCGCAGCGCCTCCAGAACGGCCGCGTCATACCCTTTCACACCGACCATATCCTGTTCGAACAGCTCAAGCGAAACCACGTTTAGCCCCGTCACGATTTCCACGGCGGGGCTATCCGCCGGTTGATCGTCAATCAGCGTACCCGGGTCCGTCGGCTCGAATGCATTCGTGACCCGCAGCGCAATGTTGGACTGCCGCAAGATCTTCGCCGCGTTGGGATGGATCGCCTCCATCCCCATGTTGGAAAGCTGATCGGCAACGTCGTAATTCGTATGCCCCAGCTTGCGCACGGCACCCGCGCCCACCAATGCCGGATCGGCCGACGATAAATGGAACTCTTTGTGAATGATCGCTTCAGTCGCACCTGTATGGGCCGCGATGTTGGAGAACGTGACTTCCGAATACCCCCTGTCATATTCGCGCATGAGGCCTTCTTTGCACTGCGCATAGCCCGTCACAATGGGGAGTTCGGCAGTCAGCTCCACATCGCTGAAACCTTTACTGATGCGCTCTTGCAGACTGTACTCTGTTTCATCGCGCCACCCGCTGAGATCCACAAAGCGGGCGTTGACCCCAGCCCGCTGGAGCATCAGCGTCGTCACATAGGCGGAATGCGCCTCACCCAATCCCGACAACAGCTCTCGCACGATCATCATCTGGCTGGACAGCCGGAAGTGGCCGTAAGAACACAAGCGGCGCAATCCGAAAAGACAGTTCCGCGCGCCTTCGATCCGATCCCTGACAAAATCCTCGGCCAAGGCGCGGTCGGCGGGAGCATCCAATACGTCGTTGTGGCGATCCGCCATCGCTTCCGCCACCCTGTCCTGCGCGGCCAGCCAGCTGTGATCGTTGTCATCATTCGCGAAAAGCGCAAAACACCCGGCTCACCGGATTTCTTGTGCTCCAGCAACAAATCGGTGATGCCACCAAATGCCGACACAACAAAAATCCGGCGATACAATGCCTCTGCGGTACGGTCGCCAATGATCAGCGCGTCGCGCAACTCACTGATGCGCGACATGGAAGTCCCGCCAATCTTCTCAACGGTATGCTCTGGGAATGTCACAATATGTCATCCGGCCAGCGCCGGATCCTCTCAGGTTGTTTCGAGATCGTCCGCAGCGGCATAGGAGCCATCTTCGCGATGCACTTCCTTCCCCGTCACCGGAGGATTGAAGCAACACGCCATGACAAGCTCTTCATCAGCCCGCAGGATATGGCGATCATGCTGATCCAGCGCATACATCACGCCAGGTTTGATGATGTGCGTTTCGCCGGTTGCGATGTCAGTGATCGCACCGCGACCCTGAATGCAATAAACGCTCTCGAAGTGATTTTTGTATTCAAACGTATGCTCCGACCCCGGCTCCAAAAAGGTGATGTGGAAGGAAAAGCCCATTCCATCATCCGCCAGCAGCATACGCACGCTGCTCCACTGGGCGTCAGAGACAACGCGATCACGCTCTTTTTCGATTATCTCGTTGAAATCGCGTACAATCATTGCCTCACTCCGCTGCGAATTTCTGCGCGTTCACAACGTCTTGCGTCGCACCAATCAGGATATCCAAACCGGCTAGCAAGGTTTCGTCCGGTGTTGTGAGCGGCGCGAGGATCTTGACGACTTCATCCTCCGGTCCGGAGGTTTCGATGATCAATCCCCGCTCGAAGGCAAGGGCGCAGATGTCACTGGCGAGCGCACCGCTGCCAACGTCGACGCCGCGCATCATGTTACGCCCTTTCAGGCGCGCACCATCGATCATGTCGGCAATGGATTGCAGACCGTCCTCCACGATTTGCGCACGGCGGGCAATATCGTGCTGAAACGCATCATTCGCCCAGAATTTTTCCAACGCTGCGCGCGCGGTAACGAACGCATGCGTGTTGCCGCGAAAGGTGCCGTTGTGCTCGGCGGGGCCCATCACGTCATACTCCGGCTTGACCAACACCAGCCCCATCGGCAGCCCGAAGCCCGAGATGGATTTCGCCATCGTGATGATATCGGGAGAAATACCCATCTCCTCGAATGAGAAGAACGTGCCAGTACGGCCACAGCCCGCCTGCACATCATCGACAATCAGCAGCGCGCCCGCCTTGCGAGCCAGCTCCGCGATCCGTTGCAGCCATGCCGGACTTGCGGCATTCAATCCACCCTCGCCCTGCACCGTCTCAAGAATGATCGCAGCAGGGGCGTCCAGTCCACTGGAGCGGTCGTTGAGCATCGCTTCCAGAAAATCAGCCGTATCACCACAGCCGGGGAAGTAGTCCTCATACGGAATCCGCGTCACGTCGCTCAGCGCCGTACCCGCGCCGCCCCGATGGTAGCTGTTACCCGTTGCGGCCAAAGCACCCTGCGTGACACCATGAAAGCCATTGGTGAAAGCAACGACATTGGTACGGCCAGTTGCTTTGCGGGCGATTTTCAGCGCCGCTTCCACGGCATTCGCTCCCGTCGGCCCTGTGAACATGAGCTTGTGAGCCATGTCACGCGGGGCGAGGATCAGCTTTTCGAACGCCGAGATGAATGCGGCCTTGGTATCGGTATGCATGTCCAGTCCATGCGCAATACCGTCCGCCTGAATATGCGCGATCAAGGCATCCTTGAGGTCGGGATCATTGTGACCATAGTTCAAAGAAGAACAGCCCGCGAGGAAGTCGATATAGCGCTCCCCATCGCGGGAGATCATTTCGGAGCCGCTGGCCGAGGTGAAGACCTTGTCAAACCCGCGGCAATAGCTGCGGGCCTCAGATTCACGGCGTTTAAAGACGGAAATATCTGTTGGGTTCGTAGACATACGACCTCTCATAAGCTTCAGTTTGTTGAATGAAGAACGCTGGTTGGCGGCAGTAGGCAGGCAGCTTACGCGGCCAGTTGCAGCCGCTTAGCCAGCGGTATGGTGACCATGAACTCGGTCTTGTGCCGATCCTGAAAATGCAGCGATTGCGTGTAGTAGGGATCCACGTCCAGCTCCCCGCCCTGAAGGCGCGCAAACTTGCGGAACAGCGCCCACGACGCATCATTGTCTGCGGTGATGGTCGTTTGCAGACGGGTCACACCGCGACATTGCGGACGGTTCACAATATTTTGCAGCATCAAGCCGCTCAGGCCTTGCCCGCGCGCCACTTCAGACACGGCGACCTGCCACACAAACAGCGTATCAGGCTCGTTCGGCATCACATAGGCAGAAACCCAGCCCACAACTTCGCCCGCCATCTCGGCCAGAACGCAAGTTTCGGCGAAGTGATCGCTTTGCAGCAAGTTGCAATACATCGAGTTTTCATCGAGCGGGCGGCACGCTCTCACGAGCTTCCAGATATCTGCGCCAACTTTGGCCGTTGGTTTACGCAACGAAGGCGAGTCGCTGCGCATCGGGTGAGCGGGGTGTTGCATTTTGGGCTCCTTTCGCTTCGGCGGCTGAAATAACGCCGTAATAACTAAATTTCAACATTCAAAGTAATATTTATGCGCATTAAGGCTGATTATGCTCAAAATATCCAATAATATAAGGTTTTTGACGGAAAATTCCCTTTGATAGTCAAACATCATTGGCATTTGCCCAAAAAAATCTGACAAGATATACTTCGACAAGCAAACCAACGGAGGCGTCGTGGACCGGATTGATAGCAGTTTGATTGCCCTGAGGCGGATCGTCCGCGCGACAGAGCTGTTCGGTCGGGAAATTCGTCAGTCAACGGGCATCACGCCGACCCAGTTTCGCGTTCTGCAAATCATCTCGGAGCAGGGCTACGCCACCGCCAAAGCGATCTCACTCCGCATGCGGATTTCCCAAGGCACGGTCACATCGCTGGTCGATAAGCTGGTGCGCGACGGCTTGGCGGTACGCGAAAAATCCAGCCAGGACCGGCGGCAGATCAACATCGTGCTTACCGATGCCGGACGCACCATTCTGGAGGACGCCCCCGACCCGCTCCAACAGCGGTTCGTCCGAAAATTCGCCGCGATGGATGACTGGGAACAAGCAATGCTCGTCGCCAGCCTCGAACGTGTCGCCGCCATGCTGGACGCCGAGGAAATGGACGCCTCTCCCGTCCTCGATACTGGCGAAATCCGGCCAGCCGAATAGCCTTATTCTCAACCAATGGCCTGTGAGGTGTGCCACCAACAGCCTGACGCACCAGCATCAAGGGTCAGGCCGCTTATTCGTTCTGAAGTTCGGATTTGATGCAGCCCAGCATAGCCTGCACTTTTTCAGTCCGGTGCAGATCAACATGCGTGACGAGCCATAGCGGCGCGGTCCAATCCTTGTTCGGCGGCAGAACAGCATGAAAGCCGCCGCGGGCAGCAGCTTCGTGGTCCGCGATAAAGCCCATGCCAATGCCCGCCGACATTGCCGCGATGTTGACCTCGATGTTCCGAGACTCCAGCGCGATCATCTCGGGGTGCGCGTGGTCATCTATCCAAGATCGGAACGGCAGGCGGCCACCTCCAACAGCTGAAACGACAAATTGATGGCCGCTCATATCGTCGGGGCCTTCCGGCAGTCCAAACCGGCGGATGTAGTTGTCATGGGCATAAAGGTTAAAGCCGTAGCGCCCGAAGAAACGCACAACATAGTCTGGGTGGTCAGGCTTTGTGCCAGCGCGCAGGGCGATTTGGGCCTCACCATATTCAAGCCGCGCGAGGTCTTCGCTTACATCGATCTGGACACGGCAATGGGGGTTCTCCTCCCTGAAGCGCGTGATCGCCTTCATCAACAGCCCGGCAAACGGCGCAAGCAGGGTCAGCTTGATCTCACCTGAAATCTCGGCCTTGGCACCGTTTGCACGGCCCGCCATATCGTCGATCAGTTCCTCGGTTTTTTGCGCGACCCGCAGAACGTCTTCGCCCAGTTCAGTCAACGCATAGCCGCGCGCGTGACGGATAAACAGAGGCCCGCCCAGTTCAGCCTCCAACACATCGATGTGACGGATGACCGTCGCGCGGTGAAAGCCAAGCGCCTCAGCAGCAGCGCTGACCGTCCCCAATCTTGCAACCTGATATGCGGTGCGCAGCTCGGCCCATTTATCCATTTTTCACCTGTACACTTTTTGTACATATAATGCAGAAATCACGCGCATTGATCCCCATTGTGTACACTGATGTTATGAATGCAAGCAAACATTACACATCGGAGACACACCATGACGTATCTTTCTCTCGGCCTTCGTATCGTTCTGACTCTCGCATTCATTGGCGCGGGCGGCGCCAAGCTCACAGGGGTCGAGATGATGGTCACTACCTTTGATCAGATCGGCTTTGGTCAGGGCTTTCGCTATGTTACCGGCCTGATCGAGCTTACTGGCGCGGCCTTGCTCTGGTTGCCGCGTCGTCAGGTCATCGGCGCCGCTGTCCTAGGCGGCACAATGGTTGGGGCGGTCCTGACGCACTGGTTCATCATAGGGCCATCAGCCGTTCCCGCAATCGTGCTCGGCCTCCTCTCGGCGGCGGTTCTGTACATCTACCGCGCTCAGATTCCCGAGATCCTCGGCACGGCGCGGCGGTCGCAAGCTTGATTGCATCACCACCAACCGTGACGATCCGATTTCATCAAGGAGATCCATCATGAGCCAAGACGTTCCCATCATCGCAGCCAAGGTTCCAACCAAGGTCGAGTTGGAAGAGGGCAAGACCTACTTCTGGTGCCGCTGCGGCCGCTCAAAAAACCAGCCGTTTTGCGATGGCTCACATGCAGGCACGGGGCTTAAGCCGCTCAAGTTCACCGCCGAGAAGACCGGCGCGGCAACCCTGTGCCAATGTAAATCCAGCGCGAATGCGCCCTTCTGCGACGGCTCACACACAAAGTTAGGCGATCTCGCCGTGGGCGACCCGTCGCCCGCACCCAAATCAGATGTTCCGCAAGCCACGCCAACGGCTGAGGAACCGACGGTCGCGCGGATTCATGCGCTGGCAAAGGACGGCCTGTCAAAGCTCGGCCACCACGGCGAGATGGGCGCGATGGGTGTGCCACGCAAAGACCTGCCGCATTGGGACGATATCCAGATTCTCCCCGCACAGATGGCGCGCAAACCCCTCTTGGATGACGCGCCAGTGGCGACCTCTGTTACCATCGGCCCGCGCGCGGCAAAGCCCTTGCAACTCGATATTCCGCTCTTCGTGTCCGACATGAGCTTCGGCGCTCTGTCGGAGGAGGCGAAAACAGCCCTTGCCCGCGGTGCGGAGATGGCCGGCACCGGCATCTGTTCCGGCGAGGGGGGTATGCTGCCCGAAGAACAGGCCGAAAACAGCCGTTATTTCTACGAACTGGCATCGGCGCGTTTCGGATGGTCGCTCGATCATGTTGCGCGGGTACAAGCCTTTCACTTCAAAGGCGGCCAAGGAGCCAAGACAGGCACCGGCGGACATCTTCCCGGCGAAAAGGTGCAAGGCAAAATCGCCGAGGTACGCGGGCTGGAGCCGGGGCAAGCCGCGATCTCGCCAGCCACTTTCCCCGACCTGCACACGCCCGCTGATTTCCGCCAGCTTGCGGATCAGGTGCGCGAGCGTTCGGGTGGCATTCCCATCGGCTTCAAACTATCTGCCAACCATATCGAGGATGACATCGACTTCGCGCTTGAGGCTAGTGCCGATTACATCATCCTCGACGGGCGCGGTGGCGGCACCGGCGCGGCCCCGCTGATCTTCCGCGACCATATCTCCGTCCCGACGATCCCGGCATTGGCACGCGCCCGCAGGTATCTGGACGCCAAAACCGGGCGCGAGGTCACGCTTGTCATCACCGGCGGCCTGCGGATGCCCGAGGATTTCGTCAAGGCAATGGCGCTCGGTGCGGATGCCATCGCGGTGAGCAATTCCGCCATGCAGGCCGTGGGCTGCATCGCCGCGCGGATCTGTAACTCCAACAATTGCCCTGTCGGTGTGGCGACCCAAAAGCCCGAACTACGCAAGCGGCTGGATGTTCAAGTCGGCGCGGAACGTCTGGCGCGGTATTTCGGCGCAAGCGTTGAGCTGATGCAGGTGCTCGCCCGCGCCTGCGGGCATGACAGCCTGTCGGGCTTCACCCCGCGCGATATCACCGCATGGAAACGCGATGTCGCGGAACTCAGCGGCATTCGTTTCGCTGGTGTTTCGCCCAGCGCATAGCGGCCATGGCGGCGGGCAATCTGGTGCGGCGACCAGATTGCCCCCACCTTTTACGCGAAAGGAGTTGAAACATGCTTGATACCTATCACATCCGCGACACAGAGATGCCTGCCGACATGCAAACCCTTCTGGAGCGCTACCCCCGCGATGGGTGGGAAGGGCATCCCGGCTTCCGCGATAAGACACGCCACTGGCTCGGCGCGCATCGGATGTTCCGCCGCGTGGCAGGGCGCATCCGGCTGGATACCGAGGCCGTACTGAACAAGGATACGACCCTCGATGATTATGCCGCGCGTCTGTCCTACCTTGGCGGTAATCTGGTTGGAAACCTGCACGGCCATCATGGGTGGGAGGACCGCAGCTATTTCCCCGAACTTGCCGCCGCGGAGCCACGCTTCGCAGCCGGCCTCGATCTGCTGGAACAGGACCATGCCGATCTGGACAGGGTGCTCGATGATTTTACCCGCCAAGCCAATCGTGTGATCAAACTATCGGCGCTTGATGAGGCTCAAGCGCATGACGAGGCAGGTGCGGTTCATGAAATCAGTCAAGTCATCGAGGCGTTTCTGAAGCGTCATTTGACGGATGAAGAAGACCTCGCCATTCCGATCATCCTGCATCATCGGCTCAGAGGATAGAAATGACCAAAGACATCGCGACCGAAGAAGACCAATCAGGCGCCGCCGAACGCCGCGCGCGGGGTGAATTCGTGCGCGGCCTCAGCGGCTTTCGCCACGCCATCGGTGATGGGGATTTCCCGCCCGAGCCAGGCCGGTATCACCTGTTTGTTGCGATGAACTGCCCGTGGTGCCATCGCGCGATCCTCGCGCGTAATGTACTGGGCCTCCAGCAGGGCATCACGATGGATGTGGCCTTCCCGAACCGGACCGATGAGGACGATCCGGAAGGGCCCAACCTGTGGCAGTTCGCGCCTGACAAGATTGCCACGCTGACCGGCAACACCTTGCCCGAATGCACTTACGAAACAGGCACCGGAAAAGGGCTGCGCCTCGCCAAGCAGATCTATCTGGCCGAAGGCTCCGATGAACAGTCCCTGCCAATCCTGTTCGACAAAGTCTCCGGCCGGATTGTCAGCAACGAAAGCGCCGAGATCATCCGCATGCTCGATACACATGCCGAGGCCTTGGGAAGCACCATTCCCACCGCCAACCGGGTGCGCCTCTGTCCCGAGAACCCGACCCAGTGGCAGGAAATCCACGCGCTGAATGAACGGATTTATACGACGATCAACAACGGCGCTTACAAAGCGGGGTTTTCGTCGGATCAAGCGGTGTATGCCGCCGCTTTTGATGCCTATTTCTACACCCTCGCCGCGCTTGATGCCTTGCTGTCGGATGGCCGCCCCTTCCTGACGGGGGCCGCCTTCACCGAAGCCGACCTGCGCCTGTTTCCAACGCTCTACCGTCATGATCCTGTCTACTATGTACGGATGAAACTGAACGGCGCGCGCATCCTTGATTACCCCCACCTATGGCGTTGGCTCTGCCGTGTTCACGCGCTGCCTGGAATCGCCACAGCGGGTTCGCTGATACACTGCCGCCAAGGCTATTTTGGGCGCAGCTGGAACCGGGTGGTGCCCAAAGGTCCGCTAAAGCCAATGGAATATCCCGAGGCCTACAATCACCCTGAGCTTGCTCTGCGGGGCTAACCACCCTCTCTTCAAGGCGCAGCCCCACGCACCTTGAAGCCCGCCTGAGTGCGATTTCGATAACGGTTAGTCAGGAAAGAAATTTGTGGCGATCCCGCGAGGACTCGAACCCCGAACCTGCTGATTAGAAGCGCGGGTCAGGCCATTTTCACCACTTGCGCCAGAATTCGCCAAACTTTCATAAATCATTGTCTTCATTGAGTTTTTCTTGACGGCCATTGCGCCCATAGTTCATGGATTCCCCTAGATTTCGCTCGCTAGTGCTTCCGTAGTGCTTCCGTGGAGCGTTTGGCTCGGAGGGGAAAATGCCGACACTGACGAAAACTTTTGTGGAAAAACTTGAGGTCAAATCCGCCGACTACATCGTATTCGACACCGTGCTTCCACGGTTCGAAATTCGGGTCATGCCCTCAGGCGTGAAATCCTATCTCGTTCAGTACCGGAACGGTGGTCGCAACCGTCGCCTCACCCTCGGTCGGCACGGTGTCCTCACCGCTGACGACGCCCGCAGGCTGGCGCAGAAACGGTTGGGTGAGGTCGCTCAAGGCGAAGACCCCTCCGCCATCCGCAACGAAAAGCATCGCGCCCCGACGATGACCATTCTATGCCGTCGGTTTCTCACCGATCACGTCGCATTGCATTGCAAGCCGACAACGGCTCGAAACTACACCAGCCAAATTGAAAAAATCATCATTCCCGCATTCGGCGCATTCAAAGTGGCCGACATGCGCCGCACCGATATTGCCGAGTTGCATCACAAGTTGAGGGATACCCCCTATCAGGCCAACCGTATGCTCGCGATGTTATCGAAGATGTTTAACATCGCAGAGCTCTGGGGAATGCGCCCAGACGGGTCCAACCCTTGCCGCCTTATTCCCCGCTATAAGGAACGCAAATGCGAACGCTATCTCAATGAAGTCGAGCTCACACGGCTGGGGCGAACGCTTGCGACGGTTGAAGCAGACGGTTCGGAAACCGTCTACGTTACGGCTGCATTCAAACTACTGCTCATGACGGGCTGTCGCCGTGGCGAAATCCAAACTTTGAAATGGGAGTATGTCACCGCGACCCACCTTGTCCTTCCAGACAGTAAAACCGGCGCCCGCCGCATTCCCCTGCCCTCAGACGCCCATCAGGTGCTTGCCGCCCTCCCCCGCGATCCTAGCAACCCTTACGTGATCCAAGGGCGCTTTCCAGGCTCACACATCACTGATCTCGAACGCCCATGGCGGCGGATCAGAGAGCTTGCCCAGTTGGAAGATGTTCGCATCCATGACCTTCGGCATACCTATGCCTCTATCGCAGCAATGAACGGGATTGATCTTCTGACCCTTGGCAAGATTTTGGGCCATACGAATTTCCAAACGACACAACGCTACGCACATTTGGCAGACGAAAGGGTGAGACAGGCCGCAGATAAGGTATCGGGACTGCTATCAAGCGCGATTCATCAGCCGCAGCCGCAACTACCGCAAAGCGGGCATCTACGCGTTGTTCGGTAATCATTTAGGTTGAATTTCGGGACGAGTGCTTTTCTAACTACCCTAATTCACCGAACGAGCAGCCGCCGGAGATTACATGCGTTTTGACCTCGAAAGCCACCTGAGCCTGTTACAGGCGTTTGACTTCACTGGACGAAGACTTTTTCAGAAAAAATGGCAAGGAACAGAAGTTTTCTCTCGGCATGTAGACGACCCCCAACACACAAAAGAACAACGCCAAAATATCCTTAAGCGACTGGACGACCTCGAAACTGAAGCATTGCCATTCCACCGCGTTTTCCGTCTCAATTCATCTTTCGAAGAACAAGAGAACGCGAACAAAGCGCTCTACCCTATTCGAATGGAAATCGAGGAGCTTGAACGGAAGCTCTCTCGTATTCCACACGTTTCGGACACGTGGCTGGCCGACCACGAGGCTTATGCACGGCGCTGTAAGGTAGAGGCGGACCTAAAAGCGGCTTTTCATGATGAAGAGCTTACCTTGATCCTCGGAGGCAATGAGGTCGCACAATGGAAATCATGGGAGAGATCACGAGATTTTCGCGTCTACTTCTCACTTTCGATGACCATTCCACCCCGCGAATACAGCGGAACACGTAGACGAGAACCAGCATTCCTCAAAAAAGATGAGTTCTTTGAATGGCTGGAACGTTACGAACCGTCATCAGAGGAAGAAACCGCCAATCTTACGCCTGAAAAGCGGTGTGAAATCTGGTTGAACGAGTGTGTGAAGACAATGAAAGCCAAGGAGCGGTCGAAAGATGAGTTCCGATTTGAGGCTATGGACAAGTTCAACGGCTTGAGCCGCAGAGCATTCGAGCGGATTTGGGCAAGCACCGTACCACCAAGCTGGAAAGCATCGGGACCGACGCTACCACGCTAGTTCGTCGCACCCCTGCAACGAACCCAGTTCTCCCCCGCAAAAATAGTTATAAACATATGATTTTATGTAATAAAGTTCACTACGGCAAAGTGTATCGAACTTAATAATTCGTGCCGTCTAACTCGATTCGTTTCGTTGGATTACCTCTTTCACATCGGCACTTCGCCGACCAACCAAGAAAGGGGGCCAGATGCCTATCGAATTCGTTAATCAGCTCGCAAATGAGCACTCTAATCGACTGCTGAACGAAGCAGACGCAGCCGACATCCTTTGTTATTCCGTTCGCGCCCTTCAGAATTGGCGTTATCGGGGAGGTGGGCCGCGCTTTGTAAAAGTGTCCGCGCGGTCGGTTCGATACCGATACAGCGACCTAATCGCATGGATTGAAGAGCGCACCGTCGCTCATACCAGCGAACTGATCTGACATTCAGTTTTGCCCGCGCAGGGTTGGCAGCGCTGCGTGGGATTTTGGGGCCGGATGGCTCGAAAAGGGGCGCGAGGACGCGTTGCCTCGCGCCCTCCATTTCTCTGCCAATGAACTCAATTGCTGAAAGGAAACAGCATGGCTAATACGCCTGTATTCAAATTCAAAATCGGCCTGATCACGGCCACCATCTGGGAAAATGATGGGTTCTACTCCGTCGATCTCACCCGTTCCTACAAGACCAACGAAGGCGAATGGCGCTCAACGAGCTCCTATTCCCACAACGATCTCCTGAACGTCGCGAAATGTGCAGAACGGGCAGAAAATTGGATCGCGAGAAAGGCATCTTCGTGAAGCCGGGTTGCGCAGCCGGGCGTCCAGCCCGGCCCCAAAATAAAAGCTGCCCCGCCGGAGGCATATCGGAGGGCGCAACCGCGCCTGACGATATCCCCACCCCTCCCAAAGAGCACGGCACCCGCCGCAAGAGGGGGGTGATAGTAGCACCCCCCTCTAGAAATACCGTTCCCACACAGGAGAGCCCGCAAATGCGCGTCGTTCACAAAGGCTTTGACACCATTACTCTATCCATTCAGGCAAACATTCCCCCAAAGCTCTTTGAGGCGCTGGAAGCAGAGCGCGAAAGTGCCGAGGATGAGCGCACCCCTCGCCCTTTCACCTATGGCGGCGCGGATTTTGATCTGATGCCCTATGGCGGCAATGGGTATCGCTTCATCCTCAAAGGCGGTTTTCTGGACGCTCAATGGTTCTTCAAGAAACCGCACGCAAAAGACCCTTGGGGAATTAGGATCAACATCGGATCACTCCTGCTCGCAACGCAGGGGCTTGGCTACGCCCGCGCCTACATCGACAAAACCCTGACCCGCCTCGGCGTCCGATATGCCGCGCATCAAGTCAGCATCGCGAGAGCGGATTTTTGCATTGATGTGCACGCACCTGACTTCGAGCTCATTCCAGAAAACATCGTCACCCATAGCCGCTCCAACCGCGCCGATCACCAAAGCGCGGTCGAAGATATCCGCAGCAACGGTCGATCAGGTCGGTTCACCTCCGTGACCGTGGGCAAGATGCCGGGGCGGCAGGTCATCATCTACGACAAGCGCCGCGAAGTGATCGACAAAAAGAAACCCATCTGGTGGGAGATTTGGAACGCAAACCTCAGGGCAGAAAACGAACCCGAGCTAACACCCGACGACCGCTCAAATAGCCAAATTTGGCGGATCGAATGCCGTGCCGGAAAAGACCTCCTGAAAGAGCGCTGGCAAATCCGCGAATGGGCAGAATTTGATGGCCTGATTGGTGACGTGATGGCAGAGGCGACCTCAAAAATCCGCTACTGCACACCCGACCCTTCAGACAGCAACCGAGCGCGTTGGCCCAACCACCCGCTCTGGGATTTGGTTGTGCGGGAGATGAAAGGCGACCTAGAAGAAATGCGGAGCTTTGTTGAGCCATCGCTGATCAAAGACGTGCATAGAAATGAGCACATCCAGTTGATCTTGGGTCAAGTCGTTGGCGGGGTAACAACCGTAGCGGCGCTTGAGGATCAGAAAAAATCCGACCTGAAGGATTACTTCAAGGCATTCGGTGAACGGTTGCAACAGGAATTCAGCAGAGCGCCCGACCGCATTCAACGGAAGTTCGGAGAGGCGAAGGCGCGGTATAGGTTTGTGGAGTAGGGCGGGAAGCAGACCTTCGCTGCGTTCTGGACGAATGGCAGCGATGCGGAACGAAGCGTCAACTCGCGGCAGTTAAGTTTGCGGCAACCATTCTCTTTTAGCCTTGCTTCTTAGTGATCCTGACCCCTAGCTAAGTTGCCCTAAAGCGAGCTTGGCCTTGCACTGACCCTAAGCGCAGGCAATACACACTCGACCCTGTGCGCGCATGCTATACAAATTGGCACGAGTGGCGCATAGTGGGCAGGAATACAACAACTTAGGGGCAGTAATGGCACCGAACCTTAAGACACTGCCAGTGTCCCAACTAAATTTTGACCCCGACAATCCTCGACTACCCGACCGTATCGATGGGACAGATACGGACGCGGTGACAGATTTTTTTCTGTTGGAATGCAATCTGATCGAGTTGATGATGTCTATCGCCGAACAAGGTTATTTTCACGGCGAACCGCTTCTAGTTGTCGAGGATGCTGGAAGTGCGACCCATACCGTAGTGGAAGGCAACCGACGCCTTGCATCATTGAAGATACTGACCCAAGAAATCGCGCCTCGGTCGATGGAAAAGGCCGTCGCGAAAATTCTAGCTGAAGCCAAAGAAAAACCTGATCGTGTTCCTTGCTTAGTGTTTGGAGCACGGCAAGATGTCCTCAAGTACTTAGGTTATCGGCACATTACCGGAATCAAGGAGTGGGATGCACTCGCTAAGGCCCGTTACCTGGCCCAGCTTCGAAATAACATCGCCGCAGCAACGCACGATGACGCACACAGGATTTTGGCGAAGGAGATTGGCAGCAAATCCAATGCGGTTGCAAAGATCCTCACTGGTTACAATCTGCTTCAATATGCCCACGATGAGGGAATTCTGCGTGAACTCAAACTCGACGCAGAAGACGTTCCTTTTTCGCTCCTGACAACGGCTATCGGCTGGTCGGGAATTGCCAACTTTATCGGGTTAGATGGAAGTGGCGATGTTGAGATTGCCAACGTAAAGAAGGAAGAAACTAGGGAGCTCTTTCTTTGGGCGTTCCATAAAATCGATGGATACAAAACAAGAATTGGAGACTCGAGAAATTTCAAAATATTTGCTCGTATTGTCGAGTTCCCTGCAGCCCTAGAAGCTCTTAGGCGAGGAGCTACGCTAGAGGAAGCTGATATCCTTGCCGATGGCCCACTTCAGGCGATCCGAACAAATATCCTTAAGGCGATCACCGCGATTGAACACTCCCAGTCCTCAATTTCCATGGCAGACGGTTTGACGGCTGATGATTTGGCCGAGGCGACAAAACTGAGAAAACTGGCGTCTGCGCTTGAAGGCTCGATAAAAGCCAACATTGATAATGAAGATTGAGAGAGCCTAATGACGATTAACTTGGATCGTCCGCGCGATCACGACACGCACACTCTGGCCGATTTTTTGGAATTGCTTTGTCTCGTCAGCTTAGACCGACAAGTTAGCACTGATACTTTGAGGGATTATATCGAAGATAACCGTGGAACGCACAGTTATCAGCTCAGTGATGAACATCTGGAAGACGTTCTTGGACAGGTCCGCTGGCGGGTTGAAGCACTTGCCGCTTGGTATCCATTCTCGTTGACCAACCACGGGCGAGTTGTGGAAGCCCCAGATGACATCACCCCCAATCAATCAAAGTATGTTAGTCTGCTGATATGTGCTAATCTTCCGTTTTTCGCACAGAACGAGCGTCAAGCATTGACCGATTTCTTCGAACGCCTTTCAGAGAATGTCCTACGCGAGCTTTGGCCGGTTGCGGGCACCGCTATGACCGTCGGCAAAAACACGACGGCCTTAACGGGCTCGAAGGCTGCGAAGCTGAATACCTTAGGAAAGCTCATTGGGGCGAATCCTAACTTGAAGGACACAGACTTTCGCGACCGCGACAAAGGTGACGGGGGCATTGACCTTGCTGCGTACATTGAACTCGATAGGTTTGAGCACCAAAACACCATTTCGGCGCTTGGGCAGTGCGCTTGTTCCAGATCAGAGTGGTCAGCAAAACATAGCGAGATCACACACACCCGCCTAAGAACACTGCTGCCCCACACTGCTTTGTGGATGGAGATGCTGTTCACGCCAATTCTATTCCGCGAGAACTCTGGCAAATGGGCAGTGCCTGGGGACGTTCCAGCAATAACGCTAGTGGACAGGCTGCGCTTGATTGGATCGCTGATAAGATCAGAGCCCGCTGGCCATCCTGAATTGCCTGATATTGTTCAAACGCTGCTGGATTTTCGCTTGGATGTGGTGTGATCAGCACTACTCGCCGGTAGTGCTTCCGAGCGCCCGCAGGATCGCATCCCGGTAGACGTTCTCTACAGGCAGTGTCACATTGTTAAAGGCTTCCTGCACCTTGTAGACTGTCGTCGAATGATTGAGCGTGTTTTTCAACGGAACCAAACTTTCGGGGGCAGGCTTGTCCGGCATGTCATAGTCGTACACGGCGAAGGTGATCGACGCGGGCTGAAGCGCATATCGGATCAGGCTTTCCTGACCACCTAGTCGTTCCATGATCCGTTCGAAAACCGGCGCAGGACACACAAAGAACAGACCACTGCGGCACAGTTCCTCACGTTGCAGAATCTGCCCTTTATAAATCAACTGCGGCAGGATGCGTTTGGCGACATTTTCCCAATTCAGCCCGGCCGTTGTTTTCTCAATCGAGCGATCTGTCTTGAGTGCATCATAGCCTGGGCGATATGTGCCGGTCGTATCAATCGTCTGCACCTCAACCGCTACAAACTCGATCAATTCGCCCTGACTGCTGAGTTTCGCCAGTACCCAATCGACAAAGTAGCCGCCCTTTTTCGACTTTTGCGGCAGGCGGAGTTCACCGCCCCAGCCCTTGCCGAAAACGGCGACACATTCTTCCTGATGATCAATCGAGTGCTTTACGGCATCGCGCCCCGCAACCAATTTTAAGTTGGAGCCAAATACCCGGTCGGCAATATCGGACAAAATACGGTAGTCGTCGGCATATAGGCGGATCGGACAGCAGATCACCGGCTCGCTGGTGATGGGTTTGATCGCGCAAACGCCCGACACCACCCCATCGTTAAAGCTTTTCTGACAAGTATCCCCGCTGATTGGGCAGGTTTCCGTATCCGCAGCACGCTTCGCAACGTCGGACGCATCATCTGAACGATACCCAAAGAACTCGAAAATTGTTGCGGCCATGTTGTTACGAAACCTTCCGCGTGCGTCCACTCAATTCCTCAAGGACACCGCGGATCGACCGCCCAATCGCAGCGGCCAATAGCGACGGAACAGCATTTCCAACCTGCTCGTACTGTTCGACGCGCGAACCAACGAAGCGGTAGCTATCTGGGAATGTCTGAATTCGCGCCGCTTCTCTGACAGTGAAGCAACGATCTTGCTCATAGTGGAAATAGGCGCCCCAATGGGGATCGCATTTCGTCAGAATGGTCGATGCAAGGCCATCTGGCGCAACTCGACCGTATCGCTTGGTGTGATCAGAACGGCGCGCCCGTCTCATACCTTTCGGCAGCAGATCCTCGGGGATGTCTGTCCAGTTTCCCCCAGGCGGGATGAACGACATGCGCTTGATGTTAATTTCTCCGAGGCGCGGGGCCTCGTGGTTCAGGACACCCTTACTCCCGTTTCTCATGGCAGCCTGAAAATCATTCTGCGGCTTGGTCTTGTAGTCTTTGCGCTTCGCTCCGGTTTCCCCGTTCAAGAGGACGGGAAGATCATCAATCGCGTCACGCACACTCACGAAAGAGGGCAGCTCCAGGTTCTTTGGAAGAGCAACAATGTTCTTGCCCTCGAAGTTCGAGGTGAAATTCACTCGTAGAGGCGCATTACGAACTGGTTCGGGGAAGGCGCTAAGAGGATCTGCCTCATCCCCACGGATACCGATGATCACAGTCCGCCACCGGGTTTGGGGCACGCCGAAATGCGGCGCGTAGAGGATTTTCACATCCGCTCTGTATCCGTGCTGACCTAATGCCTGCAAGATTGCCTGCAAGGTGCCACCACCTTCGAACGAGACAAGACCGGGGACATTTTCGATCAGGACCGCCTTTGGCTCGAACTCATCCACAAAGCGCAAGAATTCGAGAAAGAGGCTGTTCCGTTCATCGTCCAACGACCGTTTGGGCGCATTGATCGAGAAGCCCTGACAGGGCGGGCCACCGGCCACAAGATCCAGCTCCCCCTTTTGCAGTCCCAACCGACGACGTACATCACCAGAATCAACCAAGCGAATATCTCTCGACTCAACAATGGTCTCAGGGTGGTTCAGAGCATAAGTCTCGGCATGACGAGCAACGATTTCGTTTGCATATAAAGACTTGAAGCCAGAAACGCGCAGCCCTTCAGAAAGCCCACCGGCACCTGAAAACAAGTCAATAGATGTAAATTGGGCTGCCAAGACGACTCTCCTCTTTTTGCGACGGCTCTATCATGCCTGCAGATAGCATGAAAGATTCGACAATGTCTTCCCTGTTTGTTCTCCTGCCTAACGTCTTGCCAACCGATCTGCGAGGTCTGGGTACTGCTTCGCCTTCAGTCTACGCCTCGGTAATCTAGGAGAATCTTCATATTTTGCATGTGCAGCGAATGACCGCATTGCGGGTTCCAGCCTCGGAATCCGAAAGCGATGGTAAACGGCAGCTTTGAGCCGCTCACGCCTGCACTTCCACCCGCTTCCGCGCCCGTGCAGCTGCACTCCGCTTTCCTAGCTCTGACATAGCCTGCCGAATGAGCTCCTTGCTCTGATCAAGCGCGTCCTTCGAATACGAAACCTCAGAGGCATCTTCGCGCCCAACCTGCTCCGCTTCTTCGCGGGCGACATGGGTTTCCACAACTGACGCCGCCAAAATTTCGCGCCTCTCTTCAGAACACCCATCCGTCTCCTCACTCGAAGCCGTCGGTCGATCACCCGCCACCTCATCCTCATCATCCGCCAACAGCCGATACAAACCCACTCCGATCACTCCCAGCCCAACCGCAGCCGCGACGGTTGGGTTGAATAGTGCGGGCAGAAATAGACCTAGGCCGGAACGGTTGGATGCAATGCTCATAGCGATTTACCTCATGTGGTTTTGAACGGTTGCGAACCGTTCCCAACGCCGTTCATCCAACGGTTAGGGCAACGGTTCCCAACCGTTACTTAGGGACGATTGAACCGTTTGAATCCCCCCAAAATTCGAAAAGCGACGCGGGTTTCGCTCACTTGCGCCAAGCCCCCTATTGCCAATCCGCAACAGGCGACTTTCTTCCGCTAGTGCTTCCGTGGTGCTTACATGCAAAAAATGGATTGCATTCTTGGATTCACGCAGCCGCACAAGTATTTGAATTTAATGAAAAATTTGGCGATCCCGCGAGGACTCGAACCCCGAACCTGCTGATTAGAAGTCAGCTGCTCTATCCAGTTGAGCTACGGGACCGCTGGCTTGCACATAGCGGCATCACGCCGCTGGCGGCAAGAGGCTAGTGGGTCCAAGCCCCACGGCGGTTAGTCGCGAAATTTTCGCCATAGCCCATCGTGCGCAGGTTCGGTTTGCGGGTCTTGGGTTCTTGCACCACGGCATCAATTCCGTGCGCCTCGGCATATTCGAGCGCAGCTTCCTTGCTGTCGAAGCTCAGCTTCACCTGGCTCTGCGTATCTCCTGAGGAGGTCCACCCCATCAGCGGATCAACCTCGCGCGCACTGGCGGGCGCAAATTCAAGGATCCACTTACGAGTTTTGGCAGTACCGGAAGACATCGCGGTCTTCGCAGGACGATAGATTCGTGCACGCATCACTTCACTCCTTGCTTGCCGCCTTATCCCGAAAACAGGCGACAGGATCAAGCGCGATCCACCGCCGACGTTTTGAGGAAATCTGGCAACTTCCTGCCCAATCCGCACCATTTCCGCCTCAGTCGCGCCACATTCTGCCTTTAACACGTTATGCGAGTGCGGCATCTACATGCGTACGAGTTCCGATTGTTTTGCTGCAACCCAATCACTCAAAGAGGTCTAACGACATGAAACCGTTTTCCCGTCATCTCATCGCCACCCTTGGCGTCTCTGCAATGGCTCTGCTGCCTGCAACGGGTGGCGTTTTCCTTCTCTCTGCAGATCAGGCCTTTGCGCAGGGCAAGGGCAACAGCGGCAACAACGGTAATCGCGGCGGTGGCAACCGCAGCGATCGCGCCGACGAGCGCGGCAACAAAGGCAATAACGGCAACAACGGTAACGGTAATGGCCGTGGCAACGGCAACCAGCCTTCCGCCAGCCAGCAGAGCGTCGATGGCGACGAAGGCTCCGAGGATGAAGGCAAGCCCGGTCGTGGCGCCATCGCATCCGAGCTGAAGGGCCTGAACGCCGCCCATGCCAATATCAACGCCCTGATGAACGCCTCCCCCAACAGTCAGGTTGGCCGTATCGCCAGCTACTATTTCGCGGTGAATGCGACCGATGACCTGCTCGCCGACATCGCGGCGGCTGAGGGTTATTTCGATGCCGAGACGCTCGAGAGCATCGCTGCATACGAAGACGCGATCGCGGCGCTCGACCCCGAAAGCCCCACATACGATGCCGAACTGGAAGCGCTCACCAATTCACTCAATAAGGTCTACGAAGATCTGATCACCGACCTCGACGCCGAGATCGCCGCCCTCGATACCGACGGCGATGGCATCGCCGACGACCCGACGAACGATCAGGCCCTTGCCGATCTGCAAGCCGAGCTGAACGCTGTAACGACCTACCGCGACGCCGAAACCCTCCTCGCCGAAGCTGAAGCCGCCGAGGGTGACAGCTACAATAATCTCGTCAGCGATACCCTCTCGGAGGAAGCATGGGCCGAATTCCTCAGCCTCCTCGGCCTCGACCCCGAAACCGAGCAACCGGAAATCGCGATAGAGGAAACCACTGAAGGCGACGGCGAAGCCACCGAATAACCCCTATTCTCCCAACCAAACCACCTTGAAGCGGCTCTCGGGCCGCTTCTTTTTTGTCCACCCCTTGCGGTGCGCGCGATTAGGCACAATTCTTAGCGCTCAGTTGCAGGAGAGCCCGATGCACAACAACCGCCCTGACGATTTGCCGATGCTTCATCGCAGCCCCGCCCAGCGCGATAAGCTGGAAGGCGGCAAGGCATTCGTCATGCATTCGGAGTTCTCCCCCGCTGGCGACCAACCCACCGCGATCAAGGAGCTGGCTGGCGGCCTCCGGCAGGGCGAGCGCGATCAGGTGCTCTTGGGCGCCACCGGCACTGGCAAGACCTTCACGATGGCCAAGATCATCGAGGAAACCCAGCGCCCCGCGATCATCCTCGCGCCCAACAAAACCCTCGCCGCCCAGCTCTATGGCGAGTTCAAAGGCTTCTTCCCTGAAAACGCTGTCGAATATTTCGTCAGCTACTACGACTACTACCAGCCCGAAGCCTATGTGCCGCGCTCCGATACCTATATCGAGAAAGAGAGCCAGATTAACGAACAGATCGACCGCATGCGCCACTCCGCCACTCGGGCGCTGTTGGAGCGCGACGACGTGATCATCGTGGCCTCGGTGTCCTGCATCTACGGCATCGGCTCTGTTGAGACTTACTCCGCTATGACGCAAGACCTCCATGTCGGTAAAATCTATGACCAACGGCAGGTGATGGCCGATCTCGTCGCGCAAACCTACCGCCGCAACGATCAGGCCTTCCAGCGCGGCTGCTTCCGTGTGCGCGGCGACAGCCTCGAGATCTGGCCCGCCCACCTTGAGGACCGCGCGTGGAAGCTTTCGTTCTTTGGCGAGGAGTTGGAAGCGATCACCGAGTTCGACCCCCTCACAGGCCAGCGCACCGACACGTTCGAACAAATCCGCATCTACGCCAATTCTCACTACGTCACGCCGCGCCCCACCATGCAGCAAGCGATCAAGGGCATCCGCGCCGAGCTGGGCATCCGCCTCAAACAGCTGGAGGAAGAGGGCAAGTTGTTAGAGGCCCAGCGCCTCGAACAACGCACCAATTTCGATCTTGAGATGCTGGAGGCCACCGGCGTTTGCAATGGCATCGAAAACTATTCCCGCTACCTCACCGGCCGCGCACCCGGTGAGCCGCCGCCCACGCTGTTCGAGTTCATCCCTGACGATGCCATCGTCTTTGCCGATGAAAGCCACGTTTCCGTTCCACAGATCGGCGGCATGTATCGCGGCGACTACCGGCGCAAGTTCACGCTGGCCGAGCACGGCTTCCGCCTGCCCTCCTGCATGGATAACCGCCCGCTGAAGTTCGAAGAATGGGACGCCATGCGCCCGCAATCGGTGTTCGTTTCCGCCACCCCCGCCGCATGGGAGATGGAGCAAACCGGCGGCGTCTTTACCGAACAGGTGATCCGCCCCACCGGCCTCCTTGATCCTCAGGTCGAAATCCGCCCGGTCGAAATGCAGGTCGATGACCTCTTGGACGAGGTGCGCCGCGTCACCTCTGACGGCTACCGCACGCTTGTAACCACGCTGACCAAGCGCATGGCCGAAGACCTCACCGAATATATGCACGAGCAGGGCATCAAGGTCCGCTACATGCATTCCGACATCGACACCATCGAACGTATCGAAATCCTCCGCGATTTGCGTCTCGGGGCGTTTGACGTGCTGATCGGCATCAACCTCCTGCGCGAAGGCTTGGACATCCCTGAATGCGGCCTCGTCGCCATTTTGGATGCCGATAAAGAGGGCTTCCTGCGCTCCGAGACGTCCCTGATCCAGACCATCGGCCGCGCCGCGCGGAATGCCGATGGCCGCGTCATCATGTATGCCGACCGTATCACCGGCTCGATGGAACGGGCGCTGCGCGAAACCGATCGCCGCCGCACCAAACAGATCGCCTATAACGAGGAACACGGCATCACCCCCGCCACCGTGCGCAAGAATGTCGATGACATCCTCGCCGGCCTTTATAAGGGTGATGTGGACATGAACCGCGTCACCGCCAAGATCGACAAACCGATGCATGGCGCCAATCTCGAAGCCCATCTCGACGGGCTGCGCACCGACATGCGCAAGGCCGCCGAAAACCTCGAATTCGAAGAAGCCGCCCGCCTCCGCGATGAGATCAAGCGACTGGAAACGGTCGATCTGGTGATCAGCGACGACCCCCTCGCCCGCCAGCAAGCGGTCGAAAAGGCCGTGGATGACGCCGCCAAAGCCTCCGGCCGCTCCACAGCAGGCCGCCCCGGCATGCGCGGCGGCAACGTCAAGCGGCGGAAGCGGTAGCACCAAAGCCGTCGCGCGTGGCGGCAATCTCGCGGCCTAAGCCACGCAGTTTATTCCACCACATCCGCGAAACCTCGACCGTCGCACCAAACCCAACCCAAAAGCCGCCGCAGTGGGGCGCGACGGCTTTGGCGCGGCGGCTGCGCCTTGTCCCGCGCCTTTGGCACCAATCCCTCGCCACACAAACCCACGCCTGCTAAACTCACACAACCAAAGCGTGAGTCGCTCATGATCAGCCACACGACCGTCACCGCCGTCGCTCTTGCGATCCTGATCCCCTACATTGCCCGCGTGCCGGGCATGGCGGTTCACGGGCCGGACTGGCTCTGGTCCTATTTTCCGTCGCTGTTCGGCATCGCGTTCTTCGCGGCTTTTGCGGCCATCCCCGGTGCGGCGCTGGCATTTCTGGCGCATATGATGCCGCAGCACTCTTTCGCCTTCAGCCTCGGGGCGGCGGCGATGACGGTGGCGCTGTTTTTCCTGCATGCCTCGCTTGATCTCGCCTCGGATTCCACCGCCGCAATCGCATTGGTGATCTTCCCCTTCCTGGCGATGATCATGATGATCGGCGGCTTTGCCGTGGGCGTGGCCTCCACATGGCTCGCCACGCGCCGCCGCTAGCCGCAATTAAACTTAGTCGAAATCGAAAAGCTCTTCCAACCAGCCACCGCGCTTCTTGCGCTTTTTGTAGCCTTTGTCCCCATAGCCGCTGTCATAGCGCGGCTGCGCCTGTGGCATGGGCGCGGGCTGCACGGAGCGCTCGATGATCTTGTCCAATTCCCCACGATCCAGCCAGACACCGCGGCATGAGGGACAGTAATCCACCTCCACACCCGCGCGATCAGTCATTACAAGTTCGGTTCCGTCAATCGGACAAAGCATCGGCGTCTCCATTTGGTTTCATATGACACCGATGTGGGGCGCGACCTGCCCTCAGGCAAGCCCACCCGCCGACAATCTACATAAACGGTACGAACGGCATGCCACAGGCGCCCAAAGCGGTCAGCGCCGCCAATGCCAATAGAACCCGCATCTCGGATCTCCCCATCATTCCCATGCCGTCAGCCTAGCCCAGAGGGGCAGCTTCGAATAGCCCCATGATCTCGCTCAGCGGTTTCTTGATCTTCGCCGCTTTCGGCACAACCGCATCAGCCGCCGGATGCCCCGCGGCAATGATCATCACAGGCTTTTCCGATGCAGGCCGCCCCAGCATTCCGTTGAGGAATTTCATCGGATTAGGCGTATGCGTCAGCGCCACCAGCCCTGCCTCGTGCAGCGCGGTCAGCAGCACGCCCGTCGCAATGCCAACGCTCTCGGGTACATAGTAATTCTTGTAGCGCGTGCCGTCCTCAAAATTGCCCCAGCGCTGCGCAAACACCACGATCAGCCACGGCGCGATTTCCAGATGCGGCTTCTGATCGTCCGTGCCAATCGGCGCCAAAGCGCCGAGCCACTCATCCCCCGCCGCGCCACTGTAAAAGCGCCGCTCCTCTTCTTCCGCCTCTGCCCGTATCCGCGCCTTCAACGCCGGATCGGATATCGCGGCGAAGAACCACGGCTGGTGATTGGCCCCGCTCGGCGCTGTGCCAGCGGCAGCGATGCAATCGGCAATCACACCGCGCGGCACCGGCTTGGGGTCGAACTCCCGCACCGAATGCCGCTTACGCATATGGGTCAAAAACGCCACCGCGCGCGCCGCCATTTCCGCATCGTCATAATCGAACCGGTCCGGCAATGGCACCGGCTCGAATGTCAGTCCCTTCTTGGCAACCATCGCGCGCGCCTCCCTTTTGCAGGAAGCTGCGCCGCAACCCCGCGCTAGGCAAGCCCTATCGGATCACATGCACCGAACATTGCGCATGGCGCACCACCCGCGTTGTGGTGGACCCCAAAAGGTAATCTCCCAGCCCTGGTCGATGCGAGGAGATCACGATGCAATCCACATCATGCGCCTCGGCATATCCCAGGATCGAACGCCCTACTTGGCCTTCGATCACCGCCGTATCCGCATGGGGGAAGGCCTTTGCCTTTTCCTGCATTGCTGCTTCAACAGCATTGCGGCTGGCCGCGCGAAAACCCTCCGGCAGATAAGAAATCGCGTAGCCTGGCACCTCCTCCATCACATGCAGAAGCGTCACCTGCGCATCCGGCGGTGCCAGCCGCAGTGCCACCTCGATTGCCCGCGTTCCGTCATGCTCCTCGTCGAAAACGATTGGCACCAGAATATGCTTGTACATGGCATGTCCTCCATAAGATCTGACACAACTCTGCGCCGCATCCGAGAGCCGCGCCTTGATCCATGTCAGCTTTCGCAATGCTTGACTCGCGCAGCCTTCAGCGCGAAAAAAATGCCCGTCGGGGCCGTAGCTCAGTTGGGAGAGCGCGTCGTTCGCAATGACGAGGTCAGGGGTTCGATTCCCCTCGGCTCCACCACTTACCGCAGACTCAGTCGGGCTCCGTACAAGGCAGCATAATCGATGCCACCATGCCGCTCGTCTCGCCGCGTCTCAGCTCCAGCTTTCCGCCCATTGCATGTACATAAGCCTTCACAATGGTCAGGCCCAAACCTATCCCCGAAGTCGTGCCTAGCGCCTGCTCCAAGCGCTCGAAGGGTTTCAGCGCGGCATGACGCTCGGACGCGCTCAGGCCCATCCCGCTATTGGCGATGGCAAGCTCGCAGAGGTCGTCGCCGCTCTTGCGGATGGCAACAACGATCGTTTCCTCCGGCGCGCCATAAAGGGCCGCGTTTTCAAGGATCATCGCCAGCGCCCGCACAAACATCGTCGGATCGGCCAGCGGCACAACCGGATCATGCCATTCGGTCGCCACCTTGATCTTCTGCCGCGTCAGTACGCGCTCGATACGTTCGACCGCATCAGAAACCGCACGATCAACCGCGACAGGCAACGCCGCTGCCTCCAGTTCCCCCATATTAACGAGCGACAGATTGGCAACCTTGCGCACGATCTCCAGCAGGTCTTGCCCCGCCTCCTTCACCGATTGCGCATACTTGATCGCTGCTTCCTGCCCCGCGCCCATTTCCGTCAGGTGCATTTCAAGCAATTCGCCATAGCCGATGATAGAACTCAACGGCGTGCGGAACTCATGATTCACCATCTCCAGAAGGCGGCTCATGAACTGGCTATTGGCCTCCGATGTACGCAGCGCGATGCCGATATCTTCTGTCCGGTCCATCACCTGCTGTTGCAGGCTCTCGCGGTGTTTCTCTAGCTCGATCGCATGCAACCAGCGGTCCGTGACATCAACGATGCTGGCAAAATAGAAGGTCTGTCCCTCCAGCGACGTCGATGACAAGCCCACCTCGATCGGAAACAGCTGGCTGTTTTTCCTGCGCCCGCGCAGCACCTTCTTGCCACCCATTGGCCGTGTCTCCGGTGCGCGCGCATATCCCTGACGGTGCAGAATATGCATGGTACGCAGGTCATCCGGCAGCAAAACCTCCAGTTGTTGCCCGATCAACACCCCCTCATCATAGCCGAACATCGCATTGAGCGCCGGATTACAAAACTGGATGACCCCTTCCATGTCCACGATAACGACAGCGTAAGGCGCTACGCGCACAACTGAATCCATGAGCTTTGCGAGTTCAGCCATTCTTCTTCCGTTTTTAAAAAGCGTCTCACAATTTTGGCGGATAAATCCGTTTCCGGCAAGGCAGCGCAACCAAAACGGGAAATATAGTAGGTGAATAACAGGCTTGGAAACCGCCATAAACTGCATCACAACAAGGCGTCCGCAAAACTGACTATCCGCGAAGGAGCGCCCCATGACCACCACCTCGCAATTCGACGAAGACCTCTTTCTCAAGGGCCTCGAACAGCGCAAATCAACCCTCGGCGCCGAGTATGTCGAGAATAACCTCGCCGCCGCCGATGACTTCACCCGCCCCTTTCAGGAGGCGATGACAGCATGGTGCTGGGGCTTCGGCTGGGGCGACGATGTGATCGACGCCAAAACCCGCTCAATGATGAACCTCGCGATGATCGGCGCGTTGGGCAAAATGCATGAATGGGAACTGCACTGCAAAGGCGCGCTGAACAACGGCGTCACACCCGAGGAAATCCGCGCCATCATCCATGTGGTCGGCATCTATTGCGGCGTCCCGCAATCGCTCGAATGCTTCCGCGTTGCCCGCAAAGTGCTGGAAGAACGCGGCCTGCTATAGGGCACACACATCACAATGAGCGGGGCCGAACAGCGCCGCAGGTGCCGGCTCATCGCCAGACCGCCCCGTTGGGTTGGCGATTTGGTGAAGCTGGGTGGGTCGCTCAGCCGTTCCCCAACTGCGCCGCGCCAGCGCGTGATCCGGCACCGCTTGCAAATAGGCCTGCCCTTCGGCTTCGCTCACCGGCGCGCCTGCGTTCGGAGCACCAGTCCGGCTCAGGCACCGCTCCAGCGCCGCCTCGTCGGCCCATGTGGCCGATCCGGCTAGCGCCAGCCCCGCGCCCACTGCCATCACACCCAATGCGCTTTTCGCTTTTCCGGCCAAACCCATACTCAAAATACCCTTTATTTCATTTGTTGTTCACAGCTTAGCGCCAGAATGAGACTCGTCTACCCCGCCGAAAGAGGAGGAAACCTGCCGATTCTCGCCTTTTTGTGCCAAATGGCTGGCGGGAAACCGCCTGTTGCGCTCTAACTGCTCTTGGCAGGCCTTTTGCAGGCTTGCGCCATTGGGTTGGTCCGCATAGTGCACGCCGTTATGTCTACGACACTTCCATATCAGGGGCTTTTCCCCCTCTCGCGCCTGCAAACCGGCGTTCTCGCTGGCGCTGCGGTGGCGGCCCTTGTCGTTGGCGCATGGACGGCCTCCGCCCTGTCGGATCGCGCCGACGCACGCAATTCCACCGCTCCGGCAGAGGTATCCAGCGCCGCACCGCGCATCGGCCTGCCCACCGTGACAGATTCACCTCTTCTCGCTGTCACCGCTGGCAGCAGCGCGCCGCAATCCGGCATTGCCCCGCACCTTAACGCACCTGCGACGACCAATTCACTTCCCGCTTTCGCTCTGGCCTCCGCCGCTGGCCCCGCACCACTGGCCGAGCAGCGCTTCTCCGCCTTGGTGCCAGAGAGCACCCCGCGCCCCGCCCTGCGGCCTGCAAGCCTCGTGGCCCGCATCGCGTCCGTCACCGAGGCGACCGAAACACCCCTGCGCCCCGCATTGCGCCCCGCGAACCTCGTCACCGAGGTCGCCACCGCCACCCGCACCGAAACCGCGCCGGTCACGCTCGCCGCAGCGCCCGTGGCCACACCCACCATCGCGCCGCTGCCTTCTTCGCCTGACAGCTGCGCCCGCAGCCTCACCCGCCAGATCCCCCGCCGCGCCGGTAATGCGGCGTCGGGCAGCGCGGTTCTTGCTGCGCTCGATGGCGTCGGCGGCAGCACCCGCGACAGCGCTCTGGCCCGCGAGCTTGCTTCCGGCAACCTGCCCGATTTCCTGCGTCGTCTGGTGCCCGTCTCCGTCACCGGCACCGCTGGCGGCGCGCCGGTTCGGATCACCGTCTGCGTGATGCCTGATTACCTCGCCGTTGGCAGCGACCGTGATTATGTCCGCGTGCCGCTCGGCCTCCCCGCCGCCGCCGCCGTGGCTGACAGGTTCGGCTTCATGCTGCCCACAACCGAGCTTGTCGATGTGATCTACCGCGAGGCCGGCCTCCGCCTGCCGCCGCGCCCAATGACCCCCGGCGCGGCAATGACCTCAACAGCCTACATGGTACAGCACAACGCCACGATCGAGGGCCAGCGCCAGCAGGCCACCAATTCCCTCGGCCTGCTGATGGCCGGTCACAAGAAAGACCTCGTCGTCTCGAACCGCCTCTGGCGCAATCCGGGGCGTGTAGCGATCTATGGCTGGCACCAGCCCAACGGCCGCGCGATCCAGCCGCTCAGCACCGTTCACGGCGCCGAATATGCTGATTATAGCCACGGCGTCCGCCTCGTGGCCCGCACCGCTTACCTCAATGGCCGCGCGGTTGATCTCGAAGACCTGCTCGCCGATGCGACCTATGCAGGCCTCCTGAGCGACGAAGGCCCGATCTCGCGCCCTGCTGTCCTGCTCGCCTCGCTGTCGCGCTAACGCACGTCTTTCACGCAGCGAAAGCCCAAGTGGTAATTGCGGTGGCTGCCGGTATCCATCACCCGTGTGCCGTGCCAGAACGGCGCGCGCCAGCGGGTCCAGTCCTCATGCGCGCGGATCGTATCCCAGATGAACCAGCTGCCCTTCATCTCGGTCACGCCAAGCGTGGTACTCCCACGGCTCGCCATCTGGTCAGGGCTCAGCGGCAGGTTCATATGCTCGGCGGCGTTGCCGTCGATGTCATAAACCCCAAGCGGGCTGCGGCAGGACGGGAAGCTCCCCGCCGGATAGGTGTTTGACCCGCAGCCGCGGAAGCTTCCGCCATTACAGCCCGAGGACTTGAAGCTCCCCATCGCGCACACGCCGCGCTGGTATGTGGTGCCATAGCTCCAGCGCTTCTGCCCCGCATAAGCCGCATTATGCGCCGCCCGCATCCGCGACACCGCCGCCTGCGCCGATACACCCGCCGCCAGATCAAAGCGGTAATCGGGCGGCAACAGCTGGCCCGAGGCCGCGCCTTCCCACTCATGTGCATCCGCCATCCGCTTGCCTTCTGCCGCGCATAGCAAAGCAGCCTCCCGCGCCGAAACCCAAACCACGGGATAAACCGCAGGCACGTTGGGATATTCGAACATATCGATGCAGACGGTGGCATCTTCGGGCGCTTGCGTCGCCGGATCATAGAGCGGCGCCATGTAGCGCGCGCCACAAATCCGCTCAAACCGGCTGTTCCGGTATCCCTGCGGCCCACCGCCGGGCATCCGCGCAGCGGCCTCGGCAGGGCTCATCGGGTGCCGTGTCACCGCCGGATTACCTTGCCCGATATACGAAGAACCCGCGAATATCTCCCGCACCCGCGCCATCGTTCCAGCCGACAGCCCCCGCGCCTGCTGCATCTGCTGCAGCATCTCCGCGTTCCGCTCCGCCAGCGATTGCGCCTGCGCACCTCCTGCTACCAGCAGCGCCAGCAGCGTGACGACGATGGAGAGCGGGAAGCGAGTCATAGCTATTCCTCCTTGCGCAGCAGGTAGAAGAAGTCGCGGTTATCGGAGAAACCCACAAACCGTGGGATCACCGCGCCAGAGTTACTGGTGTCATCAATATAGCGCATATTGCTCACCAGATGCTGCGGCGCGAAGCCGTCATTTTCCTCATCAGTAGGGAACAGCGCCATATAAGTGTGCTCTTGCGAGTTCATGTCGAGCAGCATCCCGTAACGGCAGCCATAGGCCTGAAATGTCCGCGCCATAGCCGAAGGCGTCGCGGTCGAGAAATAGGCGTAGATCAGGAAGTCGCGCCCCGCCACGCTCTTCATGCATGCGCCACCGCGCAGCGTCCGCAGTTCCGCTTCCGCCGAGCCGGACCAGTTCCCACCAAGCCAGCTGCGCACCTGCTCACCCGGCACGCCCTCGCCTGTCTCGGGGTCCGTCTCGATCAACGGCACCCCGTTCTGGCGCGCGAACCGCAACCGTGGCAACAGGCCCGCATCCTCCTCTGTCCATGTTTTCATGCCGATCGTGCCATCATCCAGCACATAGATCGTCGACAGGCCCGGATGCAGCTTGCTCATCAGCACCCCGTGGCTGAGGAAGCCATAATGGTGGCCATAATTGGTTTCGGCCTTATCACTGGCCCGAAATGCGCCATGCGCCCGCTTGAACCCGCCGGTAAACACCGCCGCCACGCGATCCGCATGGGCGGGGTTCAGCATCCCCACCGTCACCAGCGGATCAGGCCGGTCAAATCCGTCAGGGCCGGGCAGCCAATCAGCACGGCCCGCCCCCCAAGGGCGCGGCGACCAGTCCAAGCGCGGGTGATCGGTGCCACGCTCGTAGCCGATCTCGAACTCGTTGAGATCGAACGCCACCAGATACACATCCGCCTGCCGCTCCACACCGTCCAGCCAGTGCGTCTCGTCTGGGCGGTTCAAGATGTCATTGGCGATCATGCCGGGCTGCATCGCACTGGCATAAATGCCGGGCGTGTCCTCAACCGCGTACCAAGCCCCGGCCTCGACCACCCTGTCCTCGACCCCGATCAGATCAAACCCGATGGAGGCATACATCCCCGGCGCGCGGTCCAGCGCCGCCTTACCCAGCGCCGCCACCGCATCACCTGCCGCTGCGGCGTCGAATGTCTCGCCCGACTCCATATAGGCATCTTCATAGAAGGTGCCCTTGATGAACCCGACAAGGCTTTCGCCAAACCACACATTATCCCGCAGGAAATCAACAACCGCTTCCTTATTGGTGCGGTTGCCCGCCACGCGGTTGCGGAGGTAAAGCCGCTGTCCGCAGACCGGCGCATAGGGAAGACCCGCAGCTCTCGCCGCGTCCATCTCTCCGTCTGCCCAAGGGCGGCAATTCTCGACCATCCCATATTCACCCAGCGCGAGGCTCCCATCCTCCGCCAGATCAACCGTGACCTCCTCCGGCGCAGGGTTCTCCAGATGGTAGCTCACCCCGTCTACCTCCAGCACGAACCAGCTGTTGATCAACGGGTTGAGCGAAGTCAGCATCACCGTGTGCCCGTCGGCATCAATGCCTGTCGCGATCGCACGCTGGATTTGCAGGTCCAGCACGGTCTTTCGGGCCTCCGCCTCATAGACCGCCCAGCGCTCAGCGAGCTCACTGTCGGCAGGGCCATCCAGTGCCACACCAGCGACTGGCAAAAGACATGCCCCACTCAAGAATAGACCGCCTAAAATCCGACGCACGCGAACCCTCCAAACAAATTACCCCGCAGAATCGCGGGATTAGAACTCAAAATGATACTCTAGGGCATCAGCGTCAAAGTCATGCTACGCCTAGTCTAAATGGGTTTCCAGTATCCGTTTGCGCCACAAATCAGGCGATTCAGCCGCGCTCTCGCATCCGCGCGATGAAGGCAGCCCAGCCGCCGGGGCCCAATAGTGGCGAGACAGCCAGTCCAAAGACGAATCCCGCCACATCGGCCACCCAATGCGGCGCGGCATCAAACAACAAGCCCCAAACAAGCTGCAATCCCAGCAGGAACGAAATCAGCGTAAACGCCCGCAAACTGTTCTCGCCCACTGTCCTCAGATGCAGCCACATCAGGTAGGTATAGGCCCCAATCAGCCCGTAAAGCGCGGGATAGGCCCCGAACAGCGGCATATTCCCCCGCGCCGTCGCCCCGTAGATCACCGCGCCAAAAATCGCCGCGCCAAAAAAGACGATCAGCAGCGCGATGGGTTGCCACAAATCACCGACGAACTTGCCCAACGCCAACAGGATCACCAGCGCAAAAACTACCTGCGTGAAACTGCCATGCACAAACAGGTAGGTCACAAACCGCTTCAACATGTCAAAGGACATATTCCCCCGCTCCGCCACCTGTTCCCAAACCGCAGGCGCGAAGGCGTAATCCTGCAACGCGCCCAGTCGCCAACCAACAGCTTCCGGCCCGCCGATCAGCCCCGCCTCGCCGAGGCTAAGAAGCCCCTCAACGACGACAAAGATCAGCGCCAGCGCCATCACAACGGCAGGAAGCGGATTGACAGGATTTTCATGCTGCATGGCGGCCTCTGAACAGGGTCTTATGGGTTCGCGCGGGCGCTGATGAGTTGACGCCCCTTGGCTGCATGGGTAAGCCACCGCGAACCCGAAATCCAGACCGGACCGATCCCATGACCGAAGCCGCCTCTCATAGCCAGTTCACCCCGCGTGTCTTTTCCGGCATCAAGCCCTCCGGCGGCCTGACGCTCGGCAATTACCTCGGCGCGATCAAGCGCTTCGTCGCGATGCAGGGCGAGGCCTACGAGACGCTCTACTGCGTCGTCGATCTGCATGCGATCACCGTCTGGCAGGATCCGGCGGAACTGCGCACCGCCACCCGCGAGGTGGCCGCCAGCTATCTGGCCTCTGGCATCGACCCCGAGAAATCCATTCTCTTCAACCAAAGTCAGGTCAGCCAGCACGCCGAGCTGGGCTGGATCTTCAACTGCGTCGCCCGCGTCGGCTGGATGAACCGGATGACCCAGTTCAAGGAAAAGGCAGGCAAGAACGCCGAGAAGCAGTCACTGGGCCTCTATGCCTACCCGTCGCTGATGGCCGCCGATATTCTGCTCTACCACGCCACCCATGTGCCGGTCGGCGAGGATCAGAAACAGCATGTCGAACTGACCCGCGACATCGCCGCCAAGTTCAACCACGACTACAAAACCGAGTTCTTCCCCCTCACCAATCCGGTGATCGAAGGCCCCGCCATGCGCGTGATGAACCTGCGCGACGGCACAAAGAAGATGTCCAAGTCAGGCGAAAGCGACATGGAGCGGATCAACATGCTTGATGACGCCGACACCATCGCCAAGAAGTTCCGCAAGGCCCGCACCGATCCCGCGCCACTGCCTGAAAGCCTCGACGGCCTGAAAGACCGCCCCGAGGCCCGCAACCTTGTCGATATCTACGCGGCTCTCTCGGATCAAAGCCCCGAAGCCGTGATCACTGAGTATGCCGGTGCCGGTTGGGGCCAGTTCAAGCCCGCGCTGGCGGATCTCGCTGTGGCAAAGCTCGCGCCGATCTCCTCCGAGATGCAGCGCCTTCTCGACGATCCCGCCGAGATCGACCGCATCCTCGCCCGCGGCTCCGAGCGCGCCCGCGCGATTGCTGCCCCGATCCTCGAGCGCACTTACGATATAGTCGGCTTGGTGCGGTAAATTGCGCCGCGCGGGATCAACACCCCGCGCGCACCCCACGATTGATCGCCACCGGCGCTTTGATCTCCCATAGCCCGTCCGCCGCCTGATGCCCTTTTTCCTGCACACCGCGTGCGATGGCGGCGCGAATCCGCGCTTTGGCATCGTCGGGCTGGTGCCGCAGCAAATACCCACCACGCGGCGCACCCGTCGCAAACAGGTCCATCAGCGCAGCGGGGTCTTCGAGCCGCAGCACCGCCTCGAAAACAAACCGCTCCTGATGCGCCAACCCCGCCTCGGCGAAGGCCGCCCGTGCGTGATCTTCCTCTGCAAATTGATAGAAGTCGGGGCTATCCGGCAGCATGACGGACGGATCGCCCTGCGCCATAATCGCACCGAAAACCGTGCCGAACACGTCTGACCGCTGCGGCGGCTCCCAGCAGGACATCACAAATAGCCCGCCCGGGCGCAGCACCCGCGCCACTTCCGCCAAAGCAGCAGGCTGGTCCGGCACATGCATCAGGCCAAAGCCACACACCACCGCATCAAAGCAATGCCCGTCAAACGGCAGCGCCTGTGCATCAGCACGCACGAAGTTCACTCCATGCACCCGCTCGCGGGCAAATTCGATCATCTGTTCGGAAAAATCAGCCCCCGTCACATCGCAGCCCTTGGCCTGCAACGCCGCCGCAATGTCCGCCTGCCCGCAACACAGATCGAGCACTGCAACACCCTCGGGCACCTGCGCCGCCATCACCGGCACGACCTGCCGCGTCATCTCGGCAAACCGCGTCACATAGCCTTCCGATATCACCGGATCGGACCAGCCTTGCCGCTCCATTTCGGCAAATGCGTCAAAACCTGTCATCATGAATCCCCCTGACCTGCATCCTAACACATCAGGGGGATTTTCGAAAAATCAGGCCGCGTCCACGTCCCTTGGCGCAACCCGCGTTTCGAAATCGGCCGCGCTGTGACGTTCCCGCAGCTGGGTTTCTTCCGGCCCCCAGACCCTGTTGACCATCAGCCCCCGCTGCACGGCGGGGCGGGCGTCGATCTCCTTGGCCCAGCGCATCACATGCGTGTAGCTCGCCACATCCAGAAACTCCGCCGCATCATAGAGCCGCCCCAAAACAAGCTGCCCGTACCACGACCAGATCGCGATATCGGCAATCGAGTAGCTATCGCCTGCCATATAGCGATGATCCGCCAGATGCCGGTCCAGAACGTCCAGCTGGCGCTTCGCCTCCATCGTGAAGCGGTTGATCGCATATTCGAACTTCTCCGGCGCATAGGCATAGAAATGCCCGAAACCACCGCCCAGATATGGCGCGCTTCCCATCTGCCAGAACAGCCAGTTCATCGCCTCGGTCCGCGCGCGCGGCTCCTCGGGCAGGAACGCCCCGAACCGCTCCGCCAAATACAGCAGGATCGACCCGCTCTCGAACACCCGCTGCGGCGCGTCGCCAGAGTTATCGAGCAGCGCGGGGATTTTCGAATTCGGATTGATCTCAACGAATTCACTGCCGAACTGATCGCCTTCACCGATATTGATCAGCCACGCATCATATTCGGCCGCCTCATGCCCAGCGGCGAGCAGTTCCTCCAGCATGACTGTGACCTTCACCCCGTTCGGGGTCGCCAGCGAATAGAGCTGGAACGGATGCGCCCCTTTCGGCAGCTCCGCGTCATGCGTCGCACCTGCGATCGGCCGGTTGATCTGCGCGAACTTGCCGCCATTCGCGCCGGTCCATGTCCAAACCTTCGGCGGTGTGTAGCTGTTTGCTGCGGTCGGTTGTGTCATCGCGGGCCTCTTTTGGTTACTTCAACCCACCACCTAATCGCGCAGGCCCACCCAACAAGCCGCCCCGAAGGACACCTCATTGTGATCAGAAGTATAGCCATTATAATGATTTTAAATCAGGTGCTTAACACCCCGCGCGCTTGCGCACAGCAGCCGTGCGCTGGCGCATCCCCTCCGCGTTGCCACGGCCCCGCCCGCAACCGCTGCCTCCGGCGATCCTACCCAGCCAACACCCCAATCCGCAGCATCGCTTTGCCCTTCGGTGAAACTCCAATCGACCCCTGAAGCCAACAGCACCCTCCTCCCACGCCGAGTTCGCAGACAGACACCAGATGTCGGGATCAGAAGTGGACAGAGCGCACGGCTTCCGCCAATATCGCCTCGAAACAGGAGGGTTCCATGCGCAAATTCCTTGTCGTTCTCGACGACAGCCGCGAATGCCTGAACGCCATGCGCTTCGCTGCCATGCGCGCCGCCAACACGGGCGGCGGTGTCTGCATCCTCTCGGTGATTCCCCCCGACGAATTCAACCACTGGATCGGCGTCGGTGAGATCATGCGCGAAGAAGCCCGCGAACGCATCCACGCCCATTTCGAGGTTTTCGCCAAATGGATGCGCGACCGGCAAAATGTGGATCCCGAGCTGGTCATCCGCGAAGGCGAGCCGGTACCCGAAATCCTCAATCATGTGCGCGAAGATGGCGAGATCGGCGTTTTGGTCCTCGGTGCCGGCGTTGATAAGAAAGGCCCAGGCCCACTTGTCACCCAACTCACCCGCGCGTCCGGCTCGCTGCCGATCCCGATCACCATCGTTCCGGGCGACATTTCCAAAGAACGCCTCGAAGAGATCACCTGATCAGCGGCGCAAATTTGCTTTTTAGAATGGTTCCAAACCTTGACAGATGTCAGGTGCGCGCGCATATCTGACTAAGCTGCAAAAGGGGTGCGCCCATGTTTATCCAGACCGAATCCACGCCGAATCCGGCAACACTGAAATTCCTGCCCGGCCAGACCGTTATGCAGGTCGGCACAGCCGATTTTCCCTCAGCCGAAACCGCAGGGCAATCGCCCCTCGCCAGCCGCCTCTTCACCATCGATGGCGTCACAGGCGTGTTCTTCGGTTCCGATTTCATCACCGTGACGAAAGCTGATGCGCAGGAATGGGATCACCTCAAGCCCGCGATCCTCGGCGCGATCATGGAACATTGCCAATCCGGCAAGCCCGCTATGGAAGGCGAACAAGCCGCCTCCGGCCACGCCGCGCATTCGGGCGAGGACTCCGCGATCGTCGATCAGATCAAGGAACTGCTCGATACCCGTGTCCGCCCCGCCGTTGCGCAAGATGGCGGCGACATCACCTTCCACGGTTTCGAGCGTGGCGTTGTGTATCTGCACATGCAGGGCGCTTGCGCTGGCTGCCCCTCCTCGACCCTTACGCTGAAAATGGGCATCGAGAACCTTCTGCGCCATTACATCCCCGAAGTGACCGAGGTGCGTCCGGTTGCCGCCTAAGCCAACCGTTCTGGCCTTTGATACATCGGCCGCGCATTGCGCGGCCGCTTTGCTATCCGGCGGGGAGATCACCGCCCGCGTTGATGAAATGGCCCGTGGTCAGGCCGAACACCTGATGCCTATGCTCGAAGAGATGCTGGCGGCCAAGGGGCTGCATTGGTCGGATCTCACGGCCCTCGGCGTCGGCATCGGGCCGGGGAACTTCACCGGCATCCGTATCTCCGTCTCCGCTGCGCGCGGTCTGGCGCTGGGCCTCGGCATTCCGGCAGTTGGCGTGTCCGGCTTCGATACCCGCGCCCACGGCCTGCCCCGCCCCGTCAGCGTCGCCATCCCCGCTCCGCGCGAACGGCTCTATATTCAGCACATTACTCATGCCGATGCATCGCCCCCCGCGCTGATCCCTGTGGCCGAAGCACCGAGCGATCTCGTGCCGGAGCCAGCCGCCGAAACCCTGATCACCCACATGGTCCAGATCGCCGCTCACCGCGCCAGCGCCAGCACGCCGCGCCCCGCGCCGCTCTATGTCCGCGCAGCCGATGCCGCGCCGGCCCGCGATGCACCGCCGGTGATCCTGCCGTCATGACGCCCGATTCCCTCGCCGTCCTGCACGCCGCCTGCTTCACCACGCCCCGTCCGTGGTCCACCTCCGAATTCGAAGCCATTCTCGCCAGCCGTGGCGCTTTTCTCGAAACGAGCACCAACGGCGCGCTCGTGGGCCGCGTCATCGCGGGCGAGGCCGAACTGCTGACCGTTGCCGTCTATCCCGAAGCCCGCGGCAAGGGCGAAGGCCGCGCCCTCGTCGCCGCCTTTCTCGACCGCGCCGCCGCAATGGGGGCCGAAACGGCGTTTCTTGAAGTGGCCGCCGACAACACCGCTGCGCTTTACCTCTATCTCTGCGCCGGTTTCAGCGAATCGGGCCGCCGCGCAGGCTATTACAAAGCCCCCAACGGGCAGAGCCTTGATGCGGTTGTGATGTCCCGCATCCTCTGACTGCCAGTTTTTTGATCATTCGGTCAAACAGACGTCGCGGCGCGCAAAATAGCGGTTGACCATCGCCCGCGCTTTACCCCTAAATTAGCGATGACACCAAAGATGTCTGTGGTGCGCGGCTGTCTGCTGCGTGGATAAAATTAACTGGGAGAACCAAATGACTTTGACCACCAAACTTCTCGGCGCATCTGCCGCCGTCGCCCTTTCCGCCGGTGCGGCGATGGCTGATCCGGCGCTGATCTTCGATCTCGGCGGCAAGTTCGACAAATCCTTCAACGAAGCCGCCTATAACGGTGCGCTCCGCTGGGCCGAAGAAACCGGCGGCAGCTTCAACGAGGTCGAGCTTCAGTCCGAAGCCCAGCGTGAGCAAGCGCTCCGCCGCTTCGCAGAATCCGGCGCAAACCCGATCGTCATGGCCGGTTTCGCTTTCGGCACCGCGCTTGGTGAGGTCGCAGCCGATTACCCCGACACCAAGTTCGCCATCATCGACATGGTCGTTGACGCGCCGAACGTCCGCTCCGTTGTGTTCAACGAGCACGAAGGCTCCTACCTCGTCGGCATGCTGGCTGCGATGGCGTCCGAATCCGATACCGTTGGCTTCATCGGCGGCATGGACATCCCGCTGATCCGTAAGTTCGGCTGCGGCTACGCGCAGGGCGTTCAGGCCGTGAATGCAGATGCAACCGTCATCGCCAACATGACCGGCACCACCCCCGCCGCATGGAACGATCCGGTCAAAGGCTCCGAGCTGACCCTGGCCCAGATCAGCCAAGGCGCTGATGTTGTCTACGCAGCAGCAGGCGGCACCGGCGTTGGTGTCCTGCAAACGGCAGCCGACAACGGCATCCTCTCCATCGGCGTGGACAGCAACCAGAACTACATGCACCCGGGTCAGGTTCTGACCTCCATGCTCAAGCGCGTTGATAACGCCGTTTACGATGCGTTCGTGGCTGGTACTGACCTCGAAACCGGCTTCAACGTGATGGGTGTTGGCAATGGCGGCGTCGGCTACGCGCTCGACGAGTTCAACGCCGAGCTGATCACCGCTGAAATGCAAGCCGCTGTCGATGAAGCCGCCGCAGCAATCGCTTCCGGTGAGCTGACCGTGCATGACTACACCAGCGACGAAAGCTGCCCCGCGATCAGCTTCTGATCGTGACGGCAACAACGTAGCATAAGACCAAGCCGCGCCGCTTTCTGGTGGCGCGGCTCTGCGTTTGAGGGGGGCGCATGTCATGACAAATCCGGTCGATACATTCTTCGCCTCATGGGGCATGTCCAGTGATGCCGATCGCTCCGCCGCGATCTCCGGCTGCATGACCGCCAGCGCCACCTACGCCGATCCGCGCTCCAACGGGGTGCTCACCGGCGTGGACGCGATCACCACCTACGTTTCCATGTTCAGCGCCAACGCGCCCGGCTGGTCCGCCAGCGTCGTCAAATCGGACGAGATCGCCGGCAGCCACCGTGTCACCGTCGCCTTCGGCGGCCCCGGCCCAGATGGCGCGCAGATCACCCAATACGGACAATATTTCATCGACCTCGACGGCGCACAGATCGCCCGCATGGTCGGCTTTGTCGGCACCGGAGCCCCCGAATGAGCACAAACCCCGCCATCGAACTTCGCGGCATTTCCAAAGCCTTCGGCCCTGTTCAGGCCAATAAGGATATCTCCATCCGCGTGATGCCCGGCACCATTCACGGCATCATCGGCGAAAACGGCGCGGGTAAATCCACGCTCATGTCGATCCTCTATGGCTTTTACAAAGCCGACGCCGGTGAAATTTTCATCAACGGCCAAAAGACCCAGATCCCTGATAGCCAAGCCGCCATCGCCGCTGGCATCGGCATGGTGTTCCAGCATTTCAAACTGGTGGAAAACTTCACCGTTCTGGAGAATGTCGTCCTCGGTGCCGAAGACGGCGCACTCCTGCGCCCCTCGCTGGCAAAAGCCCGCGCCCAGCTGAAATCCCTCGCCGCCGAATACGAGCTGAACGTCGATCCCGATGCGCTGATTTCCGATATCGGCGTCGGCATGCAGCAGCGCGTCGAAATCCTCAAGGCGCTCTACCGTCAGGCCGATATCCTGATCCTCGACGAGCCGACCGGCGTGCTCACCCCCGCCGAGGCCGATCACCTGTTCCGCATCCTCGACAACCTCAAGCGCGAGGGCAAAACCATTATTCTGATCACGCATAAACTGCGCGAAATCATGGAAATCACCGATACCGTCAGCGTCATGCGCCGTGGCGAGATGACCGCCACCGTCAAAACCGCTGAAACCTCGCCCACCGAACTGGCCGAACTGATGGTCGGCCGCAAGGTGCTCCTGCGGGTCGAGAAAACCCCCGCCAAACCGGGCAAAACGATCCTCGATGTGCAGGGGCTTTCCGTCACCTCGTCCAATGGTGTTGAGCGGCTGAAGGACATCTCCTTCTCGGTCCGCGCGGGCGAAATTCTCGGCATCGCGGGCGTCGCTGGCAATGGCCAGTCCGAACTTCTTGAAGTGCTCGGCGGCTACCGCACCGCGCGCGGCACCATCCTGATGAACGGCGCGCCCCTGCCGCTCTCCGGCGCTGCCGCCAACGGCCAGTCGCGGCGCGACGCAGGTATCTCCCATGTCCCCGAGGACCGACAGCGTGAAGGCCTGATCATGGACTACGCAGCATGGGAAAACACAGCATTCGGCTATCATAAAGCGCCCGAATATCAAAAAAACAAACTTTTGATGGATAACGCCGCCCTCCGTGACGACACCGCTGGCAAGATGGAACGCTTCGATGTGCGCCCACCTGACCCTGCGCTCGCGGCCAAAAGCTTCTCCGGTGGCAACCAGCAGAAGATCGTCCTCGCCCGCGAGATCGAGCGCAATCCTGATCTCCTGCTCATCGGCCAGCCCACGCGCGGCGTCGATATCGGCGCGATCGAGTTTATCCACCAGCAAATCGTCGCGCTGCGCGATCAGGGCAAGGCGATTCTCCTCGTCTCGGTGGAACTGGACGAGATCATGTCTCTCTCCGACCGCATCGCCGTGATGTTCGACGGTCAGATCATGGGCGAACGCCTTCCCGAAGAGACGGACGAGAAAGAGCTCGGCCTCCTCATGGCCGGTGTCACCGACACCACAGCCGATCCCCAAGACGTGCTTGATGTCGTCGAAGCCAACCTCGCCCATACCAGCGGCGACCCGCATAAGGAGGCCTGAGCCATGGAAAAGATGCCCCGCTGGGCCGATGTGGTCCTGATCCCGCTGATTTCCCTGATCCTCGCGGCGATATTCTCCGCCATTGTGATCCTCGCCATCGGCGAAGACCCTTGGGAAGCCGTCAAGCTGATGGTGTCCGGCGCGCTCGGCTCGACCTATGGCTGGGGTTATACGCTCTACTACGCGACCAACTTCATCTTTACCGGCCTCGCCGTATCCATCGCCTTCCATGCCCGCATGTTCAACATCGGCGGCGAGGGGCAGGCGATGCTTGGCGGCCTTGGCGTGGCGCTGGTCTGTCTCTATATCCCGTGGCCGCATTGGAGCCTTGCGCTGATCGGCGCAACAGGCGGCGCGGCGCTCTTCGGCGCTGCATGGGCGGCAATCCCCGCCTATCTTCAGGCCAAGCGCGGCAGCCACATCGTGATCACCACGATCATGTTCAATTTCATCGCCGCCGCCCTGCTGAACTACCTACTGGTCAACACCCTCAAGCCCAAGGGCGCGATGGATCCCGCTACCGGCAAGTTCCCCGAGGCGACCCACCTGCCCACCCTGCATGATGTCCTCAACACCATCGGTATTCCCTTCTCCAAGGCAGCGCCCGCCAACGTGTCATTCTTCGTCGCCATCGCCGCCTGTGTCGCGCTTTGGGCGCTGATCTGGCGCACGCGCTTGGGCTACGAAATCCGCGCCTTCGGCCATTCCGAACCCGCCGCGCGCTATGCGGGCATCAACCCCACGCGCATCATCATGATCTCCATGCTGATCTCCGGCGGGCTTGCAGGCATGATGGCGATCAACAACGTGATGGGCGAAGCCGAGCGCCTCGTCCTCAACGCGGTCGAAGGCGCAGGCTTCATCGGCATCGCGGTCGCGCTGATGGGCCGCTCGCATCCGTTTGGGGTGTTTCTCGCCGCGATCCTCTTCGGCTTCCTCTACCAAGGCGGCGCAGAGCTTGCGCTCTGGACCTCGATCCCCCGCGAGTTGATCGTCGTCATTCAGGCGCTCGTGATCCTCTTCACCGGCGCGCTTGACCACATGGTGCGCATGCCGCTCGAAAAAATCTTCCTCGCGCTTGGCCGTCGCAACAGCGACCAGCGCAAACAGGCAGCGGAGTAAGACCCATGGATTTTCTCGCCATTCTTCAGGTTCTTGACGCCTCCGTCCGCCTCGCCACCCCGCTGCTTCTGGCCTGTCTCGCTGGCCTGTTCTCCGAGCGCGCAGGCATCTTCGATATCGGGCTGGAGGGCAAGATGCTCGCCGCCGCCTTCCTCTCCGCCGCCATCGCTGCGGTCACAGGCTCCGTCTGGATCGGCCTCCTGGCGGGCATCGGCGCATCGCTGGTCCTGTCGCTGGTGCATGGCATCGCCTCCATTACCTTCCGCGGCAACCAACTGATTTCCGGCGTCGCGATCAACTTCCTCGCCGCTGGCCTGACGGTGGTCTGGGCGCAAAGCTGGTTCGGTCAGGGCGGCCGCACCCCGCAGCTCACCGAAGGCGGGCGCTTCAGCTCCATCGAACTGCCCTTTGCCGAGGCCCTGTCCGGCGTGCCGATCCTCGGACCGATCTATGCCGAACTGATCTCCGGCCACACGATCCTCGTTTATGTCTCGCTCCTCGTGGTGCCGCTCACTTGGTGGGTGCTGTTCCGCACCCGCTTCGGCCTGCGCCTGCGCGCCGTCGGCGAAAACCCCGCCGCCGTTGATACTGCTGGCGTCTCCGTCATTGGCTTGCGCTTTGCCGCGGTGCTGATCTGTGGCGTGCTGTGCGGCATCGCTGGCGCCTACCTCTCCACCGCGCTGCAAGCGGGCTTCATCAAGGACATGACAGCTGGTCGCGGCTATATCGCCCTCGCGGCGCTGATCTTCGCCAAATGGCGTCCGTGGCACGCGCTCTTTGCCTGCCTGCTGTTCGGCTTCCTTCAGGCCCTCGCACTGCGCCCCGACATGATCGAAAACGTCATCGGCGTTGCCGTTCAGGTCCAGCTCCTCGATGCGCTGCCCTATATCCTGACGGTGATCATCCTTGCAGGCTTTGTTGGCCGCGCCATCCCGCCCCGCGCGGGCGGCGAGCCCTATGTCAAGGAACGGTAGCCCCAGCATGAGTCCAGTGCAACACGACTCCTGTAGCCAGAAGGACATATAGCGCCGAAATAATATGTTTGCCGCGCTGCCGCATTTGACACGCGAGCGCAAAGGCGTTCTTTTGAGGTATCACGCGGCCCAACGCCGGGAAAGCCCATGCAGATTTACCTTCCCATCGCCGAGATTTCGGTGAACGCCTTCCTTCTACTCGGTCTAGGGGGCATGGTGGGTATTCTGTCCGGCATGTTCGGCGTCGGCGGCGGCTTCCTGATGACACCGCTTTTGTTCTTCATCGGCATCCCGCCCGCGGTTGCCGTGGCGACCGAGGCAAACCAAATCGTCGCGTCGTCCTTTTCCGGCGTGCTCGCGCATTTTAAGCGAAAGACCGTCGATCTCCGAATGGGCGTTGTCCTGCTGATCGGCGGCCTCATAGGTGCCGCCCTCGGCGTGGTGCTTTTCAACTACCTCAAATCGCTCGGTCAGGTCGATCTGCTCGTTCGCCTCTGCTATGTCGTGTTCCTCGGCATCATTGGCAGCCTGATGTTCGTCGAGAGCCTGCGTGCCTTGCGCAAAGCAAAATCCGGCGGCGCTCCCACACGGCGCAAGCATAACTGGGTCCATAACCTGCCCTTCAAGATGAAGTTCCGCGTCTCGGGCCTTTATATTTCGGTGATCCCGCCGCTCCTTGTCGGCGTCGCGGTTGGCATCCTCGCCGCGATCATGGGCGTCGGCGGCGGCTTCATCATGGTCCCCGCGATGATCTACCTATTGGGCATGCCAACGAAGGTCGTCGTCGGCACATCGCTCTTTCAGATCATCTTCGTCACCGCCTTCACCACCATGCTGCACGCCACCACCAACTACACCGTTGACGTGGTGCTTGCCGTCCTGCTGCTGGTGGGCGGCGTCGTAGGCGCGCAAGTCGGCACCCGCATCGGCGTCTACCTCAAGGCCGAACAACTCCGCATCTTACTCGCGGGCATGGTGCTTTTGGTCTGTGGCAAACTGGCGCTTGATCTGCTCTTGCAACCGTCCGAGCTGTACTCCTTAGGCGTGGCGGGAGGTCACTGATGTTGCGCCGCCTCCTCATCACCTTAGCGCTCCTGTGCGCCAGTGCCGCCCCCCTCTCGGCAGAGAAGATCGTTCTGGGCCTCAGCCAAGATGAAGTCGCCATCACCGCCACCTTCGAAGGCTCCGAAATCCTGATCTACGGCGCTGTCAGCCGCGTGGCACCCGCGCCCGACGGCAATACCGGCATCATCATCGCTGTCTCCGGCCCGCTGGAGCCGGTGACTGTCCGCCGCAAGGAGCGCAAGTTCGGCATCTGGGTGAATTCCGATGCGGTCGAGGTCGATGCTGCACCGTCTTTCTACGCCGTCGCGACCTCCGCGCCTTTCACCGAAGTGCTCACCGATGTCGAAGACCTGCGCCACAAGATCTCGATCCCCCGCGCCATCCGCGCGGTTGGTACCGGCGTCAGCGACAGTGAAAACTTCACCGAAGCGCTGATCCGCGTGCGCGAGAATGCCGGCCTTTATCAGGTGCTCGACAATACCGTTTCCTTTGAGCAAGGCACCCTCTTCGGCACGTCGATTGCCCTGCCCGCCAACCTGACCGAAGGCATGTATTCCACCCGCATCTTCCTCACCCGCGATGGTGCCGTGGTCGATGAATATGTGACCCAAATTCCCGTCAACAAGGTCGGGATCGAGCGCTGGCTCTACGAACTGGCGCATCAACAAGCCTTTATCTACGGCCTGATGTCGCTGGCGATTGCCATCGCTGCGGGCTGGGGAGCATCTGCTGCGTTCAGCTTGCTCCGGCGCTGATCCGCGCCTGATCAGCCCCGCCCGACATAGGGCATTTTCGTCGCCATGATCGTCTGGAACAGCACATTCGCTTCGGGCGGCAATTCCGCCATGCGCACCACCGCATCAGCCACCAGCGCCACATCCATAGTCGGCGGTTCCGGCTGCCCTGCCGCCCGCGCCTTCGCCGCGATGCCTTCCAAAAGGTCCGTGCGCGCATTGCCGATGTCGATCTGCCCCGCCGCGATGTCAAAGGGTCGCCCGTCCAGCGCCAGCGTCTTGGTCAGCCCCGTCACCCCGTGCTTGGTGGTGGTGTAGGTCACAGACCCCTCGCGCGGCGTATGCGCCGAGATCGAGCCGTTGTTGATGATCCGCCCGCCTTGCGGGGATTGCCGCCGCATCTGGCCAAATGCCGCCCGCGCGCAAAGGAACATCCCCGTGAGGTTCACATTCACCGCATCCAGCCAGTCCTGCACCGGAATTTCGTCAATCGGCGCCGCAGGGGTGAAAATGCCCGCATTGTTGAACAGCACATCAAACCGCCCTGCATCTTCCGCGAAACGTGCAAAAGCCGCCTCCACCGCGCCCGCATCTGTAACATCGCAAGGCAGCACCACCGCATTCGGGTAATCCTCAGCCACGGCCTCCAGCGCCTCGCGCCGCCGCGCCAGCAGGCCCACCCGCCAACCGGCCCGCAGGAAGGCTTCCGCCGTTGCCCGCCCGATCCCGTTACTCGCGCCCGTCACGATGACTGTTTTCATGTCACACCCTCCTCCGGCGTCAATTCCAGCGGCGCCACGGGCGCACGCAAATCCTCGATGCTCAATGCCGTCGCTGGCCGCGCCAAACGGTTCCGCACCACCCAGCGCAGCTGATGCTCCGCGCGGGTGATCGCCACATAGGCCAGCCGCTTCCACAAAGGCTGCCCCGCCTCAACCCGCCCCATGCGACTGGCTGCATAAATATCCGGGGCAAAGACCTGCACCCGCTCCCACTGGCTGCCCTGCGCCTTATGGATCGTCACCGCAGCGCCATGCAGAAAGGTCGCCCCCATCCGCGCCGCGAAGGGGATGAACGGCTCTTCTTCCTCGTCCTGGCTTTCGATCTTCACGATGCTCGCCGCGCTCACACGGGGGTCTTCCGCCCCCATCACATGCAACCGCGAAAATCCGGGCCGCTTACCGGGTCCGAGGTAGATGACCTGCGCCCCCTTGATCAGCCCCCGCGCCTCCAGATCGAGCCGCTTCTTGCGGTGTTTCAGCGGCAACTCGATCCCATCGCAGATCAGCGGCTCACCTTCCAGCAACTCGTCCTCCGGCGCGCCATAAGCCGCGCGGAACGCATGGATCAGCCGGATGCGCGTCGCATTGCGCCACACCAGCACCGGCGAGCGCGCCATCAGATCGCTCTCCACCCGCTCGGCCCAAACCACCCGCTCATCGCGGCCCGCCACATCCGCCACCATGTCCTCGAAGCTTTGGAAATCCACCTGCGGATCAGCCAGCGCATGCGCCAGATCAAGGATCGGGTTATCCGCCTCCTGCCGATGCACCCGCTGCAACTCCCGCCGCCGTGTCTCGGGGAGTGTCTCGAACACCATCCCCCCTTCGCTCTGCACGGGCGGCAATTGCGCCGGATCGCCAAACAGCACCAGCGTCGGGAAGATCTCCTGCAAATCCTCGAACTGCTTCCTGTCCAGCATCGAGCTTTCGTCGATGAAGCCGATATCAAGCGGCTCCTCCCGCCGTTTCCAGCCGGTGATGAAGTCGCTGCCCCGTAGCCCCGCCGCCGCCAGTGCCGCAGGGACCGACGTATTCACCTGATAAGACCCCCACGCCCGATCCAGCGCCACATCCGTCAGCCCTTCGATCTCCTGCCGGTCGCCTTGGCCCGCAAGCCACTCGGCGATCTTCTCGTATTCGGGGTCATAAACCGGCGTATAAAGGATACGGTGTATCGTCGTCGCCGGCACGCCCCGCGTCCGCAACACACTCGCCGCCTTGTTCGTCGGCGCAAGGATCGCCAGCGTCCGCCTGTCCTTGCGGCGGCGGCCCTCGTAATCGCCCGAGATGATATCCACCCCCGCCTCGCGCAGCGCCTTGGTCAGCTCGGCCAGCAGCATCGTCTTGCCCGATCCCGCCTTACCGATCACCGCCATCACGCCCGATGTGTCGGGCTTCGGCGGGGTCAAGAACTGATCGTCAATATCCACGCCAGACAGCCGCAGCAGCGCCGCCACGGCATCCCAGGCTTCGGCCTGATCGTCAGAGAATGTAAGTGCAGGCAGCGTCATGGCGCGACCCTATCCCCGCGCCACGAGGAGGGCCAGAGGAACCACGCAGCACCCGCCAAAAACGCCCCATCGCAGCGCGATAAAAAACCCCCGCACAAGGCGGGGGTTCAGTCCTCAGGAGGAACGGTAAACTCTTAGCGGGCGTCGAGCGCATCCTCGAGCGTGCGCAACCCCGTGCGCGGGCTTTGCACCAGCACCGCCATATTGCCGGGCTTGTGCTCATTGCGCCGCATCTTGGTGTGCGCCGCCGGAATTTCATCCCACGAAAACACTTCCGACATACACGGATCCAACCGCCGCTCGACCATCAGCTTATTGGCCGCCGCCGCCTGCTTGAGGTGCGCAAAGTGGCTGCCCTGCACGCGCTTCTGGTTCATCCACAGATAGCGTGCATCCAGCGTCAGATTGTAGCCGGAGGTGCCGGCACAGATCACGACCATGCCGCCCTTCTTCACCACAAACACACTGACCGGCATCGTCGCCTCGCCCGGATGCTCGAACACCATATCGACGTTCACGCCCTTGCCGGTGATCTCCCAGATCGCCTTGCCGAACTTCCGCGCCTCGGACATCCATTCCTTGTATTCCGGCGTGTTGACCGTGGGCATCTGGCCCCAGCACTTGAAGTCATTACGGTTGATCACGCCCTTCGCGCCCAAGCCCATCACGAACTCGCGCTTGCTTTCATCGCTGATCACGCCAATCGCATTGGCCCCAGCCGTGTTAATCAACTGGATCGCATAGGAGCCCAAGCCCCCCGACGCACCCCAAACCAGCACATTCTGCCCCGGCTTCAGGTCATGCGGCTCATGGCCGAAAAGCATCCGGTAGGCGGTCGCCAGAGTCAGCGTGTAGCAGGCGCTCTCTTCCCATGTCAGGTGCTTCGGGCGCGGCATCAACTGCTGCGCTTGCACGCAAGTGAACTGCGCGAAAGAGCCATCCGGCGTCTCGTAGCCCCAAATCCGCTGGCTGGCCGAATACATCGGATCGCCGCCATTGCATTCCTCGTCGTCGCCGTCGTCCTGATTGCAGTGGATCACCACTTCGTCGCCGACCTTCCAGCGCTTCACCTTGTCGCCCACGGCCCATACGATGCCCGAGGCATCCGAACCGGCAATATGATAATCGGCCTTGTGAACGTCGAAAGGGCTGATCGGAATGCCCAGACCGGCCCAAACGCCGTTATAATTCACTCCCGCTGCCATCACGAGAACGAGCACTTCATGGCTATCGGGCTTTGGCACATCCACCGCTTCCACCTGAAAGGCCTGCTCCGGTTCGCCATGGCGCTCGCGGCGGATCGTCCATGCGTACATCTTCGCGGGCACATGCCCCATCGGCGGCATCTCCCCGATCTCGTAGAGGTCTTTCTTCGGGGCCGCGTAGCTCGCGGCAGCAGGGTTTTGGTCGAGGGCCATTCCAGTCTCCATCGGCTCGGTTCCTTCGGCTTTCGCCGCGGCGCAGAATCGCCGCCGCACCCCATGAGTACGAGACGTGAAGGTAACTTTGCAACCCCTGTGACTGTAATTTTGTAATTAAATTACTTTGCCGATGCAGAAATTCCTTAGTTTTCTAATGCATCCGCAGAAAAATGATGCGCAATCGAGTTGGCATAGAACTGATGCGTGTCCTCCGTATCCTCCACAATTGTCACCTGATCGCCGGTTTCACGCACGATCTTACGCTCGGTCAGCAGCGCCAGCGCGTCGCGGACCACCTCCGTCGCGGCACGGCGCGGCAGGGTCAGTCCCTTGCCCTGCAAGCCCTCGATCATCGCACCCACCTCGCGCTCCAGCTCGCCCCGTGACACGTCGCGCTGCTCCAGCAGCACCCGCGACACCAGCGGCACCGGCATCACCGGCACCACCTTGCGCACATGCGCCATCACCCGTGTGCCAACCGCCTCGGCCCGCTCCTCGGGCGGCACCGCACTGGCAATCTCACTCAGCCGCACCGGCTCGCCAAAGCCTACAGAGGCCGTCCCAAACGGCTTGAAGCGGAACGACAACCGCTGCCAGAAATGCCGCAGGCTCACCCGCACAATCGTCATCATCGGCGGCTTGAACCGCCGGTTGCCGGACTTGTCCGCCTTGATCAGGAACTTGTCCTCCAGCACGCGGTCATAGTTCAGCGCCACTGGCACAAAGATCACATCACGGTCGCCCTCGGCCCAGCCATCCACCATATAGGAGAGCAGCCCCAGCTTCGGCGGCCCGACCCGCCCGTCGAGGCTCAACCCCCCCTCAGGAAAGATCGCCTGCGTCACGCCGCCCTCGGTCGACATCCGCACATAACGCGCCAAAACCTTGCGATATAACGCCCCGCGCGACCGCCGCCGGATAAAATAGGCTCCCATCATCCGCACGATCGGGCCGAGCGGCCACAGCCGCGCCCATTCACCCGCCGCATAGGACAGCGCCGATGCCCGCGACATCAGATACCCCACCAGAATGTAATCCATGTTGGAGCGGTGGTTCATCACGAACACCACCGTCGCGTCACGATCCAGCGCTTCGACCTTGCCGATATCGAACTCGCCGAGCCGCACCCGATAGAGCGTCGTCGACACCCATTTCGCAAACCGTGTCCCGATGGTGAAATAGGCCGTGGCCGAAAATCCCGGCACGATCTCCCGCGCATAGTGCCCTGCCTTCTCAAAGGCCACGTTCTCCGGCACATGCTCTTCCTTGGCATAGTCCACGATCGCCCGCGTCACCTCGGGATCATAGATCAGCCGCTGGATCATATCGTAGCGCCGCGCCAGCTTGAACGGCTCAATGGGCCGCGCCAACCGCTTGTTCAATTCCCCCACCGCCCGTTCCATCCTCCGGCGGAAGAACCACCGCACCGACGGGAACAGAAAATGCGAGGCGAAGGTCACCGCCGCAAAAAGCAAAATGAGGATCAACAGCCAGAGCGGCAGCGTAACCGTATTCGACATACCCCTTCATGACAGGGTTCTGCGCGCTGGTAAATCCGCTCATGCCGCAACGCAGCGAATTGACAAAGGCATAAAATGTCCGCTACCAGTCTTTTTGAGAAATAAAATTGCGTGATCCCGATTCAGGAGCCCGATATGTCGCAGATGCAGCAAACCCGTGAGAAAGATCGCCCGTGGTTGTTCCGCACCTATGCCGGTCACTCCACCGCTGCCGCGTCCAACGCCCTCTACCGCGCGAATCTCGCCAAAGGTCAAACGGGCCTCTCCGTCGCCTTCGATCTCCCCACGCAAACGGGCTATGATAGCGACCATGTGCTGGCAACCGGCGAGGTCGGCAAGGTCGGCGTTCCGGTCTGCCATCTGGGCGACATGCGCGCGCTCTTCGATCAGATCCCGCTCGAACAAATGAACACCTCGATGACGATCAACGCCACCGCGCCGTGGCTCCTCGCGCTATACATCGCCGTGGCCGAGGAACAGGGCGCCGACGTGACCCAGCTTCAAGGCACCGTACAGAACGACATTATCAAGGAATACCTCTCTCGCGGCACCTACATCTGCCCGCCCGAGCCGTCCTTGCGGATGATCACCGATGTCGCCGCCTACACCCGCGAGCATCTGCCCAAGTGGAACCCGATGAACGTCTGCTCCTACCACTTGCAAGAGGCCGGCGCGACGCCCGAGCAAGAGCTCGCCTTCGCCCTCGCCACCGCCACCGCCGTGCTGGATGATCTGCGCGGCAAGGTCAGCGAAGCCGATTTCCCCGCTATGGTTGGCCGCATTTCGTTTTTCGTAAATGCCGGCATCCGTTTCGTGACCGAAATCTGCAAAATGCGCGCTTTTGTCGAATTATGGGATGAGATTTGCGAAACCCGCTACGGCGTCACAGATCCAAAATACCGCCGCTTCCGTTACGGCGTTCAGGTCAATTCCCTCGGCCTGACCGAACAACAGCCCGAAAATAACGTGTATCGTATTCTCGTCGAAATGCTCGCCGTCACGCTCTCGAAAAAGGCCCGCGCCCGCGCCGTGCAATTGCCCGCATGGAACGAAGCCCTCGGCCTGCCCCGCCCGTGGGATCAACAATGGTCGCTCCGTATGCAGCAAATTCTGGCTTACGAAACCGACCTTTTGGAATTTGATGATATTTTTGATGAAAACCCCGCCATCGAACGCAAAACCGAGGAGCTAAAAACAAACGCCCGCCGCGAATTGGATCAGATCGACGCAATGGGCGGTGCGGTCAAAGCCATCGAATTCATGAAGTCCCGCCTCGTCGCCGCCAATAGCGACCGCATCGCCAATATCGAAAGCGGCACCACCACCATCGTCGGCGTCAACCGCTGGACAGAGGCAGAACCCTCCCCCCTCACCGCGGGCGACGACAGCATCATGACCGTCGATGCCGCCGCCGAAGCCGACCAACTGGCCCGCCTGTCCGCTTGGCGCGAGAGCCGCGACAGCACCGCCGTCGCCGCCGCGCTCGCCCAGCTCCGCCAAGCCGCCGCCGATGGCAGCAACGTCATGCCTGCCTCCATCGCCTGCGCCCGCGCTGGCGTCACCACCGGCGAATGGGCGGATGAAATCCGCGCCGCCTTCGGCCAATATCGCGCGCCCACAGGCGTCTCGCCCAACCCGTCAAACCGCACCGAAGGTCTGGAAGATCTCCGCGCAGAGGTCGATACCGTCTCCGCCCGCTTAGGCCGCCGCCTCGCCTTCCTGATGGCCAAACCCGGGCTAGACGGGCATTCCAACGGCGCCGAGCAAATCGCCACCCGCGCCCGCGACTGCGGCATGGAAATCACCTATGACGGCATCCGCCTCACCCCGCAGGAAATCGTCAATGCTGCGCTCGAAAAACGCCCGCATGTGATCGGCCTTTCGATTCTTTCCGGCTCGCATATGCCCTTGGCCGAAGAGGTTCTAAAACGTCTCGCTGAAAACGGCCTTGCCGATATTCCGGTGGTTGCTGGTGGCATTATTCCGGCAAATGACGCCGAAAAACTGCGCGCCCTCGGTGTTGCCCGCGTTTATACGCCTAAAGATTTTGAATTAAATACGATCATGCGCGATTTAATCCTACTGGCCGACCCAGCTAAAATAGCCGCCGAATAAAAATACTTTTCAAATAGCTTTTTAGTTGTATTAAATAGGCGATCAATATCGCCAAATGGAGCTATTTATGTCTCTCGATCTTTATTCAATGTCCCGTGCCGAGTTGGAAGCGCTTCAAAAAGATGTGGCGAAAGCGTTGAAAGACGTTGACGCCCGCGAAATGAAAGCCGCCCGCGCCGCTGCCGAAGCCGCCGCCGCGGAACATGGTTTCAGCCTTGCTGAACTGTTGGGCGATGGCCGCAAGGCCCGCAAGACCCGTGGTCCCGTCCCACCGAAGTACCGCAACCCCGACAACGCCGACGAAACATGGACAGGCCGTGGCCGCAAGCCGCGCTGGGTCGCCGCCGCCGAGGAAGCCGGTCACGATATCTCTGAATTCGAGATCTGATAAAAGCAGGCGCGGGCCATCGCGGCCCGCGCTACTCCCGCAGCTTTTCCAAAAGCGCCTCATAACTGTAGCGCTCGGCGATCGTCCCGTTCGTACCCTTGTAAAAGCCCGGCGCCATCGCCAGGCAGCCAATCCCGCAGACCTGCCGCACTTCCATCAGCACCGTATCAACAAACCACAGCCGCCCGCCCGGTGTGGCGACATAGCCGTTGATCCGCAACTCGGCATCACCCTCGATGTCGATATCGCTCGGGATTTCACCAAAGTAATCCTCATCGAACCCGCCATGCGTATGATACGAGGCAACCACCGCCATATTGTCAGGCAGGTCCATATTGCAGCCATCATGGGTGCCTTCCACTGCCCGCGTCGCGGTCAACGTGCCATCGGCAAGATAGCCAATAAAGCCACAATATTCCTTCCGCTTGCGAAAGGACGCGCTCTGTAGCCGCTCAAGCGTTTCCCGCGCCACTGCCAGCTCTGCCGCGTCCTGCGCTATAGACGGCGTCACAAGGGCCGCAGCGCCCGCCAGTGCCAACGCCAAAAGCCGCGCTCCGCTCAAGCGCTTTCTTCCGCCTGCAGGCCCATGCCCCATTTCCAACGCCCTCAAAAATCTCTACCGTTTGGTCAATCTAGTTCGATTATTCCCAAGAGGCCAAGAATGACCATCCATATCGGCGCCAATCCAGGTGACATTGCTGAAACCGTGCTGATGCCGGGCGACCCCTATCGCGCAAAATGGGCGGCAGAGACGTTTCTCAAAGACGCCGTCTGCGTCAATCAGGTGCGCGGTATGCTCGGCTTCACCGGCACTTGGAACAGCCACCGCGTCACCATCCAAGGCTCGGGCATGGGCATGCCATCGCTGTCGATCTACGCCAATGAGCTGATCCGCGATTTCGGCGCGCAAACCCTCATCCGCATCGGCTCCTGCGGCGGCATGCAGGATCACGTCGGCATCCGCGACGTGGTGCTGGCAATGACCGCCTCCACCGTCTCGACCCCCTCGCGCGGCATCTTCCGCGAGCTGAGCTTCGCACCTTGCGCCGATTGGGGCCTGCTCTCCGCTGCCGCTGCGGCAGCACAGACATTGGGCGCGAAAACCCATGTCGGCGGCATCTATTCCTCGGATGTGTTCTACGATGAGCGCCCCGACCTTAACGAGCAGATGGAGCGCCACGGCATCCTCGCCGTCGAGATGGAAGCGGCAGAGCTCTACACCCTCGCCGCCCGCTACGGCCGCCGCGCGCTGGCGGTGCTCACGGTGTCGGACCACCTCAAAACGCATGAAGCCCTCCCCGCCGAGGACCGCGAGAAAAGCTTTGGCGACATGGTCGAAATCGCACTGACGGCGGCGTTCGCGTAACCCGCGTCAGCCGTCCACGCTGCGGAACCATGCACGGATCAGCGCACGTTCTTCGTCGCTGATCCCCGATAGGTTCGCCGGCGGCATCGCATGGGTCACGCCCGATTGCACATAGATCGCCTCTGCCTGCAGGGCGATCTGCTGCGGCGTTTCCAGCATCACACCTTTCGGCGGCCAAAGCAGCCCGTTCCACACCGGCTCCGCCGCATGGCACATCGAACAACGCCCGATCACCACGTCATGCACCTCGTCGAAGGTTTCCGCCGCCGCATAGCGCTCGGCCATCGGCGTCCATGCCTTGGCCTCTTCTTCTTCCCAGTCATAGAGCGGCGCGCTCGACAGCCACGCGACGATGATGAACAAGATCACCGTCACCGCCCATGTCCATGTTGGGTTGCCTTTGCGCGCATGCACTGTGTTGAAATAATGCCTGATCGTCACCCCCATGAGGAAGATCAGGCTCGCGATCAGCCAATTATACTCACTCGCAAATGCCAGCGGGTAGTGATTGCTCAGCATCAGGAAGATCACCGGCAGCGTCAGGTAGTTGTTATGGGTCGAGCGCTGCTTGGCGATCTTGCCAAACATCGGATCAGGCGCTTTCCCCGCGATCAGGTCCGCCACCACGATCTTTTGGTTCGGGATGATGATGAAGAACACGTTCGCCGACATGATCGTCGCCGTGAACGCTCCCAGATGCAGCAGCGCCGCGCGGCCTGAAAAGACGTTGGTATAAAACAGCGCCATGCCCACCAACACCGCAAACAGCGCCACCATCAGCACCGTCTGGTTGGCATTCACGAAGGTCTTGCACAGCTGGTTATAGACCACCCAGCCAAAGGCCAGTGACGCCACCGAAATCGCCACCCCCTGCCACACGGCAATATCCAGCACCGCCGGATCAATGAGGAACATCTCCCCACCGAGGTAGTAAACCAGTGCCAGCAGCGCAAAGCCCGAAAGCCAGGTCGAATAGCTCTCCCATTTGAACCAAACAAGCCCATCAGGCATGTTCTTCGGGGCCACCAGATATTTCTGGATATGGTAGAAGCCACCCCCGTGGACCTGCCATTCCTCGCCATCCGCGCCGGTGTCGAGGTCACGGTCGCGATGCAGGCCCAGATCAAGCGCGATGAAATAGAAGGATGACCCGATCCACGCGATTGCAGTGATCACATGCAGCCAGCGCACTGCAAATTCCAGCCACTCCATGAGCAGGGCAAAGTCATACATAACGGCGTCCCTCCGTTGCCTTTGACGCAGAGGCTATACCGCGAAGTATTTATTTGTTAATCCATCAAATCGGTGAACACTTTCAAACGGTGCTTGATAATGGCCTATGTCAGCAACATTCGCATGTTCGTTCGGGTATTCGAGCTGGGCTCGATGTCCGCCGCCGCCCGCGATCAACGCACCTCGCCTGCCGTGGCATCGGCCCGCATTGCCGAGCTGGAAAAGCACCTTGGCCTACGCCTCTTCAATCGCACCACCCGCTCGCTAAAACCGACCGAGAATGGCCGCATCTTCTACGATGGCGCACGCCACATACTTGAGGCGATCGACGAAGCCGAAGGCGCCGTCGCCCAAACGGCGCAAAACCCGCGCGGCACCATCTTCATCGCCGCGCCTTTGGGCGTCGGCCGCCGTTTCATCGCGCCGCATGTCCCTGCATTTAAGGACGAATACCCCCAGATCGACGTGCGCCTCCGCCTCTCCGACCGCAAGATCGACGTGGTCAGCGAAGGGCTGGATATGGCCTTTCACTTGGGCGAACTCCCTGATTCGACCCTCAAGGTCCGCCTCGTCGCCGAATGCCCGCGCGTCCTCTGCGCAGCCCCTTCCTACCTTGAACGGCGCGGCATGCCCGCCAACGGCGACGCGCTGATCGGGGACCGTCACGATTGCCTGAACCTCCGCTTCCCCGGCGCGACGGAATTCCGCTGGACCCTGCAAACCACCGATGGCCCCCAGCGCTACGCGATCACCGGCCCCTTCGAATCAGATGACGGCGATGTGCTCACCGGCTGGGCGCTCGACGGGCGCGGCATCGTCATGAAACCGATCTTCGAAGTGGCCGATGAGCTGGCCGATGGCCGCCTGATTCCGGTGGCGACAGAAACACCGCCCACCGCGACGCAGCTTGTCTGCCTCACCCAGCACCGCCGCCTCCGCGACCCGAAGATCAGGCTCTTCACCGATTTCATCATCAGCCGCGTCCGCAGCGATATGGCCGCCGCGACCCAGCAACTCTCGGCCTAGCCCGCCGTCTCGAACGGCACGCCGAACACCGCCGCCCGCCGGTTTTGGCAAGCCCGCTAGCTGCCGCGATAGGTCGAAAAACTGAACGGCGACACCAAAAGCGGCACATGGTAATGCGCCGTGCGGTCCGAAATGCCAAAGCGGATCGGCACTTCATCGAGGAAGCGCGGATTCTCCGGCATCACCCCCATCGAGTCGAAATACGCACCCGCATAGAACAACAGCTCGTAGCGCCCGACCTTGAAATCGCCCGCAGGCAGGATCGGCCCATCGGTCCGCCCGTCCGAATTGGTGACTTTGGTCGCAATATGCTCCCAGCCATCACCGATGCGAAACAGGTCAATTTTCATGCCCCGCGCCGGAATGCCCCGCGCCGTATCGAGCACATGTGTCGTCAGATATCCGTCAGCCATTCGTCTCTCCAATTCCGAGATTTGCAGCACTTTGCCCTGAATTCGTGCAAAAGGCGACTATCTCAAGCGGCGACAGGTCTTTCAAAAAAATACATAAAATACTTTATGTAAAAGCGGGCTAACAATCTCGCTTAACGGGAGGAATTTTCTGAATGCAGCGCTACCCACGCAATATGATCGGCTACGGCCCCCGCCAACCGGATGTGCAATGGCCCGGCGGCGCGAAGGTCGCCATCAGTCTGGTGCTGAACTACGAAGAAGGCGGCGAAAACTGTGTTTTGCACGGCGATGCCGCCTCCGAGGCCTTCCTCTCCGATATCCCTGGTGCCGCGCAATGGCCCGGTCAGCGCCATTGGAACATGGAATCGATCTACGAATACGGCGCCCGCGCCGGTTTCTGGCGTCTGCATTCCCTGTTCACCGAGAAAGACATCCCCGTCACCATCTACGGCGTCGCCACCGCGCTCGCCCGCTCGCCCGAGCAGGTCGCCGCGATGAAATCCGCCGGATGGGAGATCGCCAGCCACGGCCTGAAATGGGTCGAGCATAAAGACATGCCCGAGGACGAAGAGCGCGCCCAGATCGCCGAGGCCGTCCACTTGCACACCGAGGTCGTGGGCGAGCGCCCGCGCGGCTGGTATACGGGCCGCTGTTCGGTCAACACCGTGCGCCTCACCGCCGAAGAGGGCGGCTTCGACTGGATTTCCGATACCTACGACGATGATCTCCCCTACTGGCTGGAGCTGGAAGACCGCGACCAACTTGTCATCCCCTACACGCTCGAAGCCAATGACATGCGCTTCGCCACTGCCCCCGGCTACACCACGGGCGAACAGTTCTATCAGTACCTCAAAGACGCTTTCGATGAATTGTACCGCGAAGGTCAGGCAGGCCGCGCCAAGATGATGAGCGTCGGCCTCCATTGCCGCCTGATCGGTCGCCCGGGTAAGATCGCGGGCCTCCGCCGCTTCCTCGATTACGCGCAGTCGCATGAGGGCGTCTGGTTCCCCCGCCGCATCGACATCGCCCGCCACTGGGCCGAACACCACCCCAACCAGCGCTACGACCGCCCCAGCCAGATGGACCGCGCAACCTTCGTTTCCCGCTTTGGCGGCATCTTCGAACATTCCGCTTGGATCGCCGAAGGCGCATTCGATCTCGAACTTGGCCCCGCTCATGACACCGCCGCAGGCCTGCACAACGCGCTCTGCCGCATCTTCCGCACCGCGTCCGATGACGCGCGTTTGGGCGTTCTCACCGCCCACCCCGATCTCGCCGGCAAGCTCGCGCAAGCCAAGCGCCTGACCTCTGAAAGCACCTCCGAACAAGCCAGCGCCGGCCTCGACGCGCTGACGGATGAAGAACGCGAAACCTTCACCCGCCTCAACACCGCCTATGTCGAAAAGCACGGCTTCCCCTTCATCATCGCCGTGCGCGACCACGACAAAGCGTCGATCCTTTCAGCATTTGAGGCCCGCATCAACAACGACCGCGCCACCGAATTCGCCGCAGCCTGCCGCCAAGTCGAACGCATCGCCGAATTCCGCCTGAAAGACCTGCTGCCATGAGCACCTACGCCTTCCCCCCCGGTGGCCTGCCGCCGCAAAGCCAGTCGCCCGATGCCGCAGGCGCGGTCTTCACCGAAAGCTATGCCTTCATCCCCGCCGACACGATGCGCGATATCGTGACCAGCCTCCTCCCCGGCTGGAGCGGCACCCGCGCATGGATCATCGCCCGCCCGATGACCGGCTTTGCCGAAACCTTCGCCCAATACGCGGTCGAGGTCGCCCCCGGTGGCGGCAGCGATGCGCCAGAGCCAGACGCCGGTGCCGAAGCGGGCATCCTGATCGCCGAGGGTGAGATGACCCTGACGCTGGATGGCGAAAGCCACATCCGCCGCGCCGGTGATTATACCTACATCCCCCCCGGCCATGCATGGCAGGTGAAGAACGCAGGCGATGCCCTGCTGAAGTTCCACTGGGTGCGCAAGCGCTGGCAGCCCGCCGCGGGCCTCACCGCGCCCGATCCAGTGCTGATCTCCGATCACACAACCGCCCCCAGCCCGATGCCCAACTGCCCCGATTGGGCAACCACCCGCTTCGTCGATCCCGATGACATCCGCCACGATATGCACGTCAATATCGTGACCTTCACCAACGGCGCGCGCATCCCATTTGCCGAAACCCATATCATGGAGCACGGCCTCTACGTTCTCCAAGGCACCGCGCGCTACCTGCTGAACCGCGATTGGGTCGAGGTCGGCCCCGGCGATTTCATGTGGCTCCGCGCCTATTGCCCGCAAGCCTGCATCGCCACCGGCGACGCGCCGTTCCGCTACCTGCTCTACAAGGACGTGAACCGCCATCCAGAGCTTGTCCTCCCATGATCGAACTGCACACCGAGCCTCTTACCGCCGCCGCCTTCGCCCCCTACGGCGATGTGCTGGAGGCGTCCGGCGCGGCGGACAAGATCATCAATCAAGGGCTTTGCGGCCGCTACCATGACCGTGCCCGCTTGGATTTCGGCCCCGATGGCCGCGCGGGCCTCTCGATCTTCAAGGCCGAGCCACGCGCCCTCCCCTACACGCTCGATCTCGTCGAGCGGCATCCCGACGGCTCGCAAGCCTTCATCCCGATGAGCGCCGATCCGTTTCTGGTGATCGTGGCAGAGGATCACAACGGCACCCCCACCAACATCCGCGCCTTCCTCACCGAAACAGGTCAAGGCATCAACTTTTTGCGCAATACTTGGCACGGCGTGCTGACCCCTCTCGCCGCGCCGGGGCTGTTCGCCGTGATCGACCGGATCGGAGCAACCCCTAATCTCGAAGAATATTGGCTACAGCCACAATATGTGGTAGTCAAATAACCAAACGCATCAAAAAGAATGCGCTCAAAAAAATCAATAATACATATCAACAGGAACAATCAGATGACAGACACAACTTCCTACAGTGACCCGAACGTCACGCCACCGATGGCACAAGCCGTGCCACTCGGCTTGCAACATGTGCTCGCGATGTTCGCTTCCAACGTGACCCCATCGGTCATCGTTGCGGGCGCGGCAGGCCTCGCCTTTGGCGGTGCCGAACAGATCTACCTGATCCAGATGGCAATGCTCTTCGCCGGTATCGCGACCCTCTTCCAAACGGTTGGCTTCGGCCCCGTCGGCGCACGGCTCCCGATCATGCAAGGCACCAGCTTCGCCTTCGTCGGCGTTCTGGCAGGTGTCGCCGCCACCCAAGGCCTCTCCGTCGCGCTGACCGCCTGCGTCATCGGCGGCCTCTTCCACTTCAGCCTCGGCACGGTCATCCAGCGCATCCGCTGGCTGTTCCCACCGCTGGTCACTGGCCTCGTCATTCTCTCCATCGGCCTCTACCTGATGCCGACCGCGATCAAATACGCGGCAGGCGGCGCTGCCGATTTCCAAATGGCGGCCGAAAGCTTCGGCTCTCTCAAGCATTGGTCCGTCGCGCTGGTGGTGGTGATCGTTTCCCTGTTGTGCAAATTCTGGGGCAAGGGAACCGTGTCAAACGCCGCCATTTTGATCGGTCTGGTCGCGGGCTATATCCTCGCGCTGGTCATGGGCATGGTGAACTTTTCCAGTATCGGCAATGCTTCTTGGATCACCGGCCTTCAGGTATTTCCCTATGGCTTCGAGTTCAGCCTCGGCGCTGTCATCGCGGTGTCTTTGGTGTCCATCGTCTCCGCGATTGAAACCGTCGGCGATGCCTCGGCAACAACCAAAGCCGGTGCTGGCCGTGAGGCAACAGATGACGAGATTTCCGGCGCCACCTTCGCAGATGGTCTTGGCACGGCTGTCGCCGGTGTCTTCGGCGGCCTACCCAACACCTCCTTCAGCCAGAACGTCGGTATCGTCGGCATGACCGGCGTAATGAGCCGCCATGTCGTCACCATCGCTGGCCTCATCATGATCGCTTGCGGACTTATCCCGAAAATCGGCGCGGTGATCGGTTCGATGCCATTGCCGGTGCTCGGTGGCGGCGTGATCGTCATGTTCGGCATGGTTGCCTCCGCAGGCCTCAATGTCCTGACCGAGATCAAGATGAACCGTCGCAACATGATCATCATCGCCCTTTCCTTGACCGTTGGCCTCGGCCTCAACCTCGTGCCGAGCGCGGTCCAGTACCTGCCCGGCGTGGTGAAGGTGCTCGCCACCTCCGCCGTTGCGCCCACCGCGCTGATGGCCGTGGTGCTCAATCTGGTTTTGCCGGAAGAGGACTAATCACCCCAAAGACCGCGCGGCTCACTCTGGGCCGCGCCCTTCACCCGCCCTCTTTGGGGGCGGGTTTTTTTGTGTGCAGCACCCGTTAATCAGCCATTAACTTTCTGCGCCGCAGCTTAACGATTTCTGCGGAGCGATATGCATTGGTTGTGCATCAGTTGTGTATGGATTGTGCGCCCCTTTTCGCGACAGAATTGCCGCAGCGCGGCATCAGACAAAAAGAAACCCCGGACGAGCTCCTCCCTCTCGTCCGGGGCTTACGGCTGGAGCCGTGATCGGCGATCAACAGCCGGAACCCTGTCCACGGGGCGCACCCCGTTTTGTTGGTTCAGAACTTGTTGTCCAATTATGCGATTCGTTCAAGATTTTTAATCATTTGAGGAAAGAAAGCGCCACTTCCTTGGGCGTTTCCTGAACATCACCTGCCAAGGTGCGCCCAGTTTACCCTACGTTGAGCAAATCTCACTACACTCGCCCCTTCTCTCCACAGTGCGGAAGGCGCAAAATGACGGCAAAATCCCCAGCAAGAACTCCCTCAATCCGGCCCTCCCGCCCCTCATCCCCGCAAAAGGCCCGATTTCATGCATACGCATTAACCTTTTTAGTCACTTAAGGCGCTTCGAGAATGGCAAATTGCAGGACGTTGATGGCAACAAAAGGGCTTGAACCCCCTCCGCAAACTGACAGTCAAAAATTGGTCTGCCGCCTATTTAACACCTGCAAGTCATCAGTGGATCGCGCGATAGCCCTCGCTCATCTCACTACTTGAACTCACCAATGAAACAGGCACCACAGCAGGCACTTCGGTCACCGTATCATCAATATCATCTACAACCTGACTGGGAGCACTGACCGTAAACTGATCGACACGTTCCCTAAGCGCCGCGCCCGTATTGGTCAGCGCCGTCGCCGTTGACGAAAGCCCGTCCGCATCCTCGGCCACAATCCGTGCAGCCCTGCTCAAATCGTTGATCGACGTATTGATCAAATCAACCCCACGGGACTGCTCCTCACTCGACAACGAAATGTCCGTCACCAAATGCTTGAGCCGTTCAACCCCGCTGGTGATGGCATCAAATGTTTCGCGTGTTCGCCCCGCGACACCGACACCTGATGTCACTTTAAGCGAGCTATCAGAAATAAGGTCAGCAGTTTCGCTCGCGGCCTTTGCAGAACGCGCGGCAAGATTTCGGACTTCGGATGCAACCACAGCAAAGCCGCGCCCGTGTTGCCCCGCCCGCGCGGCCTCAACAGCCGCATTGAGCGCCAGAAGATTGGTCTGAAATGCAATTTCATCTATCGCTCTGATAATACTACCGATTTTTTCAGATGCGGCTTGAATATCTCTCATTGAGGTGAACATTTCCTCCACCTGCGCCTTGCCCTGGTCAATCAATACGACGTTCTCGGCAACAGCATCAGCTGCTTGCTTCGCAGAGGTTGCATTGGCCCGCACTTGGGTCGCCGTCTGTTCGACAGAGCTGGAAAGCTCAACAACTGCCGAGGACTGCTCCTCCGCCGAGTTGGCTGCACGGATAGAAGACGCCGATAACCGCGACGCAGCATCCGACAATGTCTTTGTCTCCTCGGTTATGGAGGCAAAAGAGTCCTCAAGCACGGCCAGCAAACGATCCAGCGCTGCCGCCGACGCACCGACCTCGTCCTTGCCATCAAACCCAATCCTCTCCCGCAAATCCCCAGTGTCGGCCAGCCTCACCAGCCGCGCTGTCATGATCCCAAGCGGCTTCGTGATCCCCCGCGCGAACCAATATCCAAGAGCACTCACCACAAGGATCGTCAGCGCCACAGCAATGATGATGATGATCCCAAGCCGTGATGCATCTCGCATCAACTCCCTGTAGTCAGCTTGCAGCACCAGCCCGTACCGAACACTGGCATTTTCGAAAGAGTCGGTCGCCACCAAGGCAGATCGACCAGTTTCAGCATTCTCGCGCACGCCCACAGTGGCGTCGCTTTCAAGCGCAAAGGCCGTCAGGTCCAACCCGAGCGCGGCACTTTCGTCGGCGCCCATCTGATCATTCACAAAGACCACATCGCCATCATCCCCAATAACGGCTGCGCCGACAGGTACGCCAAGGCCTAGTTCCTGCGACATAATTTGTGCATAGGGCTCGATCGGAATTTGTAACGCAATGACGCCGTTGGAACGGCCATCGGCGTTGAGCAAAGGCACCGCAACAAAACTGGCCTGCTGATTGTTCAACGCCGCATAGGGACGAAATGGCGTATGAGCAACAACAGTTTCAAGCAGCGCTTCACCAGAAAGGTCGGACGCTTCGACCACGTCAGCGGCTTCAAGCGCCATTCGCACCGCTTGGGCCAAATCCGTGTCGCGCCATTGACCCTCAAAAGCGTTGGTGCCGTAATCGTCACGCTTGCCCCACGAATACACCACATCGCCTTTGTTATTGATCAGATAGAGATCCGCATAACCTCGGACGCTCACCATCGAGTCGAAGAACGGATGCCACTTGGCATGCGCATCGGCGTAAGGGGTGGTATCCGCCACCTCAAAAGGAAGGTGCCTTTCCCCGTCGGGATGCGGATTGTCGTCAACGTATTTTGTACGGATATAAGCGTTAGGATCACCTTTGGTGAATTTGAGCCCCGTCATCGCCATATTGAACTCGGACACCGCGCTATTGATGCCGAAATCAAGCGCGAGCAATTTCCCATCCTGCTTGAACCGCTCCTCCAAAAGGTACAATTCATGCGATAGCAGCGCGGTGGTTGATTGCAGCCGATCCTGCGCGCTCCGCTCAATCGTCGTTACCATCGTCGAATAGGCAAGCATACCGATCGCGATCGAAGCCACACTTGCGAGGATTACAAAACTTGCAGGCAACTTTTTCGAGATGGCGATGTTCTTAAGCATATTCGGCACCCAATGGCTCTAATCCTATGAACAGGATGACGCCTCATGAACGCTCGGCTTTAGCTACTTCTTTGTGAAATTTTTGTAACAACAAAAGTCTGCACCCGCGCGCGGAGTGCTCGAAAAAGCATAGTTTTTTGGGAAAGTGGTAGCGGAGGAGGGACTTGAACCCCCGACACGCGGATTATGATTCCGCTGCTCTAACCAACTGAGCTACTCCGCCACAGGCGAGGCTTCGATTAAGTAACTTGCCGCCCGAGGTCAAGCGCTCAATTGATAAAAATGTGCAGCAGAAGGCCCACCCTCAATGCCCCGGCAGGAAACCAGCGCCCGCGCGCTCCAGAAGCCGCGCAGCAAGCGTTCTGCCCATGTCCGCACCCTCGGCAATTGGCCCACGAATTTCGTCTGCCAGCGCCTCCGATCCGTCCACCCGCAGGATTTCACCACGCAGCCAAAGCGTATCGCCCTCAAGGATCGCAAGCCCTGCAATCGGCGTCTCGCAGGAGCCATCCAGCGCCGCGAGAAAAGCCCGCTCCGCCGCCAGCCGCTGCGCGGTCGGCAAATCGTGAATCGCCGCCAGTATCGCCTCGGCGCGGGCATCGTCCTGCCGCCGCTCGATCCCGATCGCCCCTTGCGCGATGGCCGGTAACATCGCCTCCGGCGCAACGGCCACATGCGGTACGCTGTCCGCCATGCCCAGCCGGCGCAAGCCCGCCATGGCAAGAAAGGTCGCGTCCGCCACACCGTCTTGCAATTTCTTCAACCGCGTCTGCACATTGCCGCGAAACTCCACCACGGACAAATCGCCGCGCCGGTTCAGCAACTGCGCTTTGCGCCGCAGGCTCGACGTACCGATCACCGCCGCCGCAGCCATCTCCTCCAGCGGCTTGCGCGCCAGCGACACAAACGCATCCCGCACATCCTCGCGCGGCAAGTAGGTGTCCAGCACCAAGCCCTCAGGCTGCTCGACCGGCATGTCTTTCATCGAATGGACCGCAATATCAATGCGCCCATCCAGCATGGCCTCTTCGATCTCTTTAGTGAAAAGGCCTTTGTTTCCAATCTCTTTCAGCGGTCTGTCCGCATCAATCATCGAACGGTCATCGCCGGTGGTCTTGATCACAACGATCTCAAAACACGCCTCCACCAGATCGAATGCCGCCATCAACCGGCGGCGAGTCTCATGGGCCTGCGCCAATGCCAGCGGCGAACCGCGTGTGCCAATGCGAAGGGGGGAGTCGGGGGAGGGAAGTTCAATGTACATGCGCCGGTTCTAGTCCCGCATCCGCGAACTGACAACTGCCTTGACAACCCTCACCACAGTTGGAACGAACGACCCGACAACAGGAGCAAGCATGGCACAGCAAAAGAAAATCCTTCGCGCCCTCGCAGGTGAGACACTGCCCACCCCGCCGATCTGGATGATGCGGCAGGCGGGCCGTTACCTGCCCGAGTACCGCGCCACCCGTGCCGAGGCCGGAGACTTCCTATCGCTGTGCTACAACTCCGATCTCGCAGCCGAAGTGACCCTTCAACCGATCCGCCGTTACGGCTTTGACGCGGCAATCCTCTTTGCCGATATTCTCCTGCTTCCCGAGGCACTTGGCGTGGACCTATGGTTCGTCACCGGCGAAGGCCCGCGCATGTCCACCACGACAACGACCACCGAGCTGGCAGCACTGAAACCCGCAGATGCGATCCATGACCATCTCGCGCCAGTTTACGAAACCGTACGCATCCTGTCCCGCGAGCTGCCCAGCGAGACAACGCTCATCGGCTTCGCAGGCGCCCCGTGGACGGTAGCCACCTACATGATCGCCGGTCGCGGCACGCCCGATCAAGCGCCCGCACATTTGCTAAAGTCCGAATCCCGCGATGTGTTTACCGGCATCATCGACCGCCTGACCGACGCGACGATCGAATACCTTTCCGCCCAAGTCTCCGCCGGCGCCGAGGTCATCAAGATCTTCGACAGCTGGGCCGGTTCCTTGCAAGGGCAGGACTTTGACGACTTCTCCCTTGCCCCGATGCAGCGGATCACCAGCGCGCTAAAGTCTCGCCATCCCGGCATTCCGGTCATCGCCTTCCCGCGCGGCGCAGGCACCCGCTACATTGGCGCACATGCCGCCACCGGCGCGGATTGCATCGCCCTTGACGATGGCGTCAGCCCCGAATGGGCCGCCGAGAACGTGCAGCCCAGCGGTTGCGTTCAGGGCAACCTTAAGAGCAGCCACATGGTGACAGGCGGCGATGATCTCGTCTGCGAAACCCGCCGCATCGTCGACGCATTTTCCAAGGGGCCGCATATCTTCAACCTCGGCCATGGCATCACGCCGGATGCCGACCCCGAAAATGTTCAGTTGATGATCGACACGATCCGCAATTCCTAAACCTGCGTCTTCCACGCAAACCATAGGGCAACGCCCGCCAGCGCCAGCGCCAAGGCACGCCTGATGAAACGGCTCCGCTTTTCATCCTCCAGCAATCGCCGCGCTTGCGCAGAGAGCGTGACAATCGCAGCATGGATGCCCGTCGCGGCGGCCACATAGGTGAGCGATAGGATGAGCGTCTGCCCCGCGACAGAGCCGCTCGGCACGGTAAAGCCGGGCAACACCGCGATATAGAAAACCGCCGCTTTCGGATTTAGCAGGTTGGTGATCAACCCGCGCCGGAAGAAGAGCCGCAGGCTCGATCCCAGCGGCGCGTGTTCGACCTCCTCGGAGGCATCCCGCCACGCACCATAGGCCAGCCACAACAAGTAAAAGACCCCCGCCCAGCGCAAAATCTGATAGAGCGCCGGAGAGTTATTTATAACCGTGGTCAGCCCTGCCGCAGCCAATAGCCCTACAATCGCCAATCCCAGCGCAACACCAGCGGTCGCCGCATATCCCACGCGACGTCCTTGGCTTGCACCAACGATGGCGAGATAGACCATGTTCGGCCCCGGCGTCAGCTCGATCAGGATCGAACTGAGCAGGAAGAGCCACCAGTTCTGGGCAAAGCCCTCTGCCAGAGCCATCACACCCATTTCGCCATTGGCGGCAGGCTCATCAGCACGGCATTGGCATCGTGACCAGTGGCAAGGCCAAACTTGGTTCCACGGTCATAGACCAGATTATATTCGGCATAGAGCCCGCGATGCACCAACTGGGCGTCCTTGTCCGCTTCGGTCCACGGTGTATCGCGCCGCTTTTCTGTAACGGGCAGGAAGGCCGGAAGGAACGCACGGCCAATATCCTGCGTCAGCGCAAAATCCGCCGCCCAGTCACCCGTGCAATAATCATCCATGAAGATGCCGCCTACGCCGCGCGCACGCCCCCGATGCGGGACAAAGAAATACTCGTCAGCCCAAGCCTTCAGCTTAGGGTAATGGTCCTCGCCATGCGGATCGAGGAATTGCTTCTGAACCCCGTGAAAATGCGCGGTGTCCTCGTCATATTCGATACACGGATTGAGGTCTGAGCCACCACCAAACCACCATGCATGCGGGGTCCAGAACATGCGTGTATTCATATGAACCGCTGGCGTATGGGGGTTCTGCATATGCGCCACGAGCGATATGCCAGACGCCCAGAACCGCGGATCATCTTCCATACCTGGAACGCCGCGCGCTGCCATTGCTTTCTGGGCGGCATCTCCCAACTGGCCATAGACGGTGGAGACGTTCACCCCCACCTTCTCGAACACGCGCCCACCCCGCATGACAGACATCAAGCCGCCACCGGCGTCACCGCCATCTGCTGCCGCGCGTTTGGTTTCCGTCACCTCGAAACGCCCGGCAGGCTGCTCCGCAAAGGGTCCGCTGGTCTGACTGTCCTCAAGCGTTACGAACGCATTTACGATCTCGTCCCGCAGGCTGCGGAACCACGCCGATGCCATTGATTTTTCTTTTTCGAACAGCTCGCCCATCACACGCGCAATCCTCTGTTATTGCCTAGCAATCTCTCCTATCATCCTTTGGTGCCATCGACCACATGACCTGATCGGAGTTTCTTATGCGTCCAGTTGTCGCCCTTCTCATTCCACTGGCTTTGTCGGCCTGTATGACCCAGCAAGAAATCTGCATCTATGACGCACAGCAAGAGACAAAGGTGCTCGACTCCCTGATCCAAGAGACACGCGCCAACCTGGCCCGTGGCTATGCGCTCAGCACCGAGCAGGTCGTCCGCACGGTCGAGAAAGAATGCGTCGTCCCCGATGGCGCAGGCGGAATGATCACCGATACATGCAGCGAGGTTGAGGTGTTCGAAGAAACAAAGCCCGTCGCTATTGATCTCGACGCCGAAGCAGCAAAGCTTGCAAGTCTAGAGCGCCGCCAGATGCAGCAGCGTTCTGAGCTTTCAGGCGCCATCGACCGCTGCCGCGCGCTCTACCCCGAAGAGGCTTCCTAATGCGCTGCGACGGCGACTGGATCAATCAGGGTACGGCCGCCGTCAACCGTAATGACCTGCCCTGTCACAAAGCCCGAGGCATCCGACGCCAGATATTGCACCGCATCTGACACTTCGTTGGGATTAGCAATTCTATGCAGCGGCGTGTGATCGAGGATTTTTTCGCGGAAATCATCGTTTTCCTTCAGTACATCCTTCAGGCTCGCGCTCATAACACTCCCGAATGAAACCGCATTGACGCGAATACCTTTCGGCGCAAGTGCGACTGCCATCGAGCGGGTCATCTGCTCCAAGGCTGCCGTACTGATCGAATATGCAAGCAGATCAGGATGCGCCCGCCGCGCTGCGATGGAGGAAAGGTTAATGATCGAGCCAGCCGCCCTGAAATGTCCCTCGTCATCCGGCTCAGCCTGCTTGATCATACGCCGCGCCGCCGCTTGCGTCAGACGCAGCGCGGTCATCAGGTTCTGCTCCAGCATTACGGAAACCGACTCGTCATCGGGGCTAAGCGGGTCAGACTGCATCACCTGACGGGCAGCATTCACCAAGATGTCAACGCGCTCAAAGGCATCTACAGTGGTTGAGAAAAGATTGGCGATCGTCAGCTTCTTTCTGAGATCCCCTGCGAACATGCGCACTTGCCCCTCTTCGCGCGCTTTCTCGCCAATTTCGCGGTCCAGCTGGCCCTCGTCCATATCTGCAAAGACGACGTTTGCACCCTGCTCCACGAAATGACGGCCAATCGCCAAGCCGACACCGTTTGCCGCCCCCGTCACAATAGCTGTCTTACCGGCAATCGAAAATGACATACCCTGCCTCTCCCTCGTTTAGGCGCGGCCACCCTTAGGGCGATGTGCATACAGCACTTTGAACCCCGAGTCGCCTGCCAGCTCCTCCACTTTCGCGAAGGTTTCCGCGAGTACAGCTTCATAAGGCAAATGACGGTTCGCGACCATCCAAAGATGCCCCCCCGCCACAAGTGACTGAGAAGCCGCTGCGATAAACCCCTGCCCAAGTGCAACATCAGCGCGCTTCCCGGCATGAAACGGGGGGTTCATCACGACCGCATCATAGCTCCGCTTTGGCAAGTCACGCGGGGCATCAGCCCAATGAAACACCGCGCGCGGATCGGTGATGTTCAATTTCGCGCATTCCAGCGAAAGCTGCTCCGCCTCCCAGAGATCAAGGTTTTGAACGCCCTCATGCTGAAGGATCTGGTGCGACAAATATCCCCATCCAGCGCCCAGATCGGCAATCCGCGCCGGCAACTTCTCCGGCAGCGCCTTCGCCAGCAGAACCGACCCCCGATCAACTGCCGTTTCCGAGAATACGCCCGCCTGCGTGTAAAATCCTTCTGGCCCCTGTACCGGCCCACGCGACGCCCAGTCGTCAAAACGGCGGCTACCCTCCATGACGAAAAGCCGCCCATGAGCTTTTGTCACAGAGGCAATATCACCCACGCGCTTGCGGCATTCCTTGAAGAGCGAGTCGATCCCGTGGTCCTTGGACCCATCGACAAAAACAAGCTCCGCTTTCTTCATCGCGTCGGCAATCAGCGCACGCGCAAGGCTCTTGCTCTTTGGCACCGCGACAATTGCCAGCGCCACTTCATGGCATGTGTCCGCCACCGCCATGCCCTGTTCCGTCCACGCATTCATATACGGGCGAAAGCCGTGAACAATCGTCACATCTCGCCCCTCCAAAACCGAAATATCGTAGTCCAGTTCAGGACGAAAAACCGCAACGGGGCCATCGCCACCTTGGTCAAGACCTTCAAGAAGAGCGGTGGCTAGTCTGCTTTTGGACATTTCAATCAGGAAAGCGGCAGGCCGCGATCATTCCTTTTCCAGCGTGCATTGCAGCGGATGTTGATGACGCTGCGAAAAGTCCATCACTTGCGCCACTTTCGTCTCCGCCACCTCATGCGAGAACACGCCAACAACCGCAACACCCTTTTTATGCACGGTCAACATCACCTCAAACGCCTGCGCATGGCTCAAGCCAAAGAAACGCTCCAAAACATGGACCACGAACTCCATCGGTGTGAAGTCATCGTTCAGGATCAGAACCTTGTACATTGGCGGGCGCTTGGTCTTCGAGCGCGTCTCAAGCTTGACGCCGAAATCCGCGTCATCATCCCGATCTGCCATCATTTTGAAATCTACCAGCATCATGCCTTTGACTTTTGTGGTTACGCACCCCGTTGGGCCGTATATATAAGTGTTCGAAACCTCAAGAAAAGAGCAGAGTCACGGATCAAGCTATGATCGAAAAGTGGACAATTGGTTTCGATGCGGACGACACCCTCTGGCATAACGAACGTTTCTTTCAAATATCCCAAGCGCGCTTTGCCGAAATGCTCAGCGATTGGGTGCCGGCTGAACACTTGGCCGAGCGCCTTCTCGCCGCCGAACGCCGGAATTTGGGGCGCTATGGCTTTGGCATCAAGGGCTTCACCCTGTCGATGATCGAAACGGCAATCGAAGTTACGGACGCCCGCCTTCCTGCCAGCGTCATCTCCGATCTCCTCGAAGTCGGTCGGGAGCTCCTTGCCCACCCAATCGAGCTTTTGCCGGGCGTTGAAGAGACGATCAAAGCCCTTGCATCAAAGGCGCAGCTAGTGCTCATCACCAAGGGCGATCTTTTGGATCAAGAGCGCAAACTGGCCCAATCGGGCCTCGGAGATTATTTCGATGCAGTCGAAATCGTAAGCCACAAGACCGTTGAAACCTATCAAAAGATTTTCGCGAACCATGGTCGCGCGCGGGTCGCGATGGTCGGAAATTCACTGAAATCGGACATTATTCCTGCACTCGAAACGGGCGCTTGGGCCATTCATGTGCCGCATGATCTGACATGGGAACTGGAATATGCCGCAAAACCGGCCAACCACCCGAAATTTCACGAACTTTCCAAAATAGCCGAGTTGCCCGCCCTGCTGCGCCGGATTGATGACGATCACAGCCAAGAGTCGTGACGCAGAAGTAACAAATCATCCACCGGTTGATATTCGAGCAACGAACTGAATCACAAAGGAAATTGTCTATTTTCGTATGGCATTTTCCGTGCTAGCCTCCTCACAAATTAAAAGGCGCCAAAAAAATTGGTGCCGTGAGGCAGATAGAGGGCACGACGTGAGCAGTCGTCCATCCACGCAAGCCCGTTTAGGGCTTTTGATTGCTGTTGCATGGCTTTTTTGGGCTGTGGGTTTCGGCATTGCTGTCGCGGCACCTTATGCTGCGCTGGTTATGGATGCACGCACAGGCGAAGTCTTGCACTCACGCAATGCAGATACCCGCCTGCACCCGGCCTCGTTGACCAAAATGATGACGCTTTACGTCGCCTTCCAAGCCGTTGAGCGCGGTGAGATCGGGCTGGATACCGAAGTCACGATCACCCGCGCCGCTGCCAATGAACCACCTTCCAAGCTCGGCCTCCGTGCGGGTCAGAAAATCCGCTTCCGCTACCTGTTGCGCGCCGCTGCCGTAAAATCAGCGAATGATGCCGCCACTGCGATCGGTATTGCGCTCGAAGGCTCCGAGGAAGCTTTTGCCCGCCGGATGAACCGGATGGCCCAAGCCATGGGCATGACCAACACCACCTTCAGAAACGCTCACGGCCTGACTGAAACAGGACACCTCTCCACCGCGCGGGACATGACCCTTCTCGGGCGTCATGTGATCTACGACTTCCCCGAATACTACAATCTCTTCTCGCGCCAGTCGGCCGATGCAGGCATCGCCACCGTCCGCCATACCAACCGACGCTTCCTGCAAAGCTACCGTGGCGCGGACGGGATCAAGACAGGCTACACTGTCGCCGCAGGTTTCAATCTCACGGCTTCGGCCGTGCGCGGCAACGTTCGGATCATCGCCACGATGTTCGGCGGCTCGTCAACATCAGCTCGCAACGCCCGCGTGGCAGAGCTTCTGGACATGGGCTTCGCCCGCGCACCCAGCAATGCACCCCTGCGCTTACCAGCCAAGCCCGATATCGGCAGCGCAGGCGGGGCTCTTCTTGTTAGCGAAGGTGAACCCATTCCCGAGCGCGCCGGTAAAGTCGTTGCTCAAACAGGCCTTGTCAGCAGCACCATCCTGCCCCGCGCAAGGCCAACGCCAAATGACAGCGTACCGGAGATCGATGGAACGCTGATTGCCTCGGCAATCGAAGAAGCGATTACCGTAGATGTTGGCGAACTCGAAGTCCCAGCCGAACCACAACCCGACCCGATTGAATTGATTGCCAACGCGATCACCGAGGAGCCAGACCTCGGCCCGCCGGAGCTTGTGACACGCATTTCCACATCTGGTGGCCGCCTTTGGGGCATTAATGTCGGAAGATTCAACACCCGCTACGAAGCTGAGCGTGTCCTTTTGCAAGTTGCATTGAACGAAACAGCCACGCTCGACGGGGCGCTCCGGCGCGTCACACAAGGTGCGCGGGGCTTCGATGCAAACTTCGTCGGCATGAGCCGAGATACCGCCGAGCTTGCATGCCGCAGGCTACAAGCTGTGGGAACGCAATGCTTCATGATCGGTACGGGCGACTAGGCAACGGATTACCCTTGCTCCGAACGCCGTTCAAAAGCCGCTGCCATCAACGCGCGTGTATACTCCGACGCAGGTGTCTCAAAAACATCCTCTGCCGTGCCATCCTCCACAACATCCCCATTGCGCATCACGATGACCCGATGCGCCAATGCGCGCACGACCTTAAGGTCATGGCTGATGGAGATATAAGCAAGCTTATGTTTGCGCTGCAGATCACGCAGCAAATTCACGATCTGCACCTGAACCGTCATATCAAGCGCAGAAGTCGGTTCGTCCAAAACCAACAGCTTCGGGCGCAGGATCATCGCACGCGCAATCGCGATCCTCTGGCGTTGACCGCCTGAAAATTCATGCGGATACCGATCCATAAGTGCCGGATCGAGGCCAACCTCCTTCATCATTTCAGCGACCAATGCTCGCGGCGATTGTCCTGCATCCACCCGATGGACGGTCAAGCCCTCGGCAATGATTTCAGCAACCGTCATCCGCGGGCTCAAGCTCCCGAAGGGATCTTGGAATACGATCTGCAACTCTTTCCGGAGCGGACGCATTTGCCGTTGGTTCATCGCGCCTATTTCCCGCCCGAGCACGACGATACGGCCCTCTGCTCCGATCAATCGCGTCATCGCCAGCGCCAGCGTCGTCTTGCCGGAGCCGCTTTCACCGACGATTCCGATCGTTTCGCCCTCACGGACTTTCAGGCTCGCGTCATTCACAGCTTTGACGTAGCCCACCGTTCTCTTCAGCAGCCCTCCGCGTATCGGGAACCAGATACGGACATGTTCCGCCTCTGCAACCACGCCCGCATTGGCCTCAACCGGCACCGGCACGCCAACAGCCTCCGCCGATAACAGCATTTTTGTATAGGCATGCTGCGGGTTGGCGAATACCTCTACCGTGGGTCCGCTTTCGACAATTTCACCATCCTTCATGACGCACACACGATCCGCGAATTTCCGGACGATGGTCAGATCATGCGTGATGAACAGCATCGACATCTTTTCGGTGCGCTTGATCTCGGCAAGAAGATCGAGAATTTGCGCCTGAATGGTCACATCGAGCGCTGTGGTCGGCTCATCCGCCACCAACAAGTTCGGTCCGTTTGCAAGCGCCATTGCGATCATCACCCGCTGGCGCTGCCCGCCTGAAAGCTGGTGCGGATAAGCTGTCAAACGGCTCTCAGCATCTTGAATGCCAACCCGCTCCAAAAGATCAATGATACGCGCACGCACTTTTGGGCCGCTAATACCTTGATGCAGTTCTATGGATTCCCGCAGCTGCTTCTCCAAGGTATGCAACGGGTTGAGCGAGGTCATCGGTTCCTGAAAAATAAAGCTGATGTCGTTTCCACGAACGCCAAGCAGTTCCCTTTCGGAGGCACCGATCATCTCTTTCCCGCCATAGCGGACAGAGCCGCTCACTGCCGCACTATCGCCCAACAGCTGCACGATCGACAGCGCCGTCACGGACTTCCCCGAACCGCTTTCCCCAACAAGCGCCAGCGTTTCTCCCTCTGCCATCTCGAAGGACACGCCCCGCACAGCATGGGTGCTTTCGCCGTCCTGATTGAACCTGACATGCAGGTTCTCGATGCTGAGCATTGGAGACGTCATTCCGCGTCATCCTCCCGAGCGACCTGCGCGCCGGTGAAGGTCTTGCGCGGATCAAAGGCATCCCGCACCCCCTCAAAGATGAACACCAACAACGACAGCATGATCGCAAAGGTGAAGAAGGCCGTAAATCCAAGCCAGGGCGCTTGCAGGTTTTGCTTGGCTTGCAAGGTAAGCTCTCCAAGTGACGGCGCGGAGGACGGCAAACCAAAGCCCAGAAAGTCGAGGCTTGCGAGCGAGCCAATCGCCCCTGTTACTAGGAACGGCATAATGGTCACGGTCGCTACCATGGCGTTAGGCAACACATGCCGGAACATGATGACCCGATCTGACACCCCAAGAGCACGCGCCGCGCGCACATATTCAAAGTTTCGCGCCCTGAGGAACTCGGCCCGCACCACGCCAACAAGCGCGGGCCAGCCGAAGATCACCGTCAACGCAACAAGGAGCCAGAAACTTCGCCCTAAGATCGCAAAAACGATGATGATCACATAAAGCGACGGTATCCCTGTCCATATCTCGATAAATCGTTGGAACGTGAGGTCGGTCCAGCCACCAAAATAGCCCTGAACAGCGCCAGCAATAATGCCAACAAGTGACGACAGGCTGACAACAAGCAAAGCGAAGAAGACCGAAAGCCGGAACCCATAAATCACCCGCGCGAGAACATCGCGCTTTGTATCATCGGTGCCGAGGAGATTGTACTGATCCGGCGCAGATGGCGCGACGCCGGGGCGGTCGACAATCGTGTTATAGGAATAGGGTATCGGCGGCCAAATGATCCACCCTTTCTGGTACCCGTCAGCAACCAGTTCATCCGCTTCTGATGCAGCCATCAGATCTTCCGGTTCGTAGAAACAGTCCTCCAAACCACCCGTCACGATCAGGCACTGGACCTCTGCGTCCTTATAAATGGCCTCCGTCCGGAAATCGCCACCAAAGTCGGCCTCCGAATAAAAGGAAACAATAGGGCTGCGCAATTCACCTCGATAGTTGACGAGCAGCGGCCGGTCATTTGCAATGAACTCGGCAAATAGACTGACGAAAAACAGCGCCGAGAAAATGCACAGCGACCAGAACGCCCGCTGGTTGCGGTGGAAATTCCGCCAACGCCTTTGATTCAGTGGGGAAAGCATCGGCCGTTTCATCCACGGGCCTCAAAATCTATGCGCGGGTCAATGAACATATAGGTCAGGTCGGTCACTATCGAGATCAGCAACCCGATAAGCGAGAATGCAAAGAGCGTCCCGAAAACCACCGGATAATCCCGCGCCAGCGCCGCCTCGTACCCCAGCCGCCCAAGACCATCGAGGCTGAAGAGCGTCTCAATGATCACGCTTCCACCGAAGAACACCCCGATGAAGAGCGCCGGAAAGCCGGAAATCACGATAAGCATCGCGTTGCGGAATACATGCCCGTAGAGCACACGCCGCTCGGTCAAGCCCTTGGCCCTTGCGGTCATGACATATTGCTTCTTGATCTCGTCGAGGAAGGAGTTCTTCGTCAAAAGGGTCAGCGTAGCGAAGCCGGAAATCGACGAGGCGAAAACAGGCAGCGCAATATGCCAGAAATAATCCAGCACCTTGCCAACGAGAGACAGCGTTTCCCAGTCATCACTGGTCAACCCTCGCAGCGGGAATATCCGCCAGTATGAACCTCCCGCGAACAGTACGATCAGCAAAATCGCGAAGAGAAAGCCCGGGATAGCATACCCCACGATAATCGCGCCGCTGGTCCATGTATCGAACCGGCTACCATCACGCACCGCTTTGCGTATCCCCAAGGGAATCGAAACAAGATACGCAATCAATGTAGACCAAAGCCCCAACGTGATCGAAACGGGCATTTTTTCGAACACCAGCTCCACCACGGATTTCGACTGGAACCAACTCTCCCCAAAATCGAAGCGGATGTAGTCCCACATCATCAACAGGAACCGTTCGACCGGCGGCTTGTCAAAGCCGAACTCCCGCTCCAGTTCCTCGATGAACTCCTCCGGCAACCCCCGCGCTCCAACATAGCGCGATGAAGAACTCTCGCTGCGCGGCTCTTCCAGCTCTATGTCTTCCCGCCCGCCGGCGATCGTCTCGAAGACGTCACCACGGCCTTCCATTCGGGCGATCATCTGCTCGATTGGTCCGCCCGGGACGAATTGGGTCAGAGAAAAATTGAGGATCATGATCCCCAGCAATGTGGGGATCACGAGCAGCAATCTACGGAGGATGTAGGCGCCCATCGCGGCGTCGCTCTCCCTTGTTTACCGTAGTGCACCTTCCGCACGCAGCGCCTCGGCCTTGTCGGCATTGAACCACCAGAAGTCCAAGTGGCCCAGCGCATAGGGCGGAAGTTCGGCAGGATGTTCGAACATGTCGTAGTAGGCGACCCAATGCTTGCCAAGATACCAGACAGGCACCACGAACACCTCGCGCCGCATGATCCGGTCAATCGCGCGGACCGCCGCTGCCATTTCGTCATAAGTTTCAGCATTGGTCACATAGTCGATCAACGCATCGACCGCTTCGGATGAATACCCCGCCGGATTGAATGCGTCGCCAAGCCCGCTTGATCCAAAGCGCTGATGCAAGCCGCTGCCCTCTTCAAGCCCAACGCTGTAGCCGCCAAAGATCATATCGAAATCGAACTGGTAGTAGCGCTCAGTATATTGTGCAGGGTCAATCCGGTTATAGGTCGCGTCAACGCCGAGCCGCTTCAGGTTATCAACATAAGGGTTGAGGATGCGGTCAAAGGTAGGGGAATACATGATGAATTCCACCTCGAGCGCTTGCCCGTCCTTACGGCGAATACCGTCATCGCCCGCGATCCAACCAGCCTCATCCAGCAGTTCCGACGCCAAGCGCAGATTGCCCCGATCCAACTGCCGCTCACCAGAGCTATGCGGCATCACGGCGGGTTCTGTGAAAACCTCCGGCTCCACCAAATCCCGAACGGTTTCCAGCAGCTCAAGTTCGCGCCCTTCGGGCAGCCCCTCCGCTGCAAGCTTGCTGCCTTGCCAGAAGCTTTCCCGCTGCTGGAAGAGCCCATACTGAAGCGTCTCGTTCGTCCATGTGAAGTTGTACATCAGCGCCAACGCCTGACGTACACGCCGGTCTTGCAAGTATTCGCGGCGCAGGTTGAAGATGAACCCCGTCGCAGACGGCAAGCTGCCGTCTTCCAGAGTTTCCTGTACAACCCAGCCGTTTTCCAAGGCGGGGAACTCGTAGCCTGTTGCCCAATTGAGCGAGGAATTTTCCTGACGGAAAGTAAACTCACCAGCTTTGAACGCCTCGAATGCTGCCGTGGTATCGGCGAAATATTCGACCCTGATCGTATCGAAGTTTTCACGCCCGCGATTGATCGGCAAATCCTTGCCCCAGTAGTCGGGATTGCGGGTATATACGATCCGACGGTTCACCTCATAGCTGTCCAACATGTAAGCGCCCGAACCGGGGGCGATATCAAACCGCGCCTCATCCAGCCGCGCGCCGGTTTCTTCATACCATGCTTGCGGGAAAACGATGCTGGCACCCGCCTGATCAATACGGCCCGACTCGGCGGCATCTTCTTGGAAGGTGAACTTCACGCGGTGATCATCCAGCGCTTCCACACCGGCAATAATCTGGCTCACGCCATCCTTGAACGACGGAAGCCCCTGCTCCATGAACAGGTTATGGGTGAAAACCACATCATGCGCTGTGAGCGGTGAGCCATCCGAGAACGCCGCTTCAGGCCGCAAGTTGAAAATGACCCAGCTTTCATCCTCAGGGTATTCGATGGTCGAACAAAGCAGGCAGTAGGAGGAGCCTACCTCGTCAGCAACACCAGTCATCAGGCGTTCATAGCCAATTGACGCAAGCGATCCTGCCGTCCCTTTGGTCACATATGGATTCATCGTGTCAAAGGTGCCCTGCGCCCAAATGGAAATTTCGCCTCCCTTCGGGGCATCGGGGTTCACATAATCCAGGTGGGTGAAATCAGGCCCGTACTTCAACTCGCCGTAGCTGGAGTAGCCGTGGCTTTCGACGATCGGCACATGGCTCTCTGCCAAAAGAGACGATGCCCAGAGCGCACCTGCAGCAAGGACGCCCGCACCGAGCACCCAGTATCCTAACTTGTTTGTTTCGGCGGCTTTGGCTTTTGCCTGACTGCGAGGTCCTCGATTCTGTGCCATCGTTGAATACTCCCGTCGGTTTTGTGCGTTTAGCGTTGGATGTAAGCTAAAGACGGGACAGATAAAGAGGCAAGCCGAGATTAGCATCTCGGACTGTAAACAAACTGTTATTCAGCATTTTGGGTGCAAAAAACAAAAGAGCCGCCCAGTTGGACGGCTCTTGGTGCATAATTTTCGATACCTTAGCCGTCTAGGCTAGCCAGATATGCGATCAGCGCTGCGCGATCTTCGGCACTGCGCATGCCGCTGTAGCCCATCGCTGTTCCGGGGGCATAACCCTTCGGGTTTTCTAAGAAGGCGTCAAGGTTTTCAGGCGTCCATGTCTCAGCCACAGCAACCAGTGCGCCCGAGTAGTTATAGCCGTCCACCGCGCCAACTGCGCGATCAACAACGCCATGCAGATAGGGGCCAGTTCCGTTCTTGCCAGCTTCATTGGAATGGCACGAACGACAGTTGCGCCACAACTTTTCACCATCCGCAGCAGAGGCCATCGCATATAGCTCTGCAAATTCTGGGCCTTCTTCAACCACCTCGGCCGCAGCGCCGTCATCCTCGACAGGGATCACATAGGCCTGCTCTGCCTCTCCGTGGCCACCGCCACCCGAATGATAAATCGTCTCCGCGGCCCAGCCGCCCATCAGAAAGATCAGCAGCGCACCGCAGAAGCCGCCAATGATCTTGGTCATGGTCATTGTGTCGAACATGTCGCGTTCCATTCCGTTCGAAGTTTCGCGGTTATGTATCCGGTTCCGGTCAGGTCTTGCAAGCAGTACTACCGCGACTTATTGCCCATTTTGTACTTATTGTTCGGGGGAGAGTGTCATGAAAGCCAAAATTGCATTCCAAGGAGAGCTTGGCGCCTACGGTCATCAGGCCTGTGTCGAGGCGCGTCCCGATTTCGAGCCCCTGCCCTGCCCCACTTTCGAAGACGCCATCGAATCTGTCCGCAAAGGGGATGCCGAGCTGGGAATGATCGCGGTGGAGAACTCCACCTACGGTCGCGTCGCTGATGTTCATCATTTGCTGCCGGAAAGTGGCTTGCAAATCGTCGATGAGGCTTTCGTCCGCGTGCATATCAACCTGCTTGGAGTGCCTGGTTCCTCCATCGCCGAAATGAAGCGCGTCCGCAGCATGTCCATTCTGCTTGGGCAATGCCGGAGCTTCTTGCGAGAGCACGGGCTGGATACCATGAACTGGGCGGATAACGCCCGCGCCGCACGCGACATCGCACAATTGGGCGATCCGACCGAAGGTGCATTGGCCAGTGAGCTGGCTGCCGAAACCTACGGCCTCGATGTTCTCGCCCGCCATATCGAAGACGAGAGCAATAACACCACTCGGTTTTTCGTTATGTCGCGCCAGCCAAACCTGACGCGTCGCGGCAACCACGGAATGATCACCAGCTTCATCTTCCGCGTCCGCAATATTCCAGCGGCACTCTATAAAGCGATGGGCGGATTTGCGACCAACGGTGTCAATATGACGAAGCTGGAGAGCTACATGGTCGGTGGTAGCTTCAGCGCGACTCAATTTTACGCCGAAATCGAAGGGCATCCCGACGACCGCAATGTGCAATTGGCGATGGAAGAGCTTGATTATTTCACCGACTCGATCCGGCTGATGGGTGTCTTCCCAGCCTCACCTCGGCGCCATCTCAAGACCTGAAGATACCGACGCGGCTACTAGTTTCCTGCGCGATAGCGCTCTTCGATCTGCTCGGCAAAATCCGCAATCCGCGCTTTGAATTTCTTCGTAAGACTGTTTTTCGACAAACGTAAAGACTGCACCAACACCCGCGCAGCAATACTCTTTGGCTGCATTTCAAGCCCGACCATTACCCGCGTGCGCCCCGGCGAAAGCGAAATCAGTTCAATTGTGGTCGCACCGTCCATTCCATTCGACATCACCTCTGCCTTGAGCCGTTCCGGTGGTTGAAAGTCAGTGAGCTGCGCGCGCCCCTTCCTGAGCTTGCCGCGAAATGTGAACTCGAACTCCCAAGCAGTCCCGACAGCAATATCGCTCATCCGGTCAACGCGGCGGAGCTGCACGCCGCGGCGCATTGCCAAACGTTCGAACGCAGGCACATCGCTCAGTCTTGAGAACACATATGAAATCGGCGCTTCAATATCTTCACGGCTGCTGAATTTCATAACTTTCCCCTGCTCATAGCCCCAGCTTCTAGAATCACCTTAATCGAGTCGATCCGCAAGCCAGTTCCACAGGATGAAATGCGCAATGGCGCCTTTCCTAGCCGGTAACAGCTTGGGGTTTTCAACCGCAAATGCGCGCGCCAGCTCCTCTTTTGATACCCAAATTGCATCCTCGAGTTCTTCGGGATCCACGTTGATCTCTGTAGACAAAGCCTCACCAGCGCATCCGATCATCAAAGAAGCCGGAAACGGCCAAGGCTGGCTTGCAAGGTAGGAAACGCGCCCAACCTGAATGCTGGATTCCTCAAGAACCTCCCGCCTAACCGCTGCCTCAATGGTTTCTCCAGGTTCTACAAATCCAGCCAGCAGGGAATACATGCCCTCCGGCCAACCTGGTGAGCGGCCCAGCAAAACCTTGTTACCATGAGTGATCAGCATAATGACCACTGGATCGGTGCGAGGGAAATGACGCCCGCCACAGCTCGCGCAGTTCCGTTGCCATCCCGCCATCGCCATCTCTGATTGAGCACCGCATTGCGCACAGAAGCGGTGGCTCTTGTGCCAAGATAAAACTGCTTTCGCGGTTGCGGCCAGCTCGGCATCTAGTGGTGACATGTCCACCATCACAGCCCTTAACTCGGCGAAAGTTTCGTTAGGGGGTAAGTCGGGATGACGCTGTTCGGTTGGATCAAGGAATGCACCAAGCGTGCTGTAATCAACGTCCTCCGGTTCCCAATCTGAGATGTCATAGGCAAAGATCGGTACACTTTCTGCCATGCCTAGAAATACCGCGGGAGTGCGAGCTTCGCTCAGAACAGGATGGTTACACTGCAAGCGGCCAACGGTGACAGTCCCGCCATAGCGCTTCACCAGCGGTTTGCCGCGCCAAAGAACAACCGCGCGTGCGGTACCATCATCGGCAAAGCCTTTGAGAACGGAAGGCTCACCGCGCAGATGCGCCGCTCGTTCCAGCCCGCCACCACCAAAAACCACCGTCTCGGAAATCCGCATATCCTGAAAACCCTTCAAGCAAGACAACCCAAGGTTGCATATAGAAAAGACTGTCGCTAGCGTCCCTGTTGGAGGCAGTCCATGACACCCGTTAACAAACAAGCACCACCGACAATAGCGCCTCATGCGACACTGACCATACTCGGAACAACAGACGTGCACGGCCATGTAATGCCGTTCGATTACATCACGAGAACCACAAACGGCTCTTTGGGAATCGTGCATACCGCCGAAATCATCGAAGACATCCGCACAAAACGAGACAACGTGCTGCTCTTTGACAATGGAGACTTCCTGCAAGGCACGCCCCTTTCAGAATTGGCGCTGGAGGATCCGCGACAGCCCCTCGCAGAAAACCCCGTAATCCAGGCACTCAACCTGCTCGACTATGATGCCGTGGCGCTTGGCAACCACGACTTTCTGCTCAAGGAAGTCGCTCCCTCCAGCGTCCCTAACGTGCTCAAGGCACCCCTTCTCTGCGCCAACCTCTGCGGTCCTGATGGCGTGACGCCCCTAATTCAGCCTTGGGTCATTCTTGAGAGAGATATTGTCACCGCGTCTGGTCTTAGCCACCCGATCCAAATCGGCGTCATCGGATTTGCACCTGAAAATTTGGAAAGTTGGGAAACAACGCGCCTACCCGAACAGACCTCGCTAAGAACCGTGATATCCGCGGCAACTGCCGAAATCCCGCGCATGAAATCAGCTGGCGCAGATATAATTATTGCGCTCTGCCATGAGGGTCTTGAAGAAGCCTTCGCCTCCCCCGAAACCCCTTCCACCCCGATGAAACTGGCCGCCATAGACGGCATAGATGCAATTTTTGCAGGCCATGTTCACCAACTCTTCCCAATTGGGAACCGCAGCGCAAACGGCGTAGATTCAACCAACGGAACAATCCTCGGCAAGCCGGCAGCCATGCCCGGGCATCTCGGTAAGCATCTGGGTGTCATCACACTTGAGCTGGACCGTGGCGCCGATGGAACGTGGCGCATCGTGAGCGGCAATGCCTGCCTGATTAACCAAACCAGCTCTCCGACACGTTCGCGCACAGCCCAGAAAATTCTCGACACCACGCAAAAAGCGCATGAAAAAACGCTTTCCGCACTGGATGAAATTGTCACTCAAACCCGTTTTCGGATGCACAGCTACCTATCGCTGGTCGCCCCTGATATCCCACTTCAAATCGTGGCCGACGCTCAGCGGGATCACGCCAGAAGCCTCCTTCAAAGCCGCCCTGACCTTCGGGAACTTCCACTTTTATCAATGGTCACACCCTATCGCGCAGGGGGCTTGGGTGGGGCCGAAAATTATATCGACTTCCCATCAGGACAGCTAACCCGAAGCAATATTTGGGAACTGTACCAATATCCAAACAGCTTGAGTATTCTGGAAGCAACAGCCGATCAAATCAAAGGATGCCTCGCGCGATCCGCCTGTATTTTTTGCGCTGCACCCGCCTCGGGTGACGACTTCCCTCTGCACGATGACAGTGTCCCAAGCTATCATTTCGACGTAATCGATGGGTTGGAGTATGAAATTGATCTCGTCGGAGCAAAACTCGCCCAGATTAATTTTAACGGTCGGCCAGTAGACGAAGTGCAGCGCTTCTTGGTCGTCACCAACAGTTTCCGCGCAGGCGCATTGATCCGCGTAGGCATGAAAGCGCATCTTCACGACAAAACCTTGATCCGCACGATTATTGAACAGGCCCTGAGGTCAGGCCGCGTTACCCCTGGGCAATTGCCGCGAGCGACTTGGCGTCTCATCGCTCCGCCTGGCCATAAACGGGTATTTCGCTCGGCCACACCGGCCAAAATCGGCCCTGCCAAGCTGGACGGTGTCCGTATCGATCCTCTGTCGCTTGAGAGCGACGGCTTCTGGAGATATCGGCTGATCTTTGACTGATCTGACCACGCAGCACACCCTTGCGCCACCGGAACGAACCCCCTATATGCGCTGGCGAGAGGTTGGCGCGGGCGAGCGCCTCGCCAACCCGGTCAGGTCCGGAAGGAAGCAGCCGTAACGAGTCCCGCTTGGGTCGTTGTCCAGCCTCTCACTCTCCTCCCCAATCCACATTTCTGACAGCAGTAAGAGCCCATTCCATCTGGCTGTCTGTTTCGACCGCGCACGGCCGAACATTGCGCAACCGCGCAAGCGCTTTGGGGGCGTCTTCGCCAGACTCAACCAGCAACCGCAGAATGGCCATCCCCGAGCGCCCACACCCGCCCATACAGTGGATCAAAACACTTCCGCCTCGGGCACAAATGGTGCGTATTTCCGATGCGACCTCCGGCCAACGCTGTTCGACGACCTCCCCCGGTGTGCCAAAATCATCGACAGGCAAATGACGCCACGCAATAGCCGCCTTCCTTAACTGTTCCGCAAGCTCCGCCGTCCCGGCAACCTCCATCTCGGGCAAGGTTGTCATCGAAAGCACCAACTCCGCGCCCCATTCCGCAACAACCTCAACATCGTGGGCCAAGTCGCCATTCCGCCCGGGCAGGGGCGAAAGGGCAAGCCAACCCGCGCCAAACTTCACCTTGTGGATTGCAAACGGTGACATATGCTTCCTCTGTGGTGGACCTCACGTCCACACCCGCCTAGTTTGGTGAAGCATTCGAATCTGGGAGCCCCATGACAGATCCTGCGAAACCCGCTTATCAGGTTTTGGCGCGGAAATACCGGCCTGAAACCTTTGCCGATCTCATCGGTCAGGATGCCATGGTGCGCACCTTGCGCAATGCTTTCGAGGCGGATCGTATCGCCCAAGCATTTATCATGACCGGCATTCGCGGAACGGGCAAGACAACCACCGCACGGATCATCGCAAAAGGCATGAATTGCGTCGGTCCCGATGGCAATGGGGGCCCGACGACGGACCCATGCGGCACCTGCGATCAATGCGTCGCCATTATGGAAGGCCGCCATGTCGATGTAATGGAAATGGACGCCGCCTCACGCACCGGCGTGGGTGATATTCGGGAGATCATCGATAGCGTCCATTACCGCGCTGCCTCGGGCCGCTACAAAATCTACATCATCGACGAAGTGCACATGCTCTCCAACAATGCATTCAATGCATTGCTCAAAACGCTCGAAGAGCCACCTGCGCATGTAAAGTTCATCTTTGCGACAACCGAGATCCGCAAAGTGCCCGTCACAGTCCTGTCGCGCTGCCAGCGCTTTGACCTTCGGCGGATCGAGCCTGAAGACATGATCGCGTTAATGCGAAAAATCGCAACTGCTGAACAGGCCGATATTTCAGATGATGCGCTTGCACTGATTACTCGCGCGGCAGAGGGCTCTGTCCGCGATGCCACGTCGCTACTGGATCAGGCGATTTCCCACGGGGCGGGCGAAACGACAGCGGATCAGGTCCGCGCCATGCTCGGCCTTGCCGATCGCGGGCGGGTGCTCGACCTCTTCGATATGGTTTTACGGGGTGATGCCGCAGGCGCGCTCTCCGAGCTTTCTGCGCAATATGCAGATGGTGCAGATCCCATGGCCATTCTCAAGGATTTGGCCGAAATTGCGCATTGGGTGTCGGTCATAAAGATCACGCCCGAAGCCGCGGATGACCCCACCGTAAACCCCGACGAGCGCGCGCGGGGGCAAGCGATGGCGGCCGCGCTGCCGATGCGGGTTCTATCCCGCCTATGGCAAATGCTGCTCAAAGCGCTCGAAGAGGTTGGCCATACGCCCAATGCAATGATGGCCGCCGAAATGGCCATCATCCGGCTCACCCATGTAGCAGATCTCCCCACGCCTGATGAATTGATCCGCAGCTTGAAATCACAAAGCCCACCTCCTCCGAATGGAGGCGGGAGCGGACGGCCCCCTTCAGCGCCGCAAACAGGTGGAAGCACCACGTCGGCCTACGCCTCATCGCCAACCCCAACCCATTCAGGCCCTTCGGGACCATCAGCACAGCTGGCCGTGCAAGAAGCCCCTGACGCGCTTTCCCGCTTTGCCACCTTTGAGCAAGTCGTGGAGCTGATCCGCGCCCACCGCGATGTCAAACTTCTGGTCGAGGTCGAAACGGGCGTCCGACTGGCCCGCTATCAGCCGGGTCGCATTGAATTCCAACCCTCGGACTCCGCGCCTTCCGATCTGGCGCAAAGGCTTGGCGCGCGGTTGCAGGCGTGGACAGGGGCTCGTTGGGCGGTCATTCTTGTCAACGAGGGCGGTGCGCCGACCATTGCCGACGTACGAGACGCCGCCGCACGCGCCTTGCGGGAAGAGGCCGAAACCCACCCGCTGGTTCAATCCATTTTTCGCGCCTTTCCAAAGGCACGGATCACCGATATCCGCACCGAAGAAGACCTCGCCAGCGCAGCGGAGGCCGAAGCGCTCCCCGAGGTTGAAGACGAATGGGATCCATTCGACGAAGACTAGCAAAAGCCACAATCCGGCCTTTCAGCCGATCAGAGGAGATCGATATGTTCAAGGGAATGGGCGGTCTTGGCGACATGGCCAAGATGATGAAAAGCGCGCAAGAAATGCAGCAGAAAATCGCTGACATGCAGGAAGAGATGAGCAATGTCACCGTCACAGGCGAAAGCGGCGCTGGTCTGGTCAAGGCCACCGCAACAGCGAAAGGCACCCTGACAGCGCTCGATATCGACCCTTCCATTTTCCACCCAGACGAAAAGGAAATGGTCGAAGATCTGATCTTGGCGGCGATCAAGGATGCTCAAAGCCGGGCGCAAACCCGCATGCAGGACGAAATGCGCAAACTCACTGAAAGCCTTGGCCTTCCGCCGGGCATGAACCTGCCGTTCTAGGCCGGAATCTGGGTCCGCTGCGGCATGAGCGATGCAACCAAGGATATCGAGCACCTCATCGAACTTCTGGCGAAGCTTCCGGGGCTTGGCCCCCGCTCGGCACGGCGCGCGGTACTGCACCTGATCAAGAAGCGCTCCCTGCACCTGATCCCGCTTGCCGATGCTTTGCACAGGGTCGGCACCTCCGCGCGAGAATGCCTCAACTGCGGAAATATCGGCACGACTGATATTTGTGATATCTGCAACAGCGAAAAGCGCGCAACGGGAGAGTTGTGCATCGTGGAAGATGTCGCCGATCTCTGGGCAATGGAGCGCGCGGGTGTCTTCAAAGGCCGTTATCATGTCCTCGGCGGTACTCTTTCCGCGCTCGACGCTATCGGACCGGAGGAACTGCGCATTCCCAAGCTACTGGACCGCGTCCGCAGCGAAGCCATTTCCGAGGTGATCCTTGCCCTCGGTGCAACGATCGACGGCCAGACAACCGCTCATTACATTGCGGACCAACTGCCTGATGTGACGGTAACGTCGCTGGCGCAAGGTGTGCCTGTTGGCGGTGAGCTGGATTATCTCGATGACGGCACAATCACCGCAGCACTGAAAGCCCGTCGCAGCCTGTGACCCTCAGCCCGGACGACGCGCGCCGACAAATTGCGTGGTGCCTCCAACCGGATACCGACAGCTTTCGACCACTTCAAACCCGCTGGCTCGGAGCAAGTCGACCCACTCTTCGCCCCTCAGATAGTGAACGTGGCGAGGCGCCTTCCCGAACAGCTGCATCACGGGGATCGCAAATCTGATAAACGGATTCATTTCCCTCAGGCAGGCAGTTTTCGAGATAAAGACCCCGCCGGGTCTTAACAGGTGAAATACCGCGCAGAAGGTTTCCGGCGGTTCAGGCACGAGATGGAGAAGATTAAGCGCGACGACCGCATCATAACCGCCCTCCCGTTCCAAATGGGCATCACCAGCGACCCCTCGCGTGAAACGGATGTTGTTGATTCCCGCAGCCAAGCGCTTTTCCTCGGCAATCACCATCATTTCCTCGGAGACATCGCTGCAAAGGATTTCTTTTGCATCCGGCGCAAGTTTCAAAGCGCTTGACCCTGTGCCGCCACCGATCTCAAGCACGGCGCTCTCAGGCGTCAAATAACGCCTGATATGATCGAGCGTCTGCTCCCAGCTCGGAACGTCCGCGACCGGTTGCGCCGCATATTTGCGGGCAATCCGGTCCCAGAACTTGTCGTCTCTATCCATAGATTTCTCCCGCCTGCAGGGCTCGGTTGCGAAGTGGCCGCCTTATGATCCACTCTACGATTATCAGATTGATACCCCAACCGCTGGAAAATAGCAGCGCCTCCGCCAACCCACTCTCAGGCTCACCAAAAATCAACATAATCGGAATGTAATAGAATGGCTGCGTTGCCGCCGAAAAAACCACGGCCATCGCCCGAAGCATCGCGCGACGATGCGCACCCATGCTACCCCGCATAGCGGTACATACACCTTGCGCTATAAAGCCAAGTATCAGGCTCGCGGCGATGATCCGTGCCACGTCCATTGGCCATTGCATCGCAAATTGCCCCGGCACCGCATAGACCATCCATAGCCCTGCCAGCGCGCCACTAATCCCTGCGCCTGCCGCGACCCGCCCAAAAACACGGTGAAGGCGCGGCGTAGGGCGCCGCATCGACGTCGCCAGTTGAAACACCGCCAACAGCGCAAACAGAGACAACCCGCCAGCATGAATTACGAGCACCCAAGGCAAATCGAAATAGCGGGCATTGTCGGGAGTCACCGGACCGCCGCTGATCATTTGGATGATGCGATACATGCTCCCACCTACGGGGATGATCAGGAGCACCACCAATCCGGAAATTAATAATTTGGCTTTCATCGCAAAACTCCAACAGGACGACCGTTGGCACACCCTAACCATACGAAAATCAAATATTAATTGCGAAAATTTCTGCTTAGTTTATGCATTTTTGCATGAATTGGCAGAATATCTCGTTCGACTGGAACCATATCCGCGCCTTTCTCGTGACCGCAGAGGAAGGCTCCTTGTCGGCCGCTGCCCGTGCGCTCAACCTCACCCAACCAACGCTCGGGCGTCAGATAGCCACGTTGGAAGAAACGCTGTCAGTCACGCTGTTTGATCGTGTCGGCCGCAGGCTGGTTCTCACCCCGATCGGGCACGACCTCCTCGCGCATGTCCGCCCGATGGGCGACGCGGCAGGGCGCATCTCCCTCGTGGCGTCGGGTTACGCGCAAAGCGTAGAGGGGACAGTCACAATCACGGCCACCGACCTCATGTCAGCTTATGAACTGCCCACTTTTTTACGCGATCTGCGAGATGTCGCCCCCGGTATCTCGGTCAAGATCATCGCGGAGAACACGATCAGCGACCTCCAGCGACGGGAGGCCGATATCGCCTTGCGCCATGTCCGCCCCGAGCAGCCCGGACTGATAACCAAACGCCTGCCCGATGTCGCGGCACAATTACTGGCCGCACGGAGCTATTTGTCCCGCTTCGCAGTGCACCCGCCAACATTAAAAGACCTTGCCAGCGCTGATTTCATCGGCGTCGGCACAGATGACGAGGGCTTGCTGGCCGCTTATCATGAAATGGGCCTGCCTTTAGACGCCAGCAATTTTCCGTATGGTTCGCAAAGCGCCATCGTTTGCTGGGAAATGTTGCGCGCAGGGCTGGGCATGAGCCTCTTTCCGCTAAGCTTAACTGAAGTTGATCCTGAAGTCGTCCCCGCGGTCCCAACACTGCCGCCGGTGTTCTTTCCAACATGGCTGACCACACATCGAGAACTGCACACGAACCGCCGGATTCGTATCGTTTTCGACCTACTTGCCGAGCACTTCACCACGAAAAAGCCCGGCCGCTGAGCGACCGGGCTTTCCTCATAAGAGTTCAGTGCAGTGCTTACTTACCGTCGTCTTCGTCGTCGCTGTCAGGCAGGTTGAAGAAGCTATCCGCATCGCTGAAATCGCCATCGCTGCCATCGTCGTCCTGATCTTCATCGTCCGAAAGTGTAAACGTTTCCAATCCGGAGATCGCCGTCGGCATCCTCGGCTCCGCCTCCATCTCGAGGCTCTGCTCGGTAGATACCAGCTTGCGGCGTTCGTCGTCGCTCATCACAGTGCCTTCTTTGGCCCGCTTGGCATTGGCCTTCTGTACCGCGGCATCCAGTTCGGATTGCTTGCAAAGCCCCAGTGCCACCGGATCAATCGGCTGGATGTTGGAGATATTCCAGTGGGTCCGCTCGCGGATCGACTGAATGGTCGGCTTGGTCGTTCCAACGAGCTTCGATATCTGCCCGTCCGATAGCTCAGGGTGGAATTTGACAAGCCACAAGATCGAAGCAGGGCGGTCCTGACGCTTCGAAAGCGGCGTATAGCGCGGGCCACGGCGCTTTTCTTCGCCCGCAGCAGCGGGGTTACTCTTCAACTTGAGATTATAGAGCGGGTCAGCTTCGCCCTTTTTGATTTCTTCGGCATCAAGTTGGTTGTTTGCCACGGGGTCAAAGCCCCGCATGCCAGCGGCAACATCGCCATCCGCGATGCCCTGAACTTCCAACTCGTGCATCCCCACAAAATCCGCAACCTGCTTGAAGGTCAGCGTTGTGTTATCCACAAGCCACACAGCGGTCGCTCTCGCCATAATCGGTTTGTCAGCCATCGGTCGTCTCCTTAAACCATGCCTTCCCCATGCCCCGGATCAGGGGGCGGCCACTTGCTGGCCCGTTCTCGTTGTCAGGGAACTCGGGCGCTGTATAGTCTTTCCGATGCGCAGTGGAAAGATCAAAATGCGGACGTTGATTTCAGTGCTGATGCTGCTGGCAGCGTCCATCCCTGCGCGCGGCGACGACATTGCTGGCCGTTTCGATTACTATGTACTTTCGCTGAGCTGGTCCCCAAATTGGTGCGCCCTTGAAGGAGACGCGCGCCGCTCGCCACAATGCGACGAAGACACGGGCTACGGTTGGATTCTGCACGGTCTATGGCCACAATACAACCGCGGCTGGCCTCAAGACTGCGACAGCGACTTTCCCGCGCCTTCAGGCTCGCTCCTGTCCTCCATCACAGATATCATGCCTTCGCGGGCACTCGCGCGGCATCAATGGCAAAAACACGGCACCTGTTATGGCCGTTCGCCCACTGATTATTTTGCAGCGGCACGAGAGGCGTTTGAAGGCATCGCAAAGCCACCCTCGCTGAGACAACATGGCGCAACGATTATGATCTCCGCACTCGAAATTGAGGCCGCCTTCTTAGAGGAAAATCAAACACTTTTCCCAGAGGCACTCACCGTAACCTGCCGAAGGGGCGCAATTCAGGAGGTGCGCATTTGCCTAAATCGAGAGACACTCTCCCCAAGGCGCTGCACAGGCAGCGTCGCACAGGATTGTGTTCTACCTGAAGCCTTATTGGCCCCCGTGCGCTAGCCGCCTGCGACCTCAAGGACGATCTTGCCGATGTGGGCGCTGCTCTCCATCCGTGCGTGGGCGGCATGTGCCTCAGCCAAGGGGAACGCACTGTCCATCACCGGCCTGATCCGCCCGCTGGAAATCTGCGGCCAGACATTTTGTAACAGATCACTTGCGATTGCTGCTTTCGCCGCGTCAGATTGCGGGCGCAATGTGCTCCCGGTCAGGGTCAGCCGCCGCATCATGACTTGTGCAAAATTCATCTCAACCTTTGCGCCTTGCAAAAAAGCGATCTGCACAAGGCGGCCATCATCCGCCAGCGCCTTTACGTTGCGTGGCAGATACGCGCCACCAACCATATCGAGAATCAGGTTCGCACCACCTGCATCGCGCATGATGGCAACAAAATCCTCATCCCGATAATTAATGGCCCGCTCCGCGCCGAGAGTTTCGCACGTCGCACATTTCGCTTCGCTGCCGGCGGTCACAAACACCCGAGCGCCAAAGAAACTGGCCAACTGGATCGCCGTCGTGCCAATGCCCGAGGTGCCGCCATGCACCAGAAAACGCTCACCGGCCTTCAGCCCGCCACGCATGAACACATTTGACCAAACCGTGAAAAACGTCTCTGGCAGGCATGCTGCCTCTTTGAGCGAAACCCCTTCGGGAACCGGCAAACAATGCGCCGCTGAGGTTGCCACGAATTCCGCATAGCCACCGCCGGGCAAGAGCCCGCATACACGGTCACCGACTGCCCACTGCGTCACGCCCGCGCCAATAGCCACGATCTCACCCGCAGCCTCAAGCCCCGGCAGGTCGCTTGCCCCTTTCGGCGGCGCGTATAGACCGGCACGCTGGAGGGCATCGGGCCGGTTCACGCCCGCCCAGCCCACGCGGATGACCACCTCGTCATAACGTGGAACGGGGCGCGGCCGTGTTGTGAGGTGCAAGACCTCTGGCCCTCCCGCCTCTACAATCTCAACCGCTCGCATTGTTGTCATTGATCAGTTGTCCCTGTTTTCGGATCCCAGTATCCAGGGAGGTCAGGATCCCGCGCCGCCGCCTCTGGCGCGCGCACCCGCGAAAGCAGGCTCTCCAGTGGTGCTACAAGCGGCTTCAACGTAGCTGACCCGCGCACCTTGGCCTTAAACTTTTCAAAGTTCATCACATTTTCGATTCGGCGGTCGATAAACGCATTCGTCTCCTCGGCGTTGGCGCTTTCATCCCCGAGCCAGAACAGGACACAAGCACTATAAACCGCCGACAATGTCGCGCGCTTGGAATACCAATTGGCGTCGCGGGACGTGTCACCGAGCGCGTTCCAGATCGCGTCAGCGGTATTCCACATCAGCTTGGCGCCTTCCGCTGCCATATGCGGTGTTGCAAATAGAGTCGCCGCACGGCGTACCACTTCCTTGTCGCCTGCCACCTCAAGCCGGAGGCGGATAGACGTCGCAACACGATCACGAAAGCGCATGTCTGCCATATCGAGCTGCTGCAACCGTGCCACCATCTGCGCATCACCTTCCTGATGCGCCGCGACCGCCAGATCCACAGCCCCGCGCGGGCAAATGGCACGAAAATCAGCCTCGCTCACACCGATCTCGTCGTTGCCAGCGCGCACTGCCGCGTCCGACCAACCATCAAATGGGACATGCGGCAGGACCGCCTCTAACAAGCGTTTCTTTTCCGGCGAGATTTGACTGATCTGCATCATCGACTCCTCAGCTTTCTGCCACTCTAGACAAGCGAGAGGCCCTTTGCTATACGGCGGCCTCCTGCAAATTCTTGCAAATCCAACTTAGAAAGGTGGTGAAAACCACATGCAGGTTAACGTTCGCGATAACAACGTCGATCAGGCGCTCCGTGCCCTGAAGAAAAAGCTCCAGCGTGAGGGTGTCTTCCGTGAGATGAAGCTTCGGCAACATTTCGAGAAGCCGTCCGTCAAAAAGGCGCGTGAGAAGGCCGAGGCCATCCGCCGTCAGCGCAAGCTCGCTCGTAAAAAGGCACAGCGCGAGGGTCTCCTCTAAGGAACCCTTCGAACGCTTCTAAAACGACCCCCGTGGCCCCGCCTCGGGGGTTTGTTTTTAGACGGGGAGCGCAGTCGTCTGCCGCACCGTCCGCAGCCCGAATGACGATTGCATGGTCTGCACGCCGGGCAGCGTCGCCAGATGCCGCCGATGCAACCGCGCAAAATCCTCGGTATCGCGCACCACGACTTTCAGAAGGTAGTCTGCCGTACCCGCCATCAAATGGCATTCCAGAACTTCAGGGATTCGCGCCACCCGTTTCTCGAACGCATCAAGGATCTCGTCCGCCTGCCCGCTCAGAGTGATTTCGACAAAAACAGTGGTGGTCTGTCCCAAGCGCCGCGGGTTGACCAACGCTACATAGCCACTGATGACGCCATCTTTCTCCAGCCGCTGGACACGCCTGTGACAAGCCGATGCAGAAAGGTTCACCCGCTCAGAAAGGTCTGCATTGGACATCCGGCCGTCCTTTTGCAAAACCTCAAGGATTCGTCGATCAATGTGATCAAGCTCCACTTCTTGCAATTTCATCGCGTCCAGTCCTGCATTTTCACAATATTATTCTAATAATATCCTTTTTGATCGCAAAGAAAACTATGCAATTGCGTCCCATTGCTCCGATCCTCGTGCCAATACCGCACCGCTTTGGAGGAGTAAGCAATGCACATCGGTTGCCCCACTGAGATCAAACCCCAAGAATTCCGCGTTGGCATGACGCCGAACGCCGCTCAGGAAGCGGTTGCCCACGGCCATAAAGTCACAATCCAGTCCGGTGCCGGCCTCGGCGCTGGCTTTAGTGACGACGACTACGTCGCTGCTGGTGCCGCCATTGCTGACACCGCCGAAGAAATCTTCGCAACCGCCGACATGATCGTGAAGGTCAAAGAGCCACAGGCCATCGAGCGCAAGATGCTGCGTGAAGGCCAACTGCTGTTCACATACCTACACCTCGCGCCCGATCCGGACCAGACGCATGACCTGATCGATTCCGGCTGCACCGCGATTGCCTACGAAACCGTTACTGATGACCGTGGCGGCCTGCCCCTGCTGGCCCCGATGTCCGAAGTCGCTGGGCGCCTTGCGCCGCAGGTCGGCTCGTGGACACTGCAAAAGGCCAACGGCGGACGCGGCGTTCTTCTCGGCGGCGTGCCGGGTGTTGGCCCCGCAAAGGTGATCGTGATCGGCGGCGGCGTCGTTGGCACCCACGCAGCAAAGATCGCTGCCGGCATGGGCGCAGACGTAACCGTCCTCGACCGCTCGCTGCCGCGTCTGCGCTACCTTGATGATGTTTTCGCTGGCACCTTTAAAACCGGCTATTCCTCCGCTGGTCTGCTCGAAGAACTGCTTCCGCAGGCTGACATGGTCATCGGCGCTGTCCTGATTCCGGGCGCCGCCGCACCAAAGCTGGTCAGCCGCGCACAGCTGGCGCTGATGAAGCCAGGCGCCGCGCTTGTAGATGTCGCTATCGACCAAGGCGGCTGCTTTGAAACCTCCAAAGCAACCACCCATCAGGATCCGGTCTACGAGGTAGATGGCATCATGCACTATTGCGTCGCCAACATGCCCGGCGCCGTGGCCCGCACCTCTACCATCGCGCTCGGTAACGCCACGATGCCATTCATGCTGGCTCTAGCAGACAAAGGCTGGAAGCGCGCATGCGCCGAGGACAAGCACCTGCTGAACGGCCTGAACGTCCATGCTGGTCAGCTGACCTATGCCGCCGTGGGCGAGGCACTGGGCATCGCCACGGTCGATCCGGCTTCCTTGGTCGCCGAAGCAGCACCCCGCGCAGCCTAAAACCTTCCTCCTTGCCCAAGCGCATTGCGTGGGCATCAAAAGACCCGGTCACAGGCCGGGTCTTTTTCTTTGTCAGGCTGGCAACGCGCCAGTCAAAACATAGCGCAACATTTCGACAACTTGCTGCGGTTCCTCCGCCACCGCAAGCGCAGCAGCATCAACCTCTTTCAATGCATGCTGATGATCGGCCCCGTGCAACACGATCAGCGACTTGCCCAATGCTGCCGCGTACCCAGCATCAAAAGCGGCATTCCATTGCTTGTATTTCTCACCAAACCGGACAACCACAACATCCGCATCCTCAATCCCCTTGCGGGTCCGTATAGCGTTCAACTTTGCGCCTTTATGATCGTGCCAAAACTTGTTTGGCTCCGCACCAAGAATACGCACGCCACAGTCATCGCTCGCATCGTGATCGGTCACTGGGCTGCTGAACTGCACGTCCAGTTCCTTTGATCCCTCGATGATTTGCTCGCGCCAATCGGTATGAATCTCGCCGGACAAATAGACCTTCAGCGTCATGGGTGCCTCCATTGTTTGTGAAGCCGCGCACCCTAAGCATTCTCGCTCCGAGGTCCACCCATCCGCTAACTATGAAACGTGTTTTCATTGTCTTTGAATTCCCGCGTCGAATTGCGTAGCGGATAGGGTGTCTCTGGCACAGGCACACCAAGATGCGCACAGAGCGGCCCCCAGCCGCTGCCAATTTCATAAACCAGCAATCGCCCTGGAGGGACTGCCGCCTTCACCTTGGCGACATTCGCTTCATAAACGGCGATGGCGTGTTCTTTGTCATGCGGCCGGCCCGAAAAGACCTGTTGATGGATCAGCGCCCACCCAAGTGAGGCTTTATCCTGGGAGTATTGAATGTTCGGCAAAATGGTCTTGGAAAAACTGTTCCACCAACTTTCCGCGTCCCGCCATGTCAGGATCACCTTTGCCTCTGGGAAAGCATCAACCAACTCCGGCCAATAGGCTGCGCTCGGCCAGTCCACACAAGACTGGAAGCCGTCGAAGAGTGCATCCCAATCCGGGGCCGCACCTCCAGCCAACGCCCGCCATAGTGCGCGTTGATGGTCGCTGGCAAAAATCTCGAACATGTGATGGCATGGCCCAAATCTGAGTATCCCCAATGCTTCGCGCATTGAGTCCGTCCCCGTTCGGCCAAAACCCGTTCCGATGACTTGAAGTGCCATGCTGACCTCCCTTTTCAGGGAGGTTAGCACAGTTTCAGATACACGCTATGCGCGTAATGAGCCGCCCGTTGCCTTTGCAACTTTCGCGATGATCTTCGCACTGACTGCTTCGATATCGGCCTCTTTCAGCGTCGCGTCACGCGGCTGTAAGCGCACGGTGATGGCGAGCGATTTCTTTCCTTCGCCAAGGCTCCCACCGATAAATTCATCAAAGACGCGCACATCTTCGATCAGCGCTTTATCCGCACCTGCAGCAGCATTCACCAGCGTCAGCGCCTCAACACCGGCATCGACGACAAACGCAAAGTCGCGCTCAATAGCTTGCAGATCGGAGGCGCCCAATGCAGGCCGCGCAGCCGATTTATTCTTCGGCATCGGGACGTCTTCCGGCCAAATGGTGAAGGCTACTGCCGCGCCTTTAATGTCCAACGCCTTCAACACTTTCGGATGCAGTTCGCCGAACACGCCCAGAACCTTCTTCGGGCCAAGGCAGATTTGCCCGTGCCGCCCGGGGTGCCACCACTCAGCGCCGTTACGCATGATTTGAACCTTGGTAGGCGCACCGATGGCCGCGAGCACGGCCTCGGCATCGGCCTTCGCATCGAACACGTCGACGGTGCGCGATGCGCCGTGTACATCCTTCGATGCAGTCCGCCCCACCAGTAGGCCCGAGATTTGCAACTGCTCCTCTCCCGGCTCGCCACCGTGGAATGCGTGGCCGCATTCGAACAGTGCCAAATCCATGAAGCCCCGCGCCTGATTTCGCGCCGCCGCGCGTAATAGACCAGGCAGCAGATCAGGGCGCATATGGCTCTTGTCGCTGGCAATCGGATTTTCCAGCTTGGTCGCGTCATCGCCACCGCCAAACAGCGCGGCCGCTTCACGGTCGATAAAGCTGTAGGTCACGCATTCATTATAACCCAGCGCCGCAGCCGTCCGCCGCGCCGCCGTCGCCCGAACCTGCGCAGGCGTCAGGATTGGCTTGGGAACGCCCGCCGTTACGCGCGGCAGCGGCTTGCCTTCCAGCTTTGTCAGCGAGGCAATGCGCGCAACTTCCTCAACCAAATCAGCCTCGCCTTGCACGTCAGGCCGCCAGCTCGGGACGTGCGCCATATTGCCTTCCATGCGGAAGCCAAGTGCGGAGAGCGTCTGCCGCTGCTCGGCTTCTGAGATTTCCATCCCGACAAGGCTGACAACCCGCTTCGGGTCCAGCTTATAGGCGCGGGAATGATCCGGAACGGCGCCAGCCATCACCACTTCGGATGCCTCGCCACCCGCATGATCAACAATCATCCGGACAGCACGCTCCAATCCCTCAAGAGTGAACTCGGGGTCAACGCCCCGCTCGAAGCGATAACGTGCATCCGAATGAATCTTCAGCGCCCGTCCTGTAAGAGCAATATTCACCGGCTCCCAGTAGGCGCTCTCGACAAACACATTCACCGTCTCATCTGTGCAGCCGGAATGCTCACCACCCATAATACCGGCGAGGCTCTCGACGCCATTATTGTCCGAAATGGCAATCATGCCTTCCTGCAAAGTGTAGGTCTTTTCATCCAGCGCGAGGAAACTCTCGCCACCCTGCGCCGCATGCACCCGCAGATCACCCTTCACCTTATCCGCATCAAAGACGTGAAGCGGGCGGTTGCAGTCATAGGTGAAGAAGTTGGTCACATCGACTAGGAACGAGATCGGCCGCAACCCAATCGCCTTAAGCCGGTCCTGAAGCCATTGTGGCGACGGTCCATTCTTGACGCCCTTGATCAAACGGCCACTGAAAAAGGGTGCTTTTTCTAGGCAATCATCATCAATAGATACTTTTAGATCACTTTCAAAACTTGCTGGAACAGCCTCGATTGAAACAGGCTTCCGCTTGCCCAAACCACGCGCAGCGAGATCACGCGCAATCCCCTCGACGCCTAGTGCATCCTGCCGGTTGGGTGTAATCGCGATTTCGATCACCGGATCAACCTTGGTAGGATCGTTCGCCGCAAGCCAATCAATGAATTTCTGACCAACCTCACCTGACGGCAGCTCAATGATCCCCGTATGCTCGTCCGACAGTTCAAGCTCGCGCTCAGAGGCCATCATCCCGTGGCTCTCGACGCCGCGAATTTTCCCGACCGAAAGGGTAACATCAATCCCGGGCACATAGTCCCCTGGTTTGGCAAGGACGACGGTAATCCCCGCCCGCGCATTAGGTGCGCCACAAACGATCTGCTTGTCGCCTTCGTCCGTCTCTACCGTGCAAACGCGCAGGCGGTCTGCATCGGGGTGCTGCTCGGCAGATTTGACCTTCGCGATAGTGAAACTGGCCAGCTTCTGTGCCGGATTTTCAACTCCCTCTACCTCAAGACCAAGATCGGTCAAAGTATCGAGGATCTCCTCCAAAGAGGCCTCGGTTTCAAGATGCTCCTTGAGCCAAGAAAGTGTGAACTTCATCGCTTCCGCCCCGCGGTAATAGACTGTCTCGTGGGGCTTTATCGGATTACGAGGCGGTGGGAAAGGGTGTGCGCCCTTCCACCAGCGCCAACCATGCGATCAATTCGGCTGCGCGGCGTTCATGCTGCAAATGAGACGTTTCCACCCCCAACCGCGCGAGCACTTCCGCATCCTCCAAGCCGGTTTCCAAATCGCTGATCAAAGCTTCGCACCCGACGAAAATTCCATCAACCTTAAGCAAACGCGCAAGATCGTGCGGCGTCAGTTCTGGATGATACTGCGTTCCCCAAAAACACACTCCCTGACGCTCATAGACAAAGCCCTGAACGGGGCTATGTGCGTTGCTGACGATCAGCTGCGCACCTTCCGGCAGGTCCTCCACTTCATCCCGATGAGTGCAAAGCGCCGCGTCACCTGCACACCGCCCTCGCGCCATCGGGTGCTCCGGTGCAGCGGGCATCAATCCCAGAGCAAATCCGGTTTCAAGTCCATTCGGAGAGGCCCGCACCGAACCGCCCAACATCACCGCCGCGAGCTGCATGCCGTTGCACGAACCCCAGATCGGCTTCCCTGCTTCAAGCGCTTGCGTAAAGGCCGCGCGGGCAGATGCGCCCTCTGGTGCATCTGCCGCCCAAGCCACGCCAGCGCCTGTGAAAACGACGCCATCTGCCGCAGCAAACAATTCTGCTGCAAGCGGTCCATCGTACGGGTTCACCCGTTCGCACCACACTTCCGGCGCGATAGCGGCAAAGGTCTGCACAAAAGGCTCCGCCCACGCATAGCCCTGCGCCACGAGATCGGGCGTATTACCTTCAATAATCAAAAGCGATGTCATACGGGCCACTCCAGCAGAATGGCCCGTTATTAGGTCGAACAATGCGTCAGCGCCGCATCATTTGCGGCATATGATCATCCGTTCTGCGACCGAACAGCCGTTAGCGGTTCAATCCACCATGGAGATTTGGCTGATCAAGGCTCGCAAAGCCGTAGTGTCGCAGCCAGCGCAAGTCAGCGTCGAAGAAGGCACGCAGATCGGGGATGCCGTATTTCAGCATCGCGATCCGGTCGATCCCGATACCGAATGCAAATCCCTGCCATTCCTGCGGGTCAATGCCTGCATTCTGCAACACCTTCGGGTGCACCATGCCAGAGCCCAGAACCTCAAGCCAGTCATCGCCTTCGCCAACAGTAACCGAGCCATTCTCCCAGCGGCACTGCACATCCACCTCCGCCGAAGGCTCGGTGAACGGGAAATGCGAGGCACGGAAACGTGTCTTCACCCGCTTGCCAAAGAAGGCCGACAGGAATTCCTCAAGCACCCATTTCAAGTTCGCCATCGAGATGTCTTTGTCGATCGCCAAGCCCTCGACCTGGTGGAACATCGGCGTATGGGTCTGGTCATAATCCGCGCGGTACACGCGACCCGGCGCGATCACCCGAATGGGCGCGCCGATCTTTTCCATCGCGCGGATTTGCACGGGGCTTGTATGCGGGCGCAGCACATGCGGCGGGCGGTCGTCGCCTTCGGCGCGGTGCATATAGAACGTGTCCATCTCGGCGCGGGCAGGGTGATGGCCCGGGATATTAAGCGCGTCGAAACTGTACCAATCGCTGTCGATCTGCGGCCCCTCGGCCACGGCAAAGCCCATATCGGCAAAAATCGCCGACAGTTCTTCGCTCACCTGGCTGATCGGGTGGATCGTTCCCTGCCGCCGGTGCCGCGCAGGGAGCGTCACATCCAGCCACTCGCCCCGCAGGCGCTCGTCAAGTGCGGCATCTTCCAGCGCGACCTTCTTGGCGGTCAACGCGCTGTTGATCTCGTCTTTCAGCGCATTCAGGGCCGGTCCCATGACCTGCCGTTCTTCCGGCGTCATCTTCCCCAGCTCGCGCATCTTCAGCGCGACCTCGCCCTTCTTCCCAACGGCTTGCAGGCGGATATCTTCCAGCGCAGCTTCGTCAGCTGCATTTCCGATCAGGCCAAGGTATTTGCTTTTCAGGTCGTCCATGCCACGCCTCGTTTCCTTCGTCTCAGCGCAAGTAACGCGGGGAAGCTACGCTTGCAAGGCTCTGCCCCGCCCACAAAGAAAAACCGCGGCCCAGTGATGGACCGCGGCACTTATTCTCCGGTGCGTGGCGTCTTAGGCCAGCGCTGCCTTCGCCTTGGCAACGATTGTGCCAAATGCTTCCGGCTCGTTCACGGCCAGATCGGCCAGAACTTTACGGTCCACTTCGATCCCAGCCTTCGCAAGGCCGTTGATGAAGCGGGAATATGTCAACTCAGCATCGATCGCGCGAACACCGGCGTTGATACGCTGGATCCAAAGCGAACGGAAATTACGCTTACGCACCTTGCGGTCACGGGTTGCGTACTGATTGGCCTTATCCACGGCCTGACGAGCGACCTTAAAGGTCCGGCTGCGACGGCTGTAGTAACCTTTTGCCGCGTCAAGAACCTTCTTGTGACGGCGATGGGCGACGGTTCCACCTTTGGTACGGGACATTGATCAGGCCTCCTTAACGCGAATAGGGCATCATCGGCTTGATGATACCTTCATCAGCCTTGCTCAGTGTCGTGGTGCCACGGGCATCACGAATGAACTTTGTGGTACGCTTGATCATGCCGTGGCGCTTACCCGCCTGGCCTGCTTTGATGCGGCCAGAGGCCGTCACCTTGAACCGCTTTTTGCAGCTCGACTTGGTCTTCATCTTGGGCATTTCCGTCTCCTATTGTCGAACGGTCGTTATGCGCGACTCGGCATGCCACATTGGCCGGACGCGCGGTTAGAGCGGGCCGTATAAGCGGCGGCCCGCGAAATGGCAAGGGGCTTTAGTCTGCCTGCGATGCGTAGAGCAGCTTTTCCGAACAAGGCGCCACCCGCACGATATTCGTCGAACCCGGCGTGTTGAATGGCACACCCGCTGTCACCACGATCATATCGCTTTCGGTCGCCAGCCCCTCATCTTTCGCAGCATGAACAGCGGCAATAACTGCGGATTTAAAGCGGTCCACATTGCCCGTAATCACGCAGTTTGTCCCCCATGACAGGCACAAGCGGCGCGCAGTCGCCTCAACGGATGTCAAAGCAATGATCGGCACACGCGGACGCTCGCGCGACACAAGAAGCGCAGTCGTTCCCGATTGCGAGAAACAACAAATTGCTTTGACCTGAGTCGTCTCCGCGATTTCACGCGCAGCAGCAACAATACCATCAGCCACGCTGTTGCGCTCCGCGCGACGGCTCGATTCGATAATGTCACGATAGGTCGGATCTGCCTCCACTTCGCAAGCAACGTTGTTCATCGTCGTCACAGCCTCGACAGGGTACTGCCCCGCAGCAGACTCGGCAGACAACATGATCGCATCTGCACCTTCATAGATCGCCGTCGCCACGTCAGAGACTTCGGCGCGGGTCGGCATCGGGCTTTCGATCATTGACTCTAGCATCTGCGTCGCGACGATCACTGGCTTGGCCGCCGCGCGGCACTTGCGCACAAGCTGCTTCTGGATCGGCGGCACGTTCTGCACCGGCAGTTCGACACCCAGATCACCACGCGCAACCATAATTCCGTCGGATACTGCCAGAATATCGTCAAATGCCTTCACCGCCGCCGGTTTCTCGATTTTCGAAAGCACCGCTGCGCGGCCTTTGGCCAGTTTGCGGGCCTCGTCCACGTCAGCAGGGCGCTGCACGAATGAAAGCGCCAACCAATCAACGCCAAGATCACAAACAAACTCGAGGTCTTTGCGATCCTTCTCCGACAGAGCAGCAAGGGGAAGCACCACATCCGGCACGTTTACGCCCTTCCGGTTCGAGATGGTGCCACCGACCACGACTTCACAATCAGCAAAATCGCGCCCGCAATCCTTAACCTTCAGGCGGATCTTGCCGTCGTTCACCAGAAGTGTCGCGCCCGGCTCCAACGCATCAAAAATCTCTTTATGCGGAAGCTGAACACGCCGCGCATCACCCGGTTCATCGCTCAGATCGAGGCGGAAGGATGCGCCGATTTCCAGCTCTTCTTCACCATTAGCAAACGCGCCAACGCGCAGCTTCGGCCCTTGAAGGTCTGCCAGAATAGCAATCGGAGATCCGACGTCCTTCTCAACTTTGCGAATAATCGCATGCCGTTCGGCAATTTCAGAATGCTCGCCGTGGCTCATATTAAGCCGGAAAACATCCGCGCCCGCCTCAACCAGCGCCCTGATCATCTCGTAATCTGACGATGCCGGACCAAGCGTGGCCACGATTTTCACATTGCGATGCCGTCTCATGCGACGTTCCTCTTTCTCAATATTTTCAGGCGGCGTTAGCGGTAACGCCCGTTTGCTGCCCTTATACGCATTTCCATTCCAGTCACAACTGCCCTAAATACATCAAGGATTGGTGACAGGCATCGGACCGCATTTATGGCACACCCGCCCTTCCATGTTTTTGGCGCAGAGCGCAACGGCCGTTGGCTCGTCACATGCGACCACGCGAGCAACTTTGTGCCCGATTGGATCAATGGTGGCGATCTAGGCCTCCCGCCCGAGGATATGCGGCGCCATATCGCCTATGATGTCGGTGCGGCAGGCCTAGCCAAAGCTTTGGCAGATGCCCTAGACAGCCCCGCGATCCTCTCCGATTTCTCCCGTCTGGTGATCGACCCCAATCGCGGCGCTGACGACCCGACCCTCCTGATGAAGCTCTATGACGGCTCGATCATCCCCGCCAACCGTCACGCCGGAGCGGAAGAGTTACAACGACGCATGGATCGGCTCTACACGCCCTACCATAACGCCCTCGGTGAAATTGCCGCGCGGCGCAGCGATACAGTGATCCTTTCAATCCACAGCTTCACGCCGCAGCTGCGCGGCCGCCCGCCCCGCCCTTGGCAGGTGGGCGTACTCTATTCCCACCGCGACGAGCGGTTGGCCCGTACGACGCTCGCGCGGCTGAATGCCGAGGCGGACCTTTGCGTTGGTGACAACGAGCCATATAGCGGCCATCTGCCCGGCGACGCGGTTGACCGTCACTCCTTGCAGCACGGGCGCCCGAACGTCTTGATCGAACTGCGCAACGATCTCATATCAGATGAAACCGGCCAAAAGGCATGGGCCACCCGCCTAGCGCCTTTGTTGGAAGCCGCGCTCGCCGACAGCGGCCTCTGACCCCTCAACGAAAAGGATCCCAACCGATGGACGACCAGACCCGCATCGAACTCGAAGCCGCCGCTTTCCGCCGCCTGCGTCAGCATTTGATGGAAGATCGCACCGACGTGCAGAATATCGACCTGATGAACCTCGCCGGTTTCTGCCGCAACTGCCTGTCCCGCTGGTATCAGGAAGCCGCCAATGAACGCGGCATCGAAATGAGTAAGGAAGAAGGGCGCGAGATTTTCTACGGCATGCCGATGTCGGAATGGAAAGCCAAATATCAGACGGATGCGTCGTCAGAGAAGCAGGCCGCGTTTAAAGTAGCTTTCAAAGATAGCGTGCTGAAGGAAAACGGCTGAGTATATCTGCGCCGTGACGCACCAACTCTGTTCGAAATCAAAAGTATATGTGCATTTCAATATGCAGTATCTTGGGATCAATTCAGCAAGAGGATTGATCCATGACACGAATGCCAACCTACTTCATCTCGCATGGCGGTGGGCCGTGGCCATGGATCCCCTCCATGCGGTCCGAGCTTGCGCCACTCGAGCAAAGCCTCTCAGCGATCCCATCTGAACTGCCGGAAAGGCCCAAAGCGATCCTGATGGTGTCCGGCCATTGGGAGGGCGCCGACTACGCCGTCATGCACGCACCAAAGCCGCCTATGGTCTATGATTACTCAGGATTCCCACCCGAAACCTATGATATCGTTTACCCGGCCGACGGCGCGCCCGATCTGGCCGAAAAGACCGCGCAACTGATCGCTGATGCTGGTCTGCCAACATCACTCGATGACCGCCAAGGCTTTGATCACGGCACCTTCGTGCCAGCCTATCTGATGTATCCAGATGCCGACGTGCCACTTTTTCAGGTGTCGATGCGCGCTCATTACGATCCGGCCGAGCACTTTGCGCTTGGCCGCGCATTGTCCCCACTGCGTGACGAGGGCGTCGTGATCATCGGCTCGGGCTTGAGCTACCACAACCTGCGCCTCTTTGGTCCCAGCGCGAAGGAACCGTCGCATGCGTTCGACACTTGGCTGACCCAAACACTCGACACCCCGCCGCAGGCCCGCACCAAAAGCCTGATTGATTGGGAATCTGCCCCCCACGCGCGCACCTGTCATAAACAAGAGGACCATCTCGTGCCGCTGTTCGTGGCGCTCGGCGCCGGCGAGGATGGGGCCGCCACAAAGACCTACTATCAAGAAGGCATCTTTGGCGGCGTGACGGCATCTAGCTGGCGGTTCAATTAACTGGTTCAAAATCGGTCGGGAAAGCAGCTCATCATGGCCTGCACATCCTCGGCTGATGAAAACGCTTCGGGATTGCGGTCAAGCATCTCGTTTACAAAAGCGCGGCGCGCCCGGGTTTCTTCCTCCAAAGAAACGCGCGGCCGCCGCCCTTTCGGGAGCAATCCAAAGATCAGTTTGTTCCAAGATGGCAAAGCAAAAATCGGATGAAGTGTGTTGGTCGGGCTGGTCATCGTTCGGTCCTCTCTGCTGATGTCATCAGGTTAGGCACCGACTCAAAACAGTGGTATCCGCCGCAAATTTGTGCTGTTATTCAAAAATGAATAGCGATGTATTCGACTGGGCCGATATTCGGGTTTTTCTCGCGGTCCTGCGACACGGCTCAACGTTGGCCGCAGCGCGGGCGCTAGACATTGCACAACCCACTGTCGCACGGCGGATCGACCGGTTCGAACACAGCATTGGCCTGACTCTCTTCGAGCGCGACACGCGCGGCTTTCATCCCACAGACGCCGCACGCACCCTGCTTCCGCTGGCCGAGAGTTTAGAGGCCGCAGCCACAGCCCTGTCATTGCAAATAACAGACCTGCGGCAAACACGACCTATCCGCCTGACCGCTTTCTCGCAAAACCTCTCTGGCCGCGTGCTGGAAATCCTCGATGGGTTCCACACCCTCCACCCCGAAATCACCCTCGAATTTCTTCCCTCCACCCGCCCCTACGACCTGTTGGCAGGGGAGGCCGATGTGGCAATCCGGCTAACGCGCAGCACGCCGGAACCCAATTTGATCCAGCGCCATGTCAGCACGGCAAAATTCGCCATGTTCGCCGCGCCCTCATACATTGCGAAATACGGACGACCAAAAGCTTTGGACAATCTCAAGGGTCACAAGTTCTTGTCTTTCAAACGCGATGACTCGCCGCCAGCCTTCCACAATTGGCTGATCGAACGCGTTGGTCCAGAACAGATCACGGCCACCTTCAGCGAACTTGAACTGGCTCATGCAGCCCTGCGGGCCGGTCGCGGCATAGCGATCACAAATATCCGACTGATGGAAAATGACCCCAGCGTTGTTCAGTGTTCGGAGCCAATAGAAGAGCTTAACGCCGAACACCTGATCCTCACCTCGCCCGCAGCCTACCGCCGGCCGGAGGTCAAAGCCTTCATCAAATTTTTTGCGCCACGCTACACCGCGCTCTTTCGCTAGTGGCCGGTATCGGCGGCGCTCCTCTTCACCGCCAAAACCTGCCGCGCCACCTCCTGCAAATGCGGAGCGTCCGTTCCGCAGCACCCTCCAGTCACATTGATATGTGGAAACCGCCGCACGACGTCACCCATCTGCTGGCCAAGCTCAACCGGATCGCCCTCCTCCAGATGCCCGAGCTTGCACAAAATGCCATGATCCAATGAGGACGCATTGGGCCTGATCCCTCTGAGTCGCTTCATCCACGGGCCAGTCACCTCAAGGGCTGGCTCGAAATCGACAGGATGATTGCAATTGATCATGTAGAACGCAGGTGCTGCACCCGTCGCTTCTTCGACAGCGCTGATCGCATCGCCCAGCGTCGGTCCGGTTTTGAGCACCGCATCCGAATTCAGCGAAAAGGACATGATTATCGGCACGCCTGCCGCTTTCGCCGCACGCACCACGCCGATGGCTTCGTCCACATGGTTGAACGTCAGTGCCGAAACAAAATCCGCCCCGCCGTTCTTCGCAGTCGCAATCTGTATGGAGTGGTATTCTTCCGCCTCATCCGCTGACATGGAAAGACCCGCATCATAGGCATCGCCACGCGGGCCAATGCAACAGCCAACGGGGATCGGGGCAGCCTCGCTCGCATATTCGCGCGACAGTTCAGCGTAAATATCCAGCCCCTTCAACGTCAGATCCTCCAACTCGGCCGGAAACATGCCGAGCAGTGTTCCCCAATCGGGGCTAGAGCGATAATGAACCCCATCCAGAAGATGGCCCACCCCAAATTCCTGCGCGACTTCGATCAGGCCGCGGTGATAGGCGATCAGGTCATCGACAAACCTGTCATCCTTTAGCAGCTCGAACAGGCAGAAATGCCGAAGCTCCCACCCTTTCTTGTACATCAAAGTGGTCTCGATCCCCGCTTCCGTCAGGAAAAGCGGGTCAGAATCGTTGGGCAAACGACGCGTTGGGTCTGGCATGGCAGTCTCCTTTGGACACCCGCCAGCCTATCACTGCACCGTCAAATAACCAAAATCAGATGGCAGCCTTACGGCTTTCCTCTAGATAGATCTCCCGCAGGCGCGGAGCCACCGAGCCGGGCGTCCCATCGCCCAGCGTCACGCCGTCGATTTCAACCACCGGCATCACAAAGGTCGATGCAGAGGTAATGAAAGCCTCATCAGCCGCCTTTGCCTCGTCGATGGTGAACGAGCGCTCCTCCACCTCCATCTGCGCCTCACGCGCAAAGCGCAGCACCGCCGCACGGGTGATTCCGTGTAGAATGTCGTTCGAAAGGGCGCGGGTGATGATCTTGTTACCCTGCACGATATAAGCGTTGTTCGAGGTGCCTTCAGTGACGAAGCCATCTTCGATCATCCACGCATCGTCGGCACCGGCTTTCTTCGCCATCATCTTACCCATCGACGGGTACAACAGCTGCACTGTCTTAATGTCCCGCCGACCCCAGCGGACATCCTCGATAGAGATGACCTTGATGCCTTTCTGCGCAACGGGGCTTTCTGCCAATCCGGGTTTGGACTGGGTGAACAGCACCAATGTCGGCTTCACCACCTCGGGATCAGGGAATACGAAATCACGATCACCGGCCGATCCACGGCTGACTTGCAGATAGATCATCCCGTCTGTGATGTCATTGCGCACCACCAGCTCCCGATGGATTTCCAACAGCGAATCGAATGCCTCGGGCTTGGGGATGTCCAGTTCGTTCAGCGACCGCTCAAGACGCGCCAAATGCCCGTCAAAATCGATCAGCTTTCCACCCAGAACCGAAGTCACCTCATACACACCGTCAGCCATCAGGAACGAACGGTCAAAGATTGAAACCGTAGCCTCTTCTTCAGGGAGGTAAGCGCCATTGACGTAAACTGTGCGGGACATTGCATCGATCCTTTCAGGTTTTCTCTGCATTGCCGCGCGGCGGCGCGAAGGTCAAGCCACTGGCGTATCAGCCCCAGAGAGCGGCAACAGGCGGATGCACACCCTTCGCGTCGAAAACCAGCGCCGGATCACGGTCCTCCGCCAGCAACAGCGGCCCATCCAGATCGGTGAACATGACGCCTTGCGCCACCAGTGTCGCAGGGGCCATTGCCAGCGAACTGCCGACCATACAGCCCACCATGATGCCAAAGCCAGCGGCCTGTGCGTCAGTTTTCAATGCAAGTGCTTCGGTAAGGCCACCTGTCTTGTCGAGCTTGATGTTGACCACGTCATATTTGCCTTTCAGCGCTGGTAGGCTGGCGCGATCATGGCAGCTTTCGTCGGCGCACACCGGCAGCGGCCGCGCAATCTCGGCCAGCATATCATCCGCGCCCGCAGGTAAAGGCTGCTCCACCAATGCCACCCCGAGCCGAACAAGATGCGGCGCCAGATCGGCATAAATGTCAGCGGTCCAGCCCTCATTTGCATCCACGATGATCCGCGCCTGCGGGGCGCCGCGCCGCACAGCTTCGAGCCGCGCCATATCATCTGCGGTGCCCAGTTTGATCTTCAACAGCGGACGATGCGCATGCTGCCGCGCCTTGGCTTCCATCGCCTCTGGCGTGTCAAGCGACAGCGTAAAGGCCGTCTGCTCCGGCGCTGGGGCGGGTAAACCAGCCAGCTCCCAAACCCGCTTGCCTTCACGCTTTGCCGCATGGTCCCAGAAGGCACAATCCAGCGCATTGCGGGCAGCCCCAGCGGGAAGCGCATCCTGCAAATCTGCCCACGCTCCGTCAAAGCCTTCGATCTGCACGATCACGCTTTCAAGCGTTTCATCGTAGCGGGCGTAAGGCACACATTCGCCACGCCCCGTTACCTTGCCATCATTCACAGTCACGGTCAGCACTTCAGCCGCCGTCCGTGACCCACGCGAGATCGTAAATACTTCCGCCAAACGAAAAGTCTCGGCACGCACACTGATCCGCACAGGTCTATCCTCCGATCTTCAGGTTCCCAGCTTACAGTGCGGCAAGCGCATCCACCAAACGCCCCGCACCATGGCGGAACGGATCAACGGCAGGCAGGCCCATACGCGCCTCAACCTCGGCCAGATAGGCCGTAGCTTCGTCGTCGCTCATCGCCTTGGTATTGACCGAAATGCCCACGACCTTGCAATCGGGGTTCGCGATTCGCGCCAACGGCAGAGCCATATCCCGCAGCGCCTCAAGCGATGGCAGCTGATAATCCGGCAAACCCCGCATGTGCTTGCGCGATGGTTCGTGGCTGAGGATGAGCGCATCCGGTTGCCCGCCATGAATGAGCGCCATCGTCACACCCGAGTACGACACATGGAACAGGCTCCCCTGTCCTTCGATGATGTCCCAATGATCCGCGTCATTGTCGGGCGTCAGCCATTCAACGGCTCCGGCCATGAAATCGGCTACAACCGCATCGAGCGGCACACCCTCACCTGTGATCAGAATGCCTGTCTGCCCCGTGGCACGGAAAGAGGATTTCATCCCACGCGCCCGCATCTCGGCATCAATGGCCAGAGCGGTATACATCTTTCCAACCGAGCAATCAGTGCCAACCGCCAACACCCGCTTGCCTGTACGCTTCTTGCCATTAGCAATCGGGTACTGGATCGTCGGGATGCGGACGTCGAACATCTGGCGCCCCTCGGCTTCGGCCACCGCCACCAGCTCTGGCTCGTCGCCCAGAAGGTTGTGCAGACCGCTGGCAAGGTCAAAGCCCATGCGCAACGCTTCAATCAAGACTTCTTTCCAAGCGGCGCTAATCACCCCGCCGCGATTGGCCACGCCAACCACCAGCGTCTGCGCACCGGCATCACGCGCTTCCTGCAACGTCATGTCCGGCACACCGACATCTGCGCCACAACCCGCCATACGGAACTGACCGACCGCATATTCCGGTCGCCAGTCTTTGATACCTTGCGCAACCTTCGCCGCGAGGTCGTCCGGCGCATCACCGAGAAACAGCAAGTAGGGCGTCTTGATCATTGTGGCCTCCATGTCCGTACAATCCGATAAATCGCAGCGAACCTGCGGGATGGCATCCCTAAATCAGCAAAAAATCAAAATTTTTCGGGCAATCATTCGATTGATGAACCCTTTTGCACAATTTTCTGTCGCAAAATCTCCGCACCGCGAATCTTTTCGCCTTGCAGCGCGATAAATTTCTGCACCTGCGAAATGATCCTTGAATGCTGCGGCGCAATAATCTACCCAAACTGGGACCAAGATTGAAACTTCATTGCCGGAGCACCCATGTCCTTCCGTATCCAGCCTACGCCGCCTGCTCGCCCAAACCGTTGCCAGCTGTTCGGCCCCGGCTCGCGCCCTGCGATCTTCGAGAAAATGGCCGCCAGCGCCGCAGATGTGATCAATCTGGACCTCGAGGATTCGGTCGCCCCGAGCGACAAGGATCAGGCGCGTCAAAACGTGATCGACGCTATCGGCAGCATCGATTGGGGCACGAAGACCCTTTCCGTTCGCATCAACGGGCTTGATACCCCGTATTGGTATCGCGATGTTGTCGATCTGCTGGAGAACGCGAGCGACCGCCTCGATCAGATCATGATCCCCAAGGTTGGCTGCGCTGCCGATCTCTACGCGGTCGATGCGCTTGTCACGGCTGTCGAACGCGCCAAAGGCCGCACAAAACCCATCGCCTTCGAAGTGATCATCGAGTCCGCCGCCGGAATCGCCCATGTCGAAGAAATCGCCGCCGCCTCACCGCGCCTGCAAGCGATGAGCCTCGGCGCTGCCGATTTCGCCGCCTCTATGGGGATGCAGACAACCGGCATCGGCGGCACGCAGGAAAATTACTACATGCAGCACGGCGAAAACCGTCACTATTCCGACCCTTGGCATTGGGCGCAAGCTGCCATCGTCGCCGCCTGCCGCACGCATGGCGTCTTGCCCGTTGATGGGCCCTTCGGCGATTTCTCCGATGACGAAGGCTTCCGCGCTCAAGCCCGCCGCTCCGCCACTTTGGGCATGGTGGGAAAGTGGGCCATCCACCCCAAGCAGGTCACGCTGTCGAACGAGGTTTTCACCCCATCTGAAGAGGCCGTCACCGAAGCCCGCGAGATTTTGCAAGCGATGGAGGATGCCAAGGCCCGAGGCGAAGGCGCCACGGTTTACAAGGGCCGCCTCGTTGATATCGCATCGATCAAACAGGCCGAAGTCATCGTCCGTCAGGCAGAGATGATTACCGGATAAACGCTTCCCGAGTTGCAATACCCTCCGGTCCCGCCTTATATCGGCAGAAACGGGTCCGGAGGCACGCATGACCAATTACCTCGAATTCGAAAAGTCGCTTGCCGAGATTGAAGGCAAAGCCGAAGAACTGCGGGCCTTGGCGCGCACGAACGAGGAAATGGACGTCGAGAAAGAAGCCGCCGCGCTGGATAAGAAGGCTGCTGACCTCCTCAAGACCCTCTACGCCGATCTCACGCCTTGGCGGAAATGCCAGGTGGCGCGCCACCCTGACCGGCCGCACACCAAAGATTACATCGACGCACTTTTCACCGAATACACCCCGCTCGCAGGTGATCGGAACTTTGCGGATGACCATTCGGTCATGGGCGGCCTCGCCCGTCTCGACGGCATGCCTGTCATGGTGATCGGCCATGAAAAGGGCAACGACACAAAGAGCCGGATCGAGCGCAATTTCGGCATGGCCCGTCCAGAAGGCTACCGCAAGGCTATTCGCCTGATGGAAATGGCCGACAAGTTCGGCCTGCCAATCGTGACCCTTGTTGATACCCCCGGCGCATATCCGGGCAAGGGCGCCGAAGAGCGCGGCCAATCCGAGGCCATCGCTCGCTCCACAGAAAAATGCCTGCAAGTTCGCGTGCCGCTGGTTTCAGTGATCATCGGCGAAGGCGGCTCCGGCGGCGCTGTGGCCTTCGCCACCGCCAACCGCGTAGCTATGCTCGAACACTCGATCTATTCCGTTATCTCGCCCGAAGGCTGCGCGTCGATCCTTTGGAAAGACGCCGAAAAGATGCGCGAAGCAGCAGAGGCTCTGCGCCTGACTGCTCAGAACCTCAAGGAACTGGGCGTTTGCGACCTGATTATCAAAGAGCCCCTTGGCGGCGCACATCGCAACAAGGATGAGGCGATCAAATCGGTCGGCACTGCGGTGAAGAAGATGCTGATCGAGTTGAACAAGCTCTCCGGTGATGACCTGCGCAAAGACCGCCGCCAGAAGTATCTTGGCCTCGGCGCAAAGGGACTCGCTGCCTAATCACCCGCGCGGGAACAACGCGCGGTCCAGATAGCAGCCACCATAAGGAAATGGTGATTTTGCGTAGGTTTCCGCCACGAACGGCGCGAGCCAATCGCGGTAATAGGCCTCCGGCTTGAAGCCTTTTCCTTCATACACCGTCAGGGCGCCCCATCGCGTCTGCACCTCACGCAATGCGACTGCGGCGAACATCGGCGCAATCTCATCCAACCCAATCGCACCCGTCGGGATGATGAGGAAATCCCTGCCGGCAAAAGCGTCAAATTCCACGAACAGGTCATCGTTTCGGCCGTAAACGTCACGGGAGAATGTCACAACGTCCCCCTGCCCTGAATTGCGCAACATCGACGTCAGACCGTAGTTGGTTGTGGCGACAGCCTGCCCCTCGCTCACATCCAATCCTCCTGCATCAATCAGGAGCTGCGCTCGCTGTAACTGCATCTCGCTTGCCGGAAATACCCGTTCGAGCGGCAGCCATCCCGCCTTCAGCGCAAACAACGCCAGCAAAAGCGGAAACACAGTCACCGCGCTCAGGAGCGTGTTCACCGCCAAAACCCGCCGCCCGTTGTTCGCCCCCTCAGCCAATGCCAGTATGGCAAGCGGTCCGGCGACAACCACCCAATTGGCCCCGAGCGACCCAAGTGCCACCGCAAGCAGCAGCACCAGCGCCATGAAAATGCAGAATGTCATGGCAAAGAAATCCGGCTTCCGGCGCGATCGTATCACCTGCGCGAAAACCGCGATCCATGCGCCACCCGTTACAAGGAACGCCGCCACGAGGAAGGAGCCGATGACCCCCTGACCGCTCTCCTCACGAAAAGAAAAATTGAACGCGAAATTGACGGCGCAGTTTTCCCAATTCCACCATAGTTGCGCAGCAAACGGCACCGCCGCAACCAGCGCCAACGAACCCAGCCGCAGCACAACATCACGGCGCAAACCACCGCCGAGGAGCACCGCAAGCGCCACGGCAATGAAGATCAGTGCGCCAGAATACTTGACGAGCAACACCCCACCAAACGCCGCTCCGCCGAGCAGAACCCAGCGCCAGACTGCACCTCGCAAGATCCGTTCGACCGCCAACACAAAGACCGTCGATAGAAACAGAACAATCCCATCGTTGACGAACATGACCGCCAGCGCCACCGTGCCCGGAACGATGAGGAAAGAAAGGCCCAAACGCCAGACATCCTGCCTCTCAAGACCGTCGCGCCGAAGCCGTGCCGCAACCATCCCAACTGTTGTAAGAACCATCAACAAAGCGAAAAGGCGATGAACCGCGCCATGCACTTCGATGCCAATAGCGCGCTCAATGGCAATCGCGATGGCGCTCAACCACCCCGTCAACGGCCCGTGGTCGTAGTAACCCAGCGCCGGCGTCAGCCCCCACGAAACGAAGTAGGCTTCATCGCTCAGCACAGGCACGATCAGTTGCCCACCAATCACCGCAAGCGCAAAAAGAGCCGCAGCAATCGCGGGCCATCCCCTAGACGGCAAAGCCCGCCTCCCGCGCCAGTGCATCTGACCGCTCTTCAATCTCGCTTTCCAGCCTTTGCAGGAACGCCTCTTGGCTCAGTCCTTGTTCGATACGCGGCAGAAACTCGACAATCGCCGTTCCCGGCTTGCGATAAATCCCCCGCTTCGGCCAGAACACACCCACATTGCACGCCACCGGAACCACAGGCAGTCCGCTCGCCTCGTAAAGCGCGAACGTCCCCATCTTATAGGGTGCTCTCACCCCCGGTGCGATCCGTGTTCCTTGCGGATAGACGACAAGTTGCCCGGGTTCCGCGCGCCCCGCAATCACGTCATCGACCATCTTCTTTACCGCCTCTGCCCGCTTTCCGCGCCGGACAGGGACGCTGCCCACGCGCAGCGCATATTGCCCCAAGATCGGCGTGTAGATCAGCTCGCGTTTCATGATGAATTTTCCGCGCGGAACGGCGGAGTAAATCAGGATGATATCGAGAAAAGACTGATGCTTCGCCGCGACGATAACCTCGTCAGTTGGCGGCGTTCCACGGATTTCAAAGTGCAAGCCAATGAGCCAACCGGCCATCCACTTCACAAACCGGCACCACCCATGCGCCGCTGCCAATGCTCCGTCTCGGCTCAGGATCGCCCAAGGCAGATAGAACAGCGCATAAGGCACCATCGCGGCATACATCAATATGATGAAAACCAGCGACCGCGCCCATTGCAAACCGTGTGTCATGCGTGCCTCCTCAGCGTCCTAAAGGCCGCCGCGCGGGTCGCGACAAAAGCCACCAAAGCTGCAAGGATCGGGATCGCCAAGACCCAAAGCCACTCGGCGCCGGAAAAGCCGATCCCCTCCAGAATGCCCCCCGCAACCTCCAACTCAGGCAAAAGCCCGACGGCCACCCCACTCACGAGAACCCCAATCGCAGCGCCGGTCAAGGCTCTGAGCGTGAAGCGTCTGACAAAGGCACCAGCGATATAAACGTCCCGCGCACCCACCAGCCGCATCACCTGTATCACCTGTGCATTGGCGGCCAACGCCGCCTGCGCCGCCAATGTGATCATTGCCGCCGTCGCACCCGCAATCAGGATCACAGCAGAATAGCCCAGCAGCTTCAGCCGCTCAGCTGCCGCCACCAAAGGGGCACGCCATCTGGCATGATCATCCAGTAATGCCCCGGGAACCTCGGCCTGCAATCGCGCGCGCAAGCCTGTCGCGTCATAGCCACCCGCTTCCTCGAATATCTCGATCAACTGCGGGATCGGCAGAGACTCCACTGGCAAATCAGGCCCGAACCACGGCGCCAGCAGCGCGCGCTGTTCATCATCAGTCAGGGCGCGCGCACTGGCCACGCCGGGCGTTGTCTCAAGCACGCGGATAGCCGCCTGCACCTGCGCATCCACCTGCCCTTCCGGCGCCGAGATACGCAAGGTCGAGGTCCGCGCCAATTCTTCGGTCCAGCGATCCGCCACCCGACCGGCGGTTAGTGAAAGCGCCAGAACGAAGACAGCCAGAAAGGCCATCGCTCCGGCGGTAAAAATCGTCAACCGTGCGGTAAACCCCGTTGGCGGAACGGCACGGTCTGCCTGACGATCTCCACCGAACAGCATCGCCACGGCTCTGATCCGCTCCACCGCGCTCACAGGTCCACCTCCGCCGCCTGGATCTTACGATCTTTCAGGCGCAGCACCCGCGCCGAAACCTGCGCCTTTGCCGCGCGGATCAGCGCCAGATCATGGCTAGCGATCAGCACCGTCTTGCCCAGCTTGTTCAACTCCACCAGCAGTGAAAGCAGCCGTTGCGACATCTCCCAGTCAATATTTCCGGTTGGCTCATCTGCGATAATCACCTCGGGCGACATGATGATCGCCCGCGCGAGCGCCGCGCGCTGCCGTTCTCCACCTGACAGTTCGGGCGGCAGTTGCTCCTTCTGGCGGCTCAGGCCAACCCAGGCGAGCAATTCGTCGAGATAGGCATCAACCTCGTCACCCCGTCCAGCGACAGTCAGCGGCAGAGCAACGTTTTCAGAAATCGGTAAATGGTCAAGGAACTGGCAGTCCTGATGCACCACCCCGATCCGCCGCCGGTTCATGGCAATACGGTCACGGTCCATCTTGCGTGTGTTTTCGCCAAACAGCCGCACCTGTCCTGATGTCGCGATCAGCGCACCATAACATAGCTTCAGAAGGGTTGTTTTCCCAGCACCGGATGGCCCTGTCAGGAAATGGAATGAACCCGGCGCCAAAGAAAGCGTCACATCGGCGAACAGCTCTTCACCCCCGTAACTATAGGCCACCCGCTCCAGCTCAATCACACTGCACCCTCTCTTTAACCTTGGCACTTCTGCCCAAATTCACACAGTTAATCAATGACATCTCAAGCAGGCGCACTCAAATCCTTTGCCTGCGCCGCCACAATTGCTAAAAGAACAAAAAAGCAAGTGTATCGGACAGTGAAATTCAACGCATAGGAGAACATTGATGCGGCTCGTCTGCCCGAATTGCGGGGCACAGTATGAGGTTCCAGACGACGTCATCCCGACAACTGGTCGGGATGTGCAATGTTCCAATTGCGGCCATACCTGGTTTGAAAATCCCGGTGCCTCTGCCGAAGCAGAAGCCGAGATCGAAAGCGTAACCTACAGCCCCGACGAAGAGACGCCGGCAGCAGCCGAGGAGGCTCCAGCGCCTTGGGCCAAAGACCCCGATAATACGCGGCTTTTCGATCATCTCACTGATGACGAGCAGAATTCCGTCCCTGCACCGAGCCCATCCAGCGACATCCTTGCCGACGATGAAGTCGAGGACGAGCCGATAGCGTCCGCACCAACGCCGAAGGCCGAGCGACGCCAACTTGATCCCGGCATTGCCGAAATTCTGCGGGAGGAAGCCGAGCGCGAAGCCCGCAAACGCGAGGCCGAAGCCCGCAGCAGTATCGAAAGCCAGCCGGATCTTGGCCTTGATGCCTCCGAACCGCTCGATCAGGCCGCCGAGTCCCGCCGCCGGATGGCGCGACTCACCGGCGAGGAGGACGCACCGGATCCCGCGCCGCTTGCCCAGCCCCCGATGGCAGATGACCGCCCCCGCCGCGAACGACTTCCTGATATCGAAGAGATCAACTCAACCCTCGTCGCCTCGGAAGAGCGCAACGCTCCCACCCTACAGGAAATAGCCGAAGCCAAAAGCAGGCAGCGCCGTGGTTTCCGCCGTGGGTTTAGCTGGTCCCTCGTGCTGGCAATGGTCGCGGTGGTGGTCTACCTCTACGCGCCTGCGCTCTCAGCCAGTTTTCCAGCCGCCGAGCCTCTGCTGACCTCATATGTCGAAATGGTGAATGATTGGCGCATCGGCTTGGATGTCTGGATGCAGGAAGCCGCCGCGCGGATGAACGGCTCCGGCGCCTAGAACTGCTCCAACAAGCGTTTCAGGTATTCCTGCTCGTCCTCGGAACGGCTTCTGTCACCCGCGCGATCACGCAGCTCACGCAAAATCTCGGCGGCGCGTTCATCTTCCGATATCCCATCGCCCAGCATTTGCTCATCGGTTCCCTGCTGACCCAATCGCCCGATATCACGGCCGAGAGGGTCACTGCGGTTTTGATCCTCAGTCGCGGTCGCGCCGCCCTGCTGGCCGCCCTGACCGTCCATTTCGCGGTTGTCCGCCAGCGCCTGCCCAAGGTTCCGCAACCCGTCCCGCAAGGCCTCCATCGCCTCGGCCTGATTGTCTAATGCCTCCGCCAAGCGCCCTTCACGCAGCGCCTCTTCAGCACCGTCCATCGCGCCCTCGGCACGCTCGAGCGAGCGCTCCGCACGCTCTGCTGCCTCCCCTTCCAGCAGCGGCAGACCACCGCGCTGGCGCTCCAACTCCTCGCGCAAGGCTTGCTGCCGGTCGGCCAGCGACCGTCCTGCCTCACGCCCATCCGGCCCCGCCTCGGCCCCGCCGGAACCTGTCCCGTTCTCGCCCTGCGGCTGTCCTTGCTCTCCGCCTTGCTGTTCCTGCCCGTTGTAGCGCTCTTGCAAATCTTGGAACGCTTCGTCCGACAACTCCTGCTGCTCGCGCAACGTCTCACCCAAATCCTGCATGGATTGCTGACCTTGCGATCCTTCCCCTTCACTCTGCGTGACGCGCAGGTTCTCCAACAGTTCGTTCAGGGCCTGCATCATCTGCTGCGCCTCTTCCATGCGCCCCTGTTCCATCAGCTCCTGAATCCGGTCCATCATCGCTTGCAGCTGATCACCGCTCAGCTCGCGGCTTTCGCCCTCTTGTTGCTGGCCATCTTCACCTTGCTCTTGCGGCTGCTGTTCGGCCAGCATTCGAGTGTAATCATCAATCGCATCGCGCAGCTCATCCATTAATTCAGCAATCTCGGCCTCGCTCGCGCCGTTGCGCATCGCCTCCGCCAGCCGCTCTTGCGCGCGCCGCAGCCGCTCGCGCGCATCAGCCAAGCGGCCCTCTTCCAACTCGACCGCCACTTCCCAGAGCATGTCAGCAATCTCACTTACCTGCTCATCGTCGGCGGCAACTGGCTCCAAAGCCTCCAAATGCCGGATCGCAACCCGCAACCTCAAATAGGCCGTCTCGTTGCCAAAACTTTCCTCCGGCCGGTGCGAGATCGCCCGCAAAATCTGCGCAACGCGGGGCGCATTGGCGCGGTTCCACAACAGGTCGCTGCGCTGCTCGATCACCGCCCGCGCCACCGGCTCGAAAAACCGCCGCCCCGGTAGGATCATTGCAACAGGCACGGTATCGCCGGTCTGCGCCAACGCATCCTCGATCTGCATCTCCAAACTCACCGGCAGATTGGCGTATGGATGTTTCGAAAAATCTTCGAGCAACACTTCGCTCACCTGCTCTCGCCCACCGCGAATGGGCATCGGCAGATCGACCACAATCGGCGCGCGCTCTTCGGGGGCAATCGCCTTGCCGTGCTGGCGGGTCACCTGATCCACATCCAGCACAAACCGCGCGGCACCTTGGGTTACGCCATAATCGTCTTCGGCCTTGAAAGGCTGCTGCATCCGTCCAGACGCATCGGTTTCCAGCGGTCCATCAAGGGCAATCTCAGGGATCACATCAGGCACCGCCGATACTTGCCAGCGTGCGTTATCCGCGCCATCGATCTCCACCAAGCCACTACGATCAACCTCAAGCCGGTAGGTCATCTCCTGCGCGTCCACCCCCGCCGAAGATACCGTTTCCCGCAGGTTCAAGGCACCTTCCGCTCCATAGAAGCGCACCGTCACGCGGCTGCCAATGGGCACCGATATTTCGCCTCCCTGCTGATCAGCGAGGTAGAGCGCCGGCCTCCCTGTATAGGCAGGCGGCTCGATCCACCCTTCCCATACAGCATCGGGAATGTCCGCAACGGCGCCTCCTGCAATTGGTGCTCTGGCATCGCGTGGCGCAAAGAGAAGCGCCACAACGAACAACAGCAAAGCAGCATAGCGCAGGCCGAAAGGATCATCCGCCGCAACCGAAAGATCAGGCCACTCCGCGCGCAGCGTCCGGCTCCGCACCAACATCCGCTGCCGATGCGCCTGCCATAATGCATCAGTACCCGCATCTCCGCCCGCCAGTACCGGCGTATCTACTAATGCAGCCAGTGGCCGGTCGGAATGGCTTTGGTCGAGCGCGGCAACGGCATCCGCTAATGACGGTCGCCGCCAGCCGATCACGCCACGCACAAGCGCCGCGACCGCAGCAAGGCCCAGAACCCACAGAACTGCCAAGCGCCAAAGCTCGGGCAACAGATCCAGCGCACCGAAGAGCCAAAGCCCGCAACTGAAAAAACCGATACTCCAAACCGGCCAGAAACCACGCACAATACGCTTCGCCCACAGCCCTAGCAGCGCCAGCCGCAAGGGGCGTCGCAGATGCGCCAGTTCTGGCAGATCGTTTTTCAGCTCGTTCTCCCGTTCCTTCCCGCACCGCGCGCGGGTAACGCAATGGCTTACAGCCACTCGGGAATGGTATCGCGCGCAATCATTTCGTCAAAGGTAGGACGCGGACGGATGACAGCGAATTGATCATCCTGCACCAAAACCTCTGGGATCAGGGGCCGCGAATTGTATTCGCTCGCCATCACCGCACCATATGCGCCCGCCGAACGGAAAGCGACCAGATCACCCTCCTTAACCGGTGGCATATGCCATCCCTTGGCAAAGGTGTCGCCCGTTTCACAGACCGGCCCGACGATATCGAACGGCACTTGCTCAACGCCAGTTTCCGGCTCAATTACAGGCACGATATCGTGATGCGCTTCGTACATAGCAGGGCGGATCAAATCGTTCATCGCACCATCAAGGATCAGGAAATTCCGCCCCTCACCCTCTTTGATGTAAATTACCCGCGACACCATCAGCCCCGCATTGCCCGAGATCAGCCGCCCAGGCTCGATCTCGACCTCACATCCAAGATGCCCGACCGTGCGCTTGATCAGCGCACCATAGTCGAGCGGCAGCGGCGGCGCCTCATTCGAGCGCGTGTACGGGATACCCAGCCCGCCCCCAAGATCGAGGCGGCGAATGTCATGCCCGTCGGAACGCAAAGCCTCGGTCAGATCGGCTACCTTGCGATAGGCCGCCTCAAAAGGTTCCAACTGGGTCAACTGGCTGCCGATATGTACATCAATTCCGACAACTTCGATCCCCGGAAGGGCGGCAGCTTCGGCATACACCTCCCGCGCCTTGGCGATCGGGATGCCGAACTTGTTTTCCGATTTTCCCGTGGCAATCTTCGCGTGCGTTTTCGCGTCCACATCAGGGTTAACCCTAATGGTGATCGGCGCGACCGCCCCCATAGCCGAGGCAACTTCGCTCAGCGCGCGCAATTCCGGCTCGCTCTCCACATTGAACTGACGGATGCCGCCTTCCAACGCAGTGCGCATTTCCGCGCGGGTTTTACCCACGCCGGAAAAGACAATCCTCTCTCCCGGCACGCCCGCAGCCTTAGCGCGGCGGTATTCACCCTCGGAGACAACGTCCATGCCCGCCCCGCGCTGCGCCAAGAGCCGCAAGATCGCTTGGTTCGACAGCGACTTCATCGCAAAGCAAATCGTATGCTCCAGCCCATCGAGCGCCTCTTCGAACAGGCCGAAATGCCGCAGTAACGTCGCAGAGGAGTAAACATAGAACGGCGTCCCCACGGCCGCGGCGATTTCCGCAACCGGCACGTCCTCGGCGTGCAACACCCCGTCTCGATAGAGAAAATGGTCCATCAGGCTCTCCGCTCAGGCTCTCGCACGCCTATACCAGAGTTTTTGGCGATCCCAACCCCGCAGCGCGCGCACGGCACCCTATTCGAGCGGTTTTGTCCGCAGGAAAAGGTACAGCGGCAAGCCGCAGCTCACCCCGATGCAAAAAGTCGCCGGAATTGCGATCAAGGCTTCCCAATTGCGGCGCACCGCCACCTCGGCAAGGATCCAGAAAGTCAGCGTGACCGCTGCAATCGTCAGATCCCAAACAAGGCCAGAAGATGCGGCATTCGCATGCCATGCATCCACCATCGCCATCAGGCTAAAGCCCTCCGCCATGAACCATGTGATGAAATAATACATCGGATGCACCGCACCCCAAATGGCCAGCAGCAAATAGACAGGACGTAAGCTTTTCATCTCTACAACCCTTCGAAATCGACAATCTCGCCATCTGGCCGCGCAGGTGCGCCGTCAACACCGCAGCTCGCCACCGCACAGACCAGCATCAGCGCCATGATCACTACGATCGCACGGATCACGCGAGCACCTCTTTCCAACGGGCGACCTGCTCGCGCACGCGCACAGGCGATGTCCCGCCATAGCTGAGGCGCGACGCCACCGAATTCTCTACACCCAGCACGTCGAACACATCGGCGTGGATCTCTTTATGCACAGATTGCATATCCTCGAGCGACAGATCAGGCAGATCGCAGCCTTTGCCCTCGGCCATAGCCACCAGCGATCCCGTCACATGATGCGCATCGCGGAACGGCAGATTCAACTCCCGCACCAGCCAGTCAGCAAGGTCGGTCGCGGTTGAAAACCCGCTCGATGCCGCCGCCTTCAGGGACGCGCGATTCGCCGTCATGTCCGAAACCATCCCCGCCATCGCAGCAAGCGCCAGCAGGAAGTTATCCGCCGCATCAAAGACCTGCTCTTTGTCTTCCTGCATGTCCTTCGAATAGGTCAGAGGCAGCCCTTTCATCACCGTCATCAACGCAACATTCGCCCCGAAAATCCGCCCGATCTTGGCACGGATCAATTCGGCGGCATCAGGGTTGCGCTTCTGCGGCATGATCGACGATCCGGTGGACCACTTGTCAGACATTGTCACAAACCGGAACTGCGCCGACGACCAGATCACCAGCTCTTCGGCAAACCGGCTCAAATGCATCGCGCAGATGCTTGCCGCCGCGAGGAATTCCAACGCGAAATCCCTGTCCGAGACGGAATCGAGGCTATTCGCGGTCGGGCGGTCAAAGCCCAGCGCTGTTGCCGTTGCATGGCGGTCAATCGGGAAGGAGGTTCCCGCCAGCGCGGCCGCACCAAGCGGGCTTTCGTTCATCCGCTTGCGCGCATCGGCAAAACGGCTGCGATCACGGGCAAACATCTCGACATAGGCCAGCATATGATGGCCCCACGTCACCGGCTGCGCCGTCTGCAAATGTGTGAAACCGGGCATCACCCAATCTGCACCGGCCTCGGCCTGCGCCAGCAGCGCCTTCATCAGCGCCTCAAGCGCGCCATCCACCGCATCGCACTGGTCACGCACCCACAACCGGAAATCGACCGCCACCTGATCGTTACGGCTCCGCGCGGTATGCAGTCGCCCCGCCGGTTCACCCACGATCTCTTTCAGCCGCGCTTCCACATTCATGTGGATGTCCTCAAGCGCAGTCGAAAAGGTGAAATTTCCGCCCTCGATTTCTGACAATATGGTGAGCAGCCCTTCCCGAATGGCCTCCGCATCCTTATCGCTAATGATGCCTTGTGCTGCCAACATCGCAGCATGAGCGCGCGAACCGGCGATATCTTGTGGCGCCAGTCGTTTGTCGAACCCGATGGACGCATTAATTGCTTCCATTATGGCGTCCGGCCCAGCGGCGAAGCGCCCGCCCCACATCTGGTTCGAGGATTTGGTCATTTTGGAGGTCCCATGCCGCAGTTCAGATCAGCGTTGCTTTATACGGCCCTCGCGCTCGTTGCAAACATCGGCTGGGCCGATCCTTACGCAATCGTAGACCTCCGCAAAGACGATATGCGCAAACTGGCCGTCCACGAAACGCCCCTCGAGCTGCCCAATAGCACCTACACTGGCGAAGACGGCACCCCCCGGACCTTCGCGGACGAAGGCAGCGCCGTGCTGCTGGTGAATTTCTGGGCCACATGGTGCGCGCCCTGCCGGAAGGAAATGCCCTCCCTCGCCGCCCTGCAATCTGCCTTCGCACCTGAGGATTTTCGCGTCATCACAATCGCCACAGGACGCAACCCGCTCCCCGCGATGGAACAGTTCTTCGAAGAAATCGAAGTCGACAGCCTGCCGCTCCATACCGACCCGCGCCAGTCATTAGCGCGGGAAATGGGCGTTCTCGGCCTTCCGGTATCGGTGCTGATCGACCGCGACGGAAAAGAGGTCGCCCGCCTCATGGGCGATGCCGACTGGGACAGCGAAAGCGCCCGCAGCATCATAACGGCATTGGTCGAAGGGGCGCCTTGATCCGCTCAGGCGCTGCCAGAGGTGCTCGACAATAAAAGCGGGTCAATTCCCATGTGTTTCAGCGCCGCGTTCCATTTGAACTCGTTCGCGCGGCCATAAACGATGTCGTCACGCGCATCGCACACCAGCCAGCCGTTCAGCGCGATCTCGTCCTCCAACTGGCCCGGTCCCCAGCCCGCATAGCCAAGCGCCAACATGGATGATTCAGGCCCGCGACCGGCGGCGATGTCTTCCAGCACGTCCATTGTCGCCGTCATTGACGTGGTGTCATCCACCTCCAGCGTCCCATTCCCGCTGTTGTAATCCGCGCTGTGCAAGACGAATCCCCGCCCATGCTCAACCGGCCCACCAAAATGCACGCGAATATCACGCGCTTCGGGATCGGCTTCGATACCCAGTTGCTTGAGCAAATCGCCAAACCGTACTTCCGGCGCGGGTTTGTTAACGATAAGCCCCATGGCCCCGTCATCCGAATGCGCGCACATATAGATGACGCTTCTTTCGAACCGCGCATCGCCCATATCAGGCATTGCGACCAGCAGTTTTCCCGCAAGAGAGAGGTCTAGACCTTCCATATCAGACTCTGTTTTCCCTTTGCACATTGGCCTATCAGCTTGTCTCACAGCCGATGACCCGAACGTGACTTCCTTTCCCTCGATATTTTCTTATCTTGCGCCCATGAACCGGATATTCGCAACCCTTTTCGCCTTCTTTCTGCTGCCCATTCCGCTCCTAGCGCAGGAGGTGGAAAACGTTGTGACGGTCGATTTCGTCCCCGGTTGGCGCACCGCCGAAGGGACCCATATGGCCGGTCTGCGAATCAGCCTTGCGCCGCATTGGAAAACCTACTGGCGCGCACCCGGTCCGGCGGGCCTCCCGCCGGCGTTCGATTGGTCTGGCTCTCAAAACATCACCGATGCGGTGCTGCACTGGCCTACGCCTGAGCTTCTCGACGTAAACGGAATGGAGAGCTTCGGCTACAACGGCTCCGTGCTGATACCCATCGAGCTTTCGCTAGAGGATTCAGAACAGACGGCACATGCCAAGGGGCACGTCGAAATCGGCGTTTGTAACAGTGTCTGCATCCCGTTTACCGCGCGGTTCGATATGGCGCTTCCAGTCGCAGCCCAACGCAGCCCGCCGATTATTGCGGCGTTGCTCGATCAACCCCTCGACGGCCTGCAAGCGGGCTTCGCGCCCGTCTCCTGCGACTTCCGCCCTACTGGGAAGGGAATCCGCATCGAAGCCCATCTGCCAGAGGCCGCGAAAATCGCCGCGACCGCGGGCGCGATCGAATTTGCGTCGAAAGACGTTTGGATCGCCGAGACGATGCACGAAATGCGGGGCGATACGATGGTTTTCACGGCCGACGCAATTGCCCTTGGCACCGCTCCTATGGCCATCGACCGTCATTCCCTGCGCTTGACGGTGCTGACCACCAATAACGCCTACGAGTTCATCGGTTGTCAGGGCTGACCGCCGGTTACTTTCGCCGTAAATGCTCGTCGAGCCGCGGCATGATCTCGACAAAATTGCAGGGGCGGTGCCGATAATCCAGCTGCTTCACGAGGATTTCGTCCCACGCATCCTTACAAGCCCCCGGGCTTCCGGGCAGGGCGAATAGATAGGTGCCGTGCGCCACCCCCGCCGTCGCACGGCTCTGGATCGCACTGGTGCCGATCTTCTGCATAGATATCATGGTGAAGACAGTGCCGAAGGCATCAATTTCCTTCTCGTAAACATCCCGATGTGCCTCAACCGTGACGTCACGCCCCGTCAACCCTGTCCCGCCGGTGGAAATCACCACATCCACCTCCGGATCAGCGCACCACTCTGACAAACGCGCCGCGATCTCCACCCGCTCGTCGGGCAGAATCGCGCGATCGACCAACCGATGCCCAGCCGCTTCGATCCGCGCGACGAGCGTGTCGCCAGATTTATCCTCGGCAAGCGTTCGGGTGTCACTCACGGTAAGCACTGCAATGCGCACAGCCATGAAAGGGCGATCAGTATCAATACGGCTCATTGTAACTCTCTCAACTTGGCTTTCAGAGACAGAAGATCCGCCCATGTGTCCCGTTTCTTGTCCGGATCCCCCATCACTTGCATGGGATGGAACATCGGCAAAGCCGGTCGGCCCTCAATCTCTGCCCAATGGCCCCGTTTTCGGGCCATTCCCCCCTGCCCTAAAAAGGTCTGGCACGTCACACCGCCAAACAGCACCAGCACATCCGGCGCGACAAGGCTGATATGCTTTTTCACGAAAGGCAGCATCATTTCGACTTCGTCGGCACTTGGCGTGCGGTCGGAAGGCGTCCGCCATGGCAGAAGGGTGGTGACGTAAAGCGCCTCCGCCGATAGCTCACTGTCCCTTCTCAACCCGATCGCTTCAAACATCCGATCAAATAATACACCAACTGGCCCGACAAAAAGCTGTCCCTTCACATCGTCATCGCGCTTTGGGGCATCACCAAGGATCATCACCCGCGCCGAAGGCATTCCTTCGGCAAAAATGAAATTGCGCGCACCGTGCCGCAGATCACAATGCTCGAACGCCTCCATAGTCGCGGCAAGCTCTTCCAAAGATTTTGCAGATGCCGCGCGCCGCGCCGCAACCGCAGCAGGGTCCACCTTCAGCACATCCGGAATAGGCGGCGGCGTTCCTTTTTTGTCTTTCGCGGCGGGGGCGTCCACCCGTGCGGGTTTTTCGGCCGTGGGGGCAGGCGGTTCAAGCGCATAGCGGTCTAAAGGCGCGTCGAGGATCGCCTCGTCCGCTCCCATCTCGACCTGCCACTTCAACAGGTCCGCCGCCACCCAATAGTCCACCGCTAAGTCCATAGCCGCACCCTAGGCCGCATTTACCGGAATGTGCAGCCCCAAATCGCAGCTCAGGACCACTGGACGCGACGAGGTTGCCTTCCTATAAGCGACCAAACTGCACGAGGGCCACCATGACATTTCGCGCGCAGCATCTTCTCGGGATAGAGCATCTCCGCCCCGAAGAAATCACAACGTTGCTCGATCTTGCCGACCGCTACGCCAACGAGAACCGCCAGCGCAGAAGTCACAAAGACATCCTCGCCGGCCTCACCCAAATCAACATGTTTTTCGAGAACTCGACCCGCACACAGGCGAGCTTCGAACTGGCGGGCAAACGCCTCGGTGCCGACGTGATGAACATGACGATGCAGGCAAGCTCGATCAAGAAGGGCGAAACCCTGATCGACACGGCACTGACGCTCAACGCCATGCACCCCGATCTGCTGGTTGTGCGGCATCCGAACTCCGGCGCGGTCGATCTCCTGTCGCAAAAGGTCAATTGCGCGGTGCTGAACGCGGGCGATGGCCGCCATGAGCACCCGACCCAAGCCTTGCTTGACGCGCTCACGATCCGCCGCGCCAAGGGGCGTCTGCACCGCCTCTCGGTCGCCATCTGCGGCGACATCCTGCACAGCCGCGTCGCCCGCTCCAACATCATGCTTTTGGGCAAAATGGAAAACCGCGTCCGCCTGATCGCACCGCCAACCCTAATGCCCGCAGGCGTTGCGGAATTTGGCGTCGAGGTGTTCCACGACATGCGCGAAGGTCTGCGCGATGTGGATGTGGTGATGATGCTCCGCCTGCAAAAAGAGCGGATGGACGGCGGCTTCGTCCCGTCTGAGCGCGAATATTACCACCGCTACGGTCTGGATGCTGAAAAACTCTCCTATGCCAAGGAAGATGCAATCGTCATGCATCCCGGCCCGATGAACCGCGGCGTCGAGATCGACGGCACCATCGCCGACGACATCAACCGCTCGGTCATCCAGACTCAGGTCGAAATGGGTGTCGCCGTGCGCATGGCCGCGATGGATCTCCTCGCCCGCAACCTCCGCGCCCGTCGCGGCGCTGAGCTTCAAAATGAAAAAGGCATCATGGTATGACCGAACTGCTGTTTACCAATGCCCGCTTGATCGACCCCGTGGCCATTACTGATTCCGCCGGTTGGATTCTGATCAAGAATGGCAAGATTGCCGCCACTGGCGAGGAAACCCCGCCAGATACCAAAGGCACCGTGATAGACTGCGGCGGTCAATGCATCGCTCCGGGCATCATCGACATCGGCGTGAAAGTCTCCGAACCGGGCGAGCGCCACAAGGAGAGCTTCCATTCCGCTGGGCTTGCAGCTGCTGCTGGTGGCGTCACCACCATCGTCACCCGCGCCGATACCCTGCCGGTAATCGACACCCCCGAAACACTCGAATTCGTCGCGCGTCGTGCCGCAGAAGACAGCGCGGTGAATGTCCTGCCGATGGCCGCTCTCACCAAAGGCCGTGAAGGCAACGAAATGTCAGAGATCGGCTTTCTGCAAGACGCAGGCGCCGTGGCATTTTCCGACGGCCTGCGCGTTGTCAGCAAAACCAAAGTTCTCTCACGCGCCCTAACTTATGCCCGCTCGCTTGACGCACTGGTGATCGGCCATGTGCAGGAGCCGCAGCTGTCCGAGGGCGCCGTCGCCACCAAAGGCAAATTCGCTTCACTGCGCGGCCTGCCGGATGTGTCCCCGATGGCCGAGCGCATGGGGCTGGACCGTGATATTTCCTTGTTGGAGATGACCGGCGCCAAGTACCATGTGGACCAACTTACCACCGCCCGCGCCCTCCCCGCGCTCGAACGCGCCAAGCGCAACGGGCTCGACATCACAGCTGGTGTCTCGATCCACCACCTCACTCTTAATGAGTTCGACGTCGCGGATTATCGCACCTTCTTCAAACTGACCCCGCCGCTGCGCGCTGAAGAGGATCGCCTCGCGGTGATCGACGCACTGCGCTCCGGCCTCATTGATATTTTGTGCTCCATGCACACCCCTCAGGATGAAGAAAGCAAGCGCCTCCCCTTCGAGGAAGCCGCCAGCGGCGCGGTTGGGTTGGAGACACTTCTGCCCGCTTCGCTTCGGCTCTATCACGCAGGCCATCTCACCTTGCCCGAACTGTTCCGCGCGCTTTCGCTCAACCCTGCGCGGCGGCTCGGCCTCAAAAGCGGGCGCCTGCTTGAAGGCGCGCCCGCAGACCTGATCCTCTTCGATCCGGACGCACCATTCATCCTCGATCGCGCGACTTTGCGGTCAAAATCGAAAAATACCCCCTTTGACGGCGCAAGAATGCAGGGCAAGGTCATCGGAACATGGGTCAACGGGGCCCGCGTTTTCGGAGACGGATGATGCCAGAAATCACCACTGCCCTACCCCAGCTGCTCGTCTGGGCTTTAATCGGCTATGGTCTTGGGTCTGTACCTTTCGGTTTGATCCTGTCGCGGCTGATGAACCTTGGGGATTTGCGGCAGATCGGCTCCGGCAATATCGGCGCGACGAACGTGCTGCGCACCGGCAATAAAACAGCTGCTTTCCTAACCCTTCTACTCGATGGCGGAAAAGGCGTCGCAGCCGTGTTGCTCGCCCGCGCATTCGCCGCAGAAGACGCGCTGCAATTGGCCGCGCTGGCGGCCTTCATCGGGCATTGCTTCCCCGTCTGGCTGGCTTTCAAAGGGGGCAAAGGAGTTGCGACCTTCCTAGGCCTCTTGCTCGCTATCGCATGGCCCGTCGGGGTCGCCGCCTGCGCTACTTGGCTGGTGACAGCCGTGCTGTTCCGTTTCTCATCGCTGGCAGCACTCGTCGCGGCAGTGGCGAGCCCCGTCTGGGCGCTGTTCTTCGGCTACAGCTCACTGGTTCTGGTGATCGCGCTTCTGGCCGTGCTGATCCTCTGGCGCCACAGCGCAAACATCATCCGCCTGCGCGCGGGCACCGAGACAAAAATCGGCCAGAAAAGCTAGAATTAGTAGCTGAACTCTTTGTAAATCTTGCTCAGGTCACCATTCCACGCACCGTGATAAGCGTCGAGCAGTTCATCAGCAGGTGTCTTACCCGACTCGACGCTCTCATGCAGCGCGTTGAGGAAATGCGTCTCATCCGCCACCATGCCACCGGCACCTGGAACCGCGCGCGCCTTCAGTCCGCTCGCGGCGATTTCAACCGCTTGTCGGGCCAGATCATGCATCTTGAGCCCGTTAACCTCAGCCTGTAGCCCCTGCTCGGAGGCCGCCACACGCAGCGCCTCGCGCGTCTCGGCATCCCAGCCTTTGACCATATCCCACGCAGCATCCAAAGCGCTCTGATCATAGGTCAATCCGACCCAGAACGCAGGTAAGGCACAGAGCCGCCGCCAAGGGCCGCCATCCGCGCCGCGCATCTCGATAAATTGCTTGATCCGCGCCTCGGGGAAAACCGTCGTCAGGTGATCCGCCCAGTCGCTCAGCGTCGGCTTCTCACCAGGCAATGCGGGCAGCTCCCCCTTCAAAAAATCGCGGAAGGATTGCCCAAGCGCATTAATGTATTTTCCATCGCGATAGACAAAATACATCGGTACATCCAGCACCCACTCCGCCCAGCGCTCAAAGCCCATGCCCTCCTCGAACACCCAAGGCAACATTCCCGTGCGCGAATCGTCCAAGCTGCGCCAAATCCGGCTGCGCCAGCTCTTGTGGCTGTTCGGCTTGCCCTCGAAGAACGGCGAATTCGCGAAAAGCGCTGTCGCCACCGGCTGGAGCGCCAGCGCCACGCGCAACTTCTGCACCATGTCGGCTTCCGAGCCAAAATCGAGGTTCACCTGCACGGTGCAGGTGCGATACATCATCTGCTTTCCATGCGTGCCGACGCGGTCCATGTAATCCGTCATCAGCTTGTAGCGGCCCTTCGGCATCACCGGCATTTGCTCATGAGTCCACTCCGGCGCCGCACCCAGCCCGATGAAGCCAACGCCGATCTCATCCGCGACCGCCTTCACCTCACGCAGGTGCTCGTTCACTTCGTCACAAGTCTGATGGATGCTCTCCAATGGCGCGCCGGAAAGCTCCAACTGGCCACCAGGCTCAAGGCTGACATTCGCGCCGTCTTTCTTGAGGCCGATCAGGTTTCCAGCTTCCTCAATCGGCTCCCAACCGTAGCGATCCTTCAACCCCTCCAGCACTGCCAGAACCGACCGCTCGCCGGCATAGGGGAGCGGCTGCAGCGTATCTTTGCAGTAACCGAACTTCTCGTGCTCGGTGCCAATCCGCCATTGATCACGGGGCTTGCACCCGTCAGCGAGGAATTGTGCAAGCTGCTCATGCCGCTCGATGGGGCCGCCGCCGGACTGGGGAATGGACATAGCTTGTTTCCGTCGCTGACTGTTAACTCGGGGCAGAGGTGGCGCGGTGTGCGGGCAAAGTCAATGGATGCGCCGCAATTCCCGCACCCAAAGCGCCGTCCGCACAGAAGGTGTGTTTGAAAGCACATCAAGCACCTTGCCCGTCCGCAATCCCGGCAGCGCGGCAAAAGCATCGAACAACACTTCCGATCCCGCCGCATCGATCGGGATCTCCAGCCGCGTTCCATCCTGTCCCGTCAATATCCAGTGTGGCGCGGGGTAGGCATCAGGCTCGATCTCCAGTTCAGCAAGGTCGTCAAGATCAACGACACCGCCCGTGAGCGGGCCAAAGTAGGCCACGCGGCGCTCATCCACCGTTACAACGCCGATGCCCCCGCTGCGCGCAAACCGCACCCTTTGCACCGCCAGAAGTGCCAGCACAGCGCCAGCCGCGAGCATCGCCCAACCAAGCCATTTCAAAGGGCCGAAACTGGTGCTTCCCCACCACGCGCCTAATGCTGCCAGCAAAACCGCTGCAAAAACTTCGCGCCATTTCCATAGCGCCGCCCGCGCCTCCGGCCTGAAGAACCCTTCCATCACCAGTCCCCTAGTGCCTGCTGCCAAATCGTCATCGCCGCCACCGCCGCAGTATCGGCGCGCAGAATACGCGGCCCAAGGCTCACCGCATGTGCAAACGGCAAGCCGCGCAGTTTGGCCCTTTCGGCATCCGAAAACCCACCTTCAGGCCCAATCAGAATCGCCCATGGCCCCTTGCCCGCCGCGCCAAGCACCTGCCCCGCGCCCACCAGCGCTTCGTCACAAAACATCAAGTGCCGCTCTTCCGGCCAATCGGCCAACACGCGCTCTAGCTTCAGCGGCTCGGCCACCTCCGGCACAAAGGTACCGCCGCATTGCTCCGCTGCTTCAACCGCATGCGCCTGCAAGCGATCCACCCGCACCCGCTCCGAATTGGTGAAGTCTGTCACCACCGGCACGATCCGCGCCGCGCCCATTTCAGTGGCCTTTTCAACGATGAAATCCGTACGGGCTTTCTTGATCGGCGCAAAAAGCAGCCACAAATCCGGCGGCAGTTGCAGGGTCCGCGTCTGGGCGCGGCAGGTAAGAACGCCACCTCGCTTCCCCGCTTCGATGACTTCTCCATCCCACTCGCCATCGCGCCCGTTAAACAGTGACAGCACCGCACCAACCTGCAACCGCATCACCCCGAAAAGGTAATGCGCCTGCTCTCGCGAGAGGGGAACCATTTGCCCTTCCCCTAAAGGCTGATCTACATAGAGCCGAACCTTGGATGCCATGAGCCGAACCATATGACCGAGAAGAGCCAAGCGCCAGCGCCTTCGTCGCCGGATACCGTCGCAGATGCGGTCCAAGGCAACTGGGTCGACCGATACGCGCCAGCTGCTACCCGCCCCTACCTGCGCCTCAGCCGCGCCGACCGGCCTATCGGCACTTGGCTGTTGCTGCTCCCCTGCTGGTGGGCGCTCGCGCTTTCATCTCTGCAAACAGGGCGCTTCGGGCTGTTCGAACTATGGATCGCCATAGGTTGCGCCATTGGCGCGTTCCTGATGCGCGGCGCTGGCTGCACATGGAACGACATCACCGACCGCGATTTCGATGGTGCCGTCGCCCGCACCCGCTCACGCCCGCTTCCCTCCGGTCAGGTCACAACGCGCGGCGCGGTGCTGTGGATGGTCGCGCAAGCACTTGTGGCGCTTCTAATCCTTCTAACCTTCCCGCCTGTCGCCATTCTCCTCGGGGTTCTGTCGCTGATCCCTGTCGCTATCTACCCCTTCGCCAAGCGCTTCACCTACTGGCCGCAAATCTTCCTTGGCCTTGCTTTCAATTGGGGCGCTTTACTGGTTTGGGCCGCGCAATCGGGGCGCTTTGCATGGGAATCCCTCCTGCTCTACGCCGCTGGAATCGTCTGGACGCTGTTTTACGATACGATCTACGCCTATCAGGATGTCGAGGATGACGCCCTCATCGGCATCAAATCAACTGCCCGCCTGTTTGGGGATACGGCCCCCCGCTGGCTGCGACGTTTCCTGATCGGCGCGGTTCTTCTCCTCGGCGCTGCGGCCCTCTTGGCCACCATCGACCGGAGCGTGCTGTCTCTTGTGCTTGCCCTTGGAGGCGCTTGGGCAATGGGCTGGCACTTGATGTGGCAGCTCAGCCGCTTCGACCCCGCCAATCAACAAACGCTTCTCGCCCTGTTTCGCTCAAACCGGAACGCTGGGCTCATTCCCTTGCTGTTTTTTGCCGCTGCGGCATTCGGCTGATTGAATAGAGCGCCCGCGCACCATACAGAGAACTGAAGCATCAAGAAGAACACGCATGAACCAGCGCTTTTCCTCCATCCTCCTGCCGCTTGCCGCCTTCACGGTGGCCGCGATCCTGTCGGCGCTTGGCGCCCGCGTCGCGGTTTCACTGGTCGAGGATCTGTCCCGCTCGGCGGTGCAGGAAGCCCTCGCGGATGACGGTCAGCAATGGGCAGACGTGCTGGGCGATGGCTTGCAGGTTGTTATCGAAGGGACCGCCCCCAACGAGGCCGCCCGCTTCCGCGCGATGAGCATCGCAGGCCGCCATGTGGATGCCAGCCGCGTGATCGACAATATCTCCGTGGTCCAACGTGATGATATAATCGTGCCTGAATTCGTGGTCGAGATCCTGCGCAGCGACAGCGGCATTTCCCTGATCGGCCTTGCACCTGCCACGACGGACCGCGATGTCCTGACCCGCTCCTTGTCAGAAATCGCTGGCAACACCCGCGTCGCCGACCTGCTAGAGCTTGCCGAATATCCCGCGCCACCCGAATGGCGCAGCGCAATGACCTACGCCACCCGTGTCTTGCGCGAACTGCCCCGCGCTAAAATCTCGGTCCGCGCGGGCAGGGTCGAAATTTCCGCCATCGCCGAAAGTGCCGCTGAAAAGCGCGACTTGGAGCGCGAACTTGCCGATATGGCGCCGCGCAACGTCGCGACCCGCATCGCCATCACCGCGCCGCGCCCCGTCGTTACGCCTTTCACACTGCGCTTCACGCTCAATGCGCAAGGCGGCAGCTTCGATGCCTGCGTCGCCGAAACCTTCGATGATCGCGATCTCATGATCGAAGCCGCCCGCGCCATTGGCTTTGAGGGCGACGTGACCTGCCCCATCGCAATCGGCGCCCCTGACCCAGAGTGGAGCCGCGTGGTGAGCCAAGCGATCAGCACGCTGGGCGCGCTTGGTGGCGGCACCTTGACCGTCTCTGATACCGATCTGCACATCATTGCCCAGCAAGGCACGGACGAAACGCTCTTCGACACCCAAATCACCGCACTGGCCGATGCCCTACCGGCGCTTTACGCACTCGAAGCCGACCTCCCCGCCCCTCCCGCCCCCGAGGGTGGCGAGGAAGCACTGGTCGCCTCTTTTACCGGCACCCTCAGCCCCGAAGGTCTTGCCCAATTCCGCGGTATGATCGGCGACGATCTGATGAAGATCACCGCCGACAACTACGCCGCCGCCCGCTTCGGACGCAGTAGCCTCTCCATCCGCACGACGGTCGAACCCTCCGTTCCATCGGGCTGGAATATCCGAGTTCTGACTGCAATCGAGGCCCTGTCCCGCCTGAAGAACGGCGCGGTATCCGTTTCGCCCGAAAGCGTAACCTTAACCGGCACAACAAACGATCCAGAAGCCAGCACAGCGATTTCAGCCCTGTTTATCGAGAAATTCGGTCAAGACGGATCTTTCGACATCGACATCGAGTTTGTCGAAGAAATCCCCGAAGAGGAAAGCGGCCCGACCCCGCAGGAATGTCTCGCCAGTATTCGCGCAATCACAGACGAAACCAAAATCCTCTTTGACCCCGGTTCCGCGACCCTCACCGCCGAAACCCGCCCTGTGATCGACGACATTGCAAAGGTACTCCGCGATTGCCCCGAATTGCCACTGGAAGTGGCAGGCTACACCGATAGCCAAGGCCGCGAAGTGATGAACCAGCAACTCAGCCAGGAACGCGCCGAAGCCGTTCTGACAGCGCTGCGCGGCCGCCGTGTGTTGACCGGATCGTTCCGTTCCATCGGATACGGCGAGGAAAACCCGATCGCCGATAACGATACCGAAGAAGGCCGCGAAGCCAACCGCAGGATCGAATTCCACCTCTACGACCCCGAGTCCGAGGACGGCGGGCGGCTGGAAACAGACGCCACCGCCGATTCTGCCGAGCAAGACACAGCGGCGGATGATGCCACCGGCGAGGCCGAAGATACCGATGTGCCTACCGCTGATGGTACCGACGAGACAACGGGCGATGCGCCCACGTCGGAAAGCGACGCTACTGCCGCCGACGCGCCAGAAACGGACTCGCCTGATACCGACACACCCGCAAACGACACGCCCGACGCAACAGACTCAGAGGGATGACGCCGTGAACAGAACCGAATTCATCATCGCGACAGCCATCGTGCTGTTCATGGCCTTCTGCCTTGGCTGGTTCGCCAATTGGCTGGTGCACCGTTTCAACCGCGTCTCCGCTTCCGATATTGGAGAGCTGGAGAAAATGGCAAAAACCTTGCACGAGGCCGAAGAGGAACGTGACCGCGCCGTCACCTCCCAGCGTGAAAGCGAAGGTGCCCTGCGCAGCCAACTCTCGCAAACCGAGGCCGAACTGCGCGCCGCGATGGATGGGTTGAGGGACGCTCGGCGCGAGGCCGAGGAACTGCGCTCCTATATCGAACGGAAAAATATGGGCAGCTAGTCGCCCCGCGGCGCCGCCGCGCGTCTCAACCTGTCATTGATCGCGCGGCCCAAACCGTGATCAGGGATGGGCGATACCGCGATCCGCTCCGCACCCTCGTCATCCAGCCGGTGCAGCGCTGCGAAAAGGCTTGCCGCAGCTTCTGTCAGATCGCCCGAAGGGGAAAGGTTCAGCGCCGCGCCCTCAACATCCCCGAAACCGAGCAATATCTCGCCTGCTTCAGGTGACGTCACGTTGAGCCGCACTCTCCCGCGTGGCGCATAATGGGACAGCAATTGCCCTGGTGACTTCGGCGCATTCGGGTCTTCTTCCGTCTGCAACGGATAGCCCAGGCAAGCCTCAATGGCCTCTACCGGCAAGCCGCCCGCGCGCATTAATACGGGCGCTCCCGCACAGCCGATGATCGTCGATTCCAGCCCGACCTCGCAAGCGCCGCCGTCCACCACCGCAGCGATCCGGCCCGCCAACCCCCCCATGACATGCGCTGCCGCTGTCGGGCTGATCCGCCCCGAAGGGTTGGCAGACGGCGCCGCCACAGGGGCGCCAAATGCCTTGAGGAGCGCCCGCCCAACAGGGTGATCCGGCACCCGCACCGCAACCGTGTCCAGCCCTGCTGTCACTAGTTTAGAGATCCCGCTCTCCGCGCGTAGCGGCAAAACCAACGTCATCGCACCCGGCCAAAAAGCCTGCGCCAGTCGCCCCGCTTCGGGCGTGAAATGGCAATATTTTTCGGCGGTTTCTGCGCTATCGACATGGATGATGAGCGGGTTGAAACTTGGCCGCCCCTTCGCCGCATAAATACCCGCCACCGCTTCGTCGTTTCGCGCATCGGCACCCAGCCCGTAGACAGTCTCCGTTGGGAAGGCCACCAGCCTTCCATCCGCCAGCAACCGCGCCGCTTCGTCGATTCCGTCTGCATCGGGACGTAACGTAACTGTTCGCTCATGCTGGTTCATAACGTCGCGTTCTCATTGATAACCGATGCGCGATCCATACGCTGGTTAACTCGGAAGTCCAACACCTTGGCAACAGGGTGCCCTCAATACCGGAAGCCGAAATGCCTTATACGAGCCCTGCACAAGACATCTATTTCACGCTTTCCCATGTTCTCGATTTCAAGTCGGTTCAGGGCACAGATCGCTTTGCCGATGCGACAGACGAGACAACACGCGCCATCCTCACCGAAGCCGCCCGCCTGTGTGATGACGTGCTCGCGCCGTTGAACCGCGCTGGTGATACCCACCCTGCCCGCCTCGAAAACGGCATCGTCCGCACCTCGCCCGGCTTTTCTGATGGGTACCGCGCGATTGCCGTTGGCGGTTGGGTCGGCATCGCCTCGTCCCCCGAATTCGGCGGCATGGGGCTGCCGCTCACACTTGCGACGGCTGTGAATGATATGATGGCCGGCGCCTGCCTGTCGCTTCAGTTGAACCCATTAATGACCCAAGGCCAGATCGAAGCCTTGGAAAAGCACGCCTCCGACACCCTAAAAGAGTTGTACCTGCCCAAGCTCATCTCGGGGGAGTGGAACGGCACGATGAACCTGACAGAGCCGCAAGCCGGTTCAGATGTCGGCGCACTCACCACCAAAGCAACCCCAAACGACGATGGCACCTACGCCATCACCGGCCAGAAGATTTACATCTCTTGGGGCGACAATGACTTCACCGGCAATGTCTGCCATCTCGTCCTTGCGCGCCTGCCGGATGCCGCGCCGGGAACGAAAGGCATCAGCCTTTTCATGGTCCCAAAATGGCTCCCCAATGCGGATGGTACGGCGGGCGCAGCGAATGCGCTCCGCGTTGTCAGCCTTGAACACAAGACCGGCCTGCACGGATCGCCCACGGCAGTGATGAGCTATGAAGGCGCGACGGGCTGGCTCGTCGGCGCGCCGCATGCGGGCATGGCGGCCATGTTCACCATGATGAACAACGCCCGCCTCGGCGTCGGCACACAAGGCATCGGCGTCGCCGAAGGCGCTTTCCAAAAGGCACTCGCCTATGCACAGGACCGCCAGCAAGGCCGCGCAAAGATCGTTGAACATGCAGATGTCCGGCGGATGCTCGCAACGATGAAGGCCGAAACATTCGCCGCCCGCGCCATCGCGCTGGATTGCGCCATTTCGCTCGATATGGCGACGGCGACAGCTGATCCGGCCGCAACCGCCCGCGCTGCTTTCCTGACCCCGATCGCCAAGGCTTTCGGCACCGAAACGGGCATTTCCGTTTCCAATCTGGGGATTCAGGTGCACGGCGGCATGGGCTATATCGAGGAGACAGGCGCAAGCCAGTACCTGCGCGATGTCAGGGTCACTGCGATCTACGAAGGCACCAACGGCATTCAGGCGATGGACCTCGTTGGCCGCAAGCTGATGGATGAAGGCGAGGCCGCATTTGCCCTCCTCGAAGAGATTGAAACCGCCACCGAAAAAGCCCGCGCTAGCCTCCCCGATCTGGCCGATCCTGTTTGGCAGGCCGCCGAAACTCTGCGCGAAGCAACCGAGGCATTGCTTGCCCGCGATCCGGCGTCCCGCATGGGTGCATCGGTGCCCTATCTCATGGGCTTTGCCAGCGTTCTCGGGGGGCATTACCACCTCGCCGCTGCGCTCAGCGGAGATGCCAGCCGCACCCGCCTAGCCCAGTTCTACATCAGTCACCTTCTGCCAAAACATGCTGGAGATCTGGCCCGCGCCCATGTAGCAGATGACGTGTTGATGAGCCTCACCGCGGAAAACCTCGCCACCCCATGAACACAGATACCCGCATGATCCGCTATCCGGTGGAAACCCCGCCGGAGCACGGCACCGCGCATGAAATCGCTGAAGGCGTGCTCTGGTTCCGCTTCCCGCTGCCAATGGCGCTGGATCACGTCAACATCTACGCGCTGGATGATGGCGACGGCTGGACCCTGATCGACACCGGCATCGACAGCCGCAAATCACGCGCAATCTGGGATACAGTTCTCGCCGGCCCGCTGGCAGGCAAGCCCGTCCACCGCGTGATCATCACTCATCACCACCCCGATCATATCGGCCTTGCTGGCTGGTTCATCGCGCGCGGAGCCGAGCTGGTGATCCCTCGCACCGCCTATCTCGTCGCGCGTATGCTCACACTCGACGAACAGCCACAATATACCGACGACGCGCTCACCTTTTATCAGCGCGCTGGCATGGACCCTGAAATGCTGCAGGCACGGCGCAATGAGCGCCCGTTCAATTTTGCCGATTGCGTCGCCCCGCTTCCCACCGGTTTCACCCGCATCATGGAAGGTGACACCATCCGCATCGGCGGGCGGCTTTGGGATATCCGCATGGGCGACGGTCACGCCCCCGAGCATGCCACCTTCTGGAGCCGCGACGATCATCTCGTGCTCGGCGGCGATCAACTTCTGCCCTCGATCAGCCCGAATATCGGCGTTTACCCCACCGAACCAGAGGCCAACCCACTGGCCGAATGGCTGGCCAGTTGCGCCGCTCTACAGCCCTACGCACGGGCAGAACATCTTGTTCTCGGGGGGCATAAACTGCCCTATTTCGGCTTGCCCACGCGACTGTCCCAGCTGATCGAAAACCACACCGGCGCGCTGGAACGGCTCAGCGCCCATCTGGCAACACCCAAACGCGGCGGCGAGTGTTTCCCACCGCTTTTCAAGCGCGAAATCGGGCCTGCAACCTATGGGCTGGCGCTGGTCGAAGCCATTGCGCACCTCAATTATCTACATCAATCCGGCGCCGCATCGCGCTGGCTGGGCGAGGACGGGACCTATCGCTGGCAGATCACAGGCTCGCCTCGGGTTTGAAGCCATCAGGGACCGTGTCCCGCCCCTCCAACACAAGATCAGCCATTACTGCGCCCACTTTTGGCGCCATGCCAAAGCCGATTTTGAACCCGCCATTGGCAATATATGCGCCCTCGATCAACGGATGCACGCCAAGCATCGGCGCACGGCTCTTGGCCCTCGGCCGTACCCCCGCCCAGCGCTCGATCACCGGCGCATCAGCTAATACAGGGAACGCCGCCCGCGCCCGCGCGATAATGTCGTCGAGCTGTTCGTCGGTTGTATCCGGTACTGCAAATTCTCGTTCTGAGGTCGATCCGATCGCCACCGTCCCGTCCGCATGTGGCACGATATGCAGCGCATCGGCAAAAAGCTGCGGCGCGTCGGCCGCATCAAACTTCAGCAATGCCGCTTGCCCCTTCACCCCGTTGCCCACGGTCTCTCCCATCGCCTCAGAGAGCGCAACCATCCCCTGCCAGCCGGTCGCGTGAACCACTTTCCCCGACACCACTCCATCCCGCAGGATTTCCCCACCGAGCGCCGTAATCGCCGCCGCCAGCGCCAGTGACGCCTGCCGTGGATGCAATCGTGCTGTAAGCGTGTCATGCACCAACCACCCACTTGGCGAAACGGGCGCCCACTCTCCCGCCTCTACTGCGGGTACCACGCGCCACGCGGCCTTTCCCTGCCACAACTCTTTCGCCGTTTCCGCACGGGCATGGGCCATATCCACTGCACGGTCATCGGCCAAGGGCTGCAAACGGCCACTCCTCAAATACCCGGGATCACTGCCACCCTCCTGCGCCACGTCCCGCCAAAAGCCTTCAGCCATTATCAGGCTCTCAAACTGAAACGCTTTCTTATCATTCCAGTTCTCCGGCACATGCGGCGCAAGCGCCCCCACCAAACCACCGCTAGACCCTGCACCGACTCCGGCAGGATCAATCACACGCACACTTGCGCCCCGCTTCACACAGGCATAGGCCACCGACAGGCCAAAAATGCCTGCCCCCAGTACCGTCACATCAACCATTGCCTTCGCGCCGTCCTCTCACCAATCTCGGCCATGTAACTAGGACAACTTGCCATGACTCACCAGACGGCAGACCTTGATTGGCGCGATGACCGCATTCCCGTGTCACGGCAATTCGATGACCCCTATTTCTCGCTTGAGGATGGTCTTGCCGAAACCGAGCATGTCTTTTTACAGGGCAACCACATCGCCACACGCCTGCATGCGCCACTGTCGATTGCCGAACTCGGCTTCGGCACCGGCCTGAACTTCCTTGCGACATGGGCCTTGCACCGCGCCAGCGGCAGCACTTCGCCACTGAAGTTCACCACTTTCGAAGCCTTCCCGATGACGGCAGACGATATGGCCGCTGCCCTCGCCGCCTTCCCGCAGCTCTCTGATCTCGCCGCGCCACTCGTCAAAATGGTGCGCTCAGGTGAGTGGCAAATACAATCTGGCCCCGTGTCACTGCAAGTGATCGTCGGCGACGCCCGCGAAACACTCCCCAAGTGGGAGGGCAAGGCCGATGCATGGTACCTCGATGGCTTCTCCCCCGCCAAAAACCCTGAGCTGTGGGGCGCCGATCTGATGGCGCAAGTCGCCGGCCACACAACCGCAGGCGGCACACTCGCCACCTATACCGCCGCAGGTCACGTCCGCCGCGCGCTTGCGGAAGCAGGGTTCACCGTCACCCGCAGCCCCGGCTTTGGCCGCAAAAGGCACATGACCAGCGCGGAGATGCCCAACTGATGCAAACCAACACCCGCCTCGGCATCCTCCTGATGATCGCCACCACCTTCATCTTCGCCGCGCAAGACAGCATCTCACGCCATCTGGCGGGGGAGTATAACGTCTTCATGGTGGTGATGATCCGCTACTGGTTCTTCGCAGCCTTCGTCATCACAATTGCCGCCCGTCGCGAAGGATCGGTGCGGGCCGCCGCCGCAACCAGCCAGCCCGCCTTACAGATCGGGCGCGGCCTGATCCTCGTTGGGGAAATCTGCGTGATGGTCTATGCCTTTACGCTCCTCGGCCTTGTCGAAAGCCTCGCCGTATTCACCGCCTATCCCCTGATCATCGCCGCCCTTTCCGGCCCCATTCTGGGAGAGAAAGTCGGCTGGCGGCGCTGGTCCGCGATTGGCGTAGGTTTTGTCGGCGTACTGATCATCCTCCAGCCCGGCGTGGGCGTCTTCAGCCCCGCCGCCTTGGTGCCACTGCTTTCCGCCACGCTGTTTGCTATCTACGGCCTGCTCACCCGCTACGCCGCACGGCGCGACAGTACGGCGACCTCATTCTTCTGGACGGGTGTTTCGGGTGCCGTCGCCATCACGCTCATCGGCGTCTGGTTCTGGGAACCGATGACACTGGCCGATTGGGGCTGGATGGCGCTTCTATGCCTGACCGGCGCGAGCGGCCACTGGCTCTTGATCAAATGCTACGAAGTGGCCGAGGCGAGCGCTGTGCAACCGTTTGCCTATATGCAGCTCATCTTCGGCACAGGTTTCGGCATCCTCATTTTCAGCGAAGTTCTGCGCCCCAATGTGGCGCTGGGCGCAGCGATTGTCATGGCTGCGGGCCTGTTCACCTTCTGGCGCGAAAACCGCGCGGCCCGTTAGGCAGGCCGCGCGAATAAGGTCAGTTCGAGCTCTTCATCGGGCAAGTGCTGAAACCGAAAACACGGTACAGCGGGCAATGACCGAAAAGACCCGTCACAAGCGGGACAACCCCGATCCATCCCCATGCCGTCTGTGGCCCAACGAAAACGAGCGACAGCAACACCAAACCCACTACGACTCGCAGGACGCGATCAACTGTTCCTTCGTTCCTGATCATTTCAAATGCCTCCATTTGTTTGCTTCCCGACTATCATAGCAAATGTTTGGGCAATCGTCGGTGACAAAGTCACCTGTCCTCATCTGCGATCCGCTGCAAGGCGTCCCGATTGGTGATGGCGATACCTTCCTTGCGCTGCGTCACAAACCCACGCGCTGCAAAATCCGCCAAACGACGGCTGACATAGGCTCGCCCGCTCGCGGTTTCAGCAGCCAGCGCATGATGCGTTGCCGCAACCAGCCCCGCCCCATCCGCCCCGCAAACTGCGCCGCTGGGATGATCTCGCCCTTCAGATCAGTCTCTGCCATCCCTTCGGCAGCATAGGTCGTCCCATCCACAAGGCAGGAAAAGGTCTGCAAACATACCTCCCCCGGCCGCACCCGATAGAGCACCACTTCCCGCCCACTGGCCCCTGTTAAAGTTACCTTGATCGCGCCTTGAGCCAGTATCAGATAGCCCGCGCACTCCTGCCCCGGCTGAAAGATCACCTGTCCCTTCTTCGCTTCGAACGGTCTTTGCATCTCACCCACCTGCACCCGCGAACCACTGCGATCAAGTGAACGCAGCCAGCCGCAAAGTTGCAAGGATGATCTGTCGTCCGCGCTAGCGGCTCGGCCGCGCAACGGGGCGCATCGTACGCTCCGGCACCAAATCCGACGGCGCTTCACCCGACTCAGGGCGGGCAACAGGCGTCAGCGTTGCTTCCGGCACCAGCCCAGAAACCGGCCGCGCGGCTACGGGCGGCAAGCCGCGCCGCAACAGGGCCTCCAGCCCGATGTCACCACCCGCGTTGCCCAACCGCGCCCGATAGACGATCACCGCCTCCGCCACGCGCTGCACATAATTTCGCGTTTCGCGGAACGGGATATGCTCAAGCCAGTCAATGATATCGACATCGTCATTGCGTGGGTCACCCCGCGCTTCGACCCACTCGTCCGCGCGGCGTGGACCCGCATTATAACCCACCGCGACGAGCGCCAAGCCATCGCCAAAGCGTTCATACAAGCGCGCGAGATAGCCGGTTCCCAGTTCCGCATTATAGGCCCAATCCGCCGTCAACCGCCCGCGCGAATAAGGCAGGTCCAGAAACCCTGCCATTTCCTCTGCCGTGCCGGGCATCAGTTGCATCAGTCCCAGCGCCCCAGCCGGACTGCCCACCACCGGATTGAACTCGCTCTCCCGCCGCGCAAAAGCCAAACCGATCTCTGGCGCGACAGCCAAGCTCCGCTCCGCCAACGGATGTAAGGGGAATTGCACCGCCGGAAGGAATATCCCCCGCGTTGCCGCGGTCTTGCCCAGCAAAATCTCGAAAAACGGCTCGCCTGCCTCTTCCAGATACGCCCCCAATCGCGCCAGATCATCAGGCTCCAGCTCCCGCGCGAGGTGAAAGACGAAAGCAACCGCACCTGCCCGTTCCCCACCGGCAATCAGCTTTTGAAGCGCTTGGAAACGGTCATCCGCTGCCAGAGCGGTTCCGCGCCACTGTCCCAATGACGCCCGCCCCGCCAGCGCTGGGTCCAATGGCCGCCCCACCCGTTCCGCTGCGAGCTGCCCGTAAAAGGCGCTCTGATGTTCCGCCGCGCGGGCAAAAGCGGCTTGTGCTGCCTCGGCATTGCCCAGTTCCAAATGCGCGCGCCCTGTCCAATACCATGCCCGCCCCAAGGAAATCGCTCCGTCGACCGCATCAGCCGTCCGCTGGAAATGCGCCACTGCCGCTGCCGGTTCATTCAATTTCCGCAGCGCGATGTAGCCGGCCAGCCATTCAAGATCGGCAAAATCCTCACCCTCGCTCGGCTCAAGCCCGTGTGTTGCAGCCAGAAGGTAAGCCGAGCGATCTTCGCCCTCACGCATCTGCCAACGCGCGATCACCCGCCGCCAATTGGCCCAGCGGGCCGCATCGCCCAGCTCCGTTTGCGCACGCAACAGGCCCATCGCATCCGTCCAATCGCCACGCGCCGCCAATTGATTAAAACGGTCCGCCGCAACGGACGCCTTGCCGCGCAGCGCCGCCGGAGCTGCTGCAAAGGCCGCATCGCCCAGTTCTCCGCCTCGCTGAACGGCAATCCTCAGCGCCACCTCCGCCGCGCTCGCTCCGTCCAGCACTGGCAGCAAACGCTCCGCCGCCGATACCGCGCCGCGATCCAACATCGCCGCTGCGCGTTCCGCATGCATTAGCGAAAGGCCACTCTCAAACCGCGCCCGCAGCGCCGTTTCCTCCGCCTCTTCCATCACTAGAGCGAGCCACCCGTCGCGCAGCACCGTCGCTGCACCGACGGCATCATCCATCGCCAGATGCGCTTCAGCTAACAACCGGACGCCGCGCCCCGTCTGCGGTGCATGGCCCTCAAACCAAGCCTTCACCTCTTCGGCAGAAAGCGTTTCGGGCATCACCTTCTCGGCTTCCTCCCGCAATGACCGCAGTTGCGGCCAGTCATCGCGCCGCGCCAGAAAACCCTGCGCCGCCTCAAAGCCCAAACCCCCGCTGCGCAGCTGCATCCATGTCACCAGATCACGCAGCACCGCGTCACCATTTGGGACGGCTGCCGACGCCTCATCCCATGCGCCATCGCGCGTGAACGCAAAAACCCGCGCCAGCGCCGGATCTTCGGCAACTATTTGCGCGGCCGCCCCTGTTGCAAGTGACAGGCACAAGGAAAGGGTCAGGAAAACCCGTCTCATCGAAAACAACTGCCTCATATTTGTTTTGCTCTATCCTAGCCTGCCGCCACACAATATCAATTCACCAACTTGGCAATCGGCGGAAACCCGTCTAGGTTCCGCGCGATTTTAGTCGGGTAGAATCTCCTGCCCCTACAAAGGAAACGCACCATGTTCCGTGGGTCCCTCCCCGCACTCGTCACCCCCTTCGACAACGGCCAGCTTGATCTCGAAACGCTGGAGAAACTTGTCGAATGGCACATCGCGGAGGGAAGTCACGGCCTCGTTCCCGTCGGCACCACGGGCGAAAGCCCCACGCTCAGCCATTCCGAGCATGACCTCGTTGTCGAAACGGTGGTCAAAACCGTCGCCGGTCGCGTTCCGGTAATTGCCGGTGCTGGGTCAAACAACACGATCGAAACCGTTCGCCTTGTTGAGGCTGCCAAGAATGCCGGCGCAGATGCCGCGCTTGTGGTGACGCCTTATTACAACAAGCCCACCCAGCGCGGGCTTCTCGCCCATTTCCTTGCAGCGGCTGAATGCGGCCTGCCGATTATCATTTACAACATCCCCGGCCGCTCGGTTGTTGATATGACGCCCGCGACGATGGGCGAATTGGCCAAACATCCGATGATCGTCGGTGTGAAAGACGCCACAGGCGACCTCGCCCGCGTGCCCAAGCAGCGCCGTTGCTGCGGCACCGATTTCATTCAGCTCTCAGGCGAGGACGCCACCGCGCTCGGCTTCAACGCCCACGGCGGCACCGGCTGCATTTCCGTCACCGCCAACGTTGCGCCAAAGCTTTGCAGCCAGTTTCAGGAAGCCACCCTCCGCGGCGACTACACCGCCGCTCTGGAACTCCTCGACCGCCTGATGCCGCTGCACGAAGCCATCTTCATGGAGCCCGGCGTTGCAGGCGCGAAATACGCGATGTCCCTGCTGGGCCTGTGTAAAGACGAAGTGCGCTCCCCCCTCACCCCGCTCGATGAAGGCACCCGCCTCTCGATCAAGGACGCGATGAAGCACGCTGGTTTGATCAACTAATTCAGGCCTATGCCGCAAAGAAAAGGACCGCAAAAGCGGTCCTTTTTGCATATTAATATTTTCATTTTGATTTCATAAAATCAAAATTCCACACCAATCTGTGCTTTGATCCCAGCGCGGAACGGGTGCTTCACCAGCTCCATTTCAGTCACCAGATCGGCAATTTCGATCAGGTCGTCATGCGCGTTGCGCCCCGTCAGAACTACATGCGTCATCTCTGGCTTTTCCTCCACGAGGAACTGCACAACTTCTTTGATGTCCACATAATCATAGCGGATCGCGATGTTGATCTCATCCAGAAGCACCATCGTGTTGGACGGATCGCGGATCAGCTCTTTCGATTTTTCCCACGCCGCCTGCGCCATTTCGATATCGCGGGTTTTGTCTTGGGTTTCCCAAGTAAAGCCCTCACCCATCGTGTAGAACTCACAGACGTCACCAAACCGCTCGGTGATCAGGTTGCGCTCGCCGCATTCCATCCCACCTTTGATAAACTGCACCACGGCGCATTTCATCCCATGCGCAATACAGCGAAAGATCATCCCGAACGCGGCCGAGGATTTGCCCTTGCCCTTGCCGGTATGGACGATGATCAAGCCCTTCTTATCGGTCTTGGTGGCCATGATCTTGTCGCGGGCGGCCTTCTTCTTGGCCATCTTCATCGCGTGGCGGTCTGCATCCTCGGTCATATCGTCCTCCATCTTTCATCCCACCCTGCGGCAGCGCCGCGACAGGCACAAGTTCTAGTTCAGTCCGCTCACCAGCCCGATCAGCCAAGGCGCCAGAAGCGGCGCAATCAGCGCGGTCAGCACAGCATTCAGCCCCATGCCCACGCCTGCAAACGCGCCCGCCGTTTCATTCACCTGAAACGCCCGCGCGGTGCCGATCCCGTGGCTCGCTACGCCCAGCGCAAAGCCCCGCGCCCGACAATCGCGGATGCGCAGCAGGTTCAGCAGCGGCGTCGCGACAATCGCACCAGTGATACCAGTCAGGATCACCATCACCGCCGTGAGCGTCGGCGTACCGCCCATCGCCTCAGATACGCCCAACGCCACTGGCGCGGTTGCCGATTTTGGCGCGATCGATAGCAACATCGCACGATCCACGCCCATCCACCCCGCAATCAGCACCGAACTGGCAATCGCCGTCACCGACCCCGCAACCAGCGCTGCCAGCATCGGCACAGCGGTCGCCCGTATCCGCCCCAGATTAGCATAAAGCGGCACCGCCAGCGCCACTGTCGCTGGGCCTAAAATGAAGTGGATAAACTGCGCGCCTTCGAAATAGGTCGCGTACTCAGTCTCCGTCACCCGCAGCATAATCGCCAGCAGGGCCACCGCGATGAGCACCGGATTGACCATCGGCCGCCGCCCAGACGCGCGGAAAGCCGCATCGCCAATCCCGTAGCTCACAAGGGTCAGCGTCAGCCACAAGAGCGGGTCTTGCGCCAAGTAACTCCAGATCTGGGTCACGTCATTCATCGCGCACCCCCGTCAGCCGCCCCACGAGGAGAAACGTTCCTACCCCTGCGAGGATCGTCAGCACCGTCGAGCCGATAATCGCCACCGCCAGCGCCGTTCCATGCGTCGCCAGCTTGTCGAGATGCCCAACCACGCCAACGCCCGCAGGCACAAACAGCAACGACAGATGCGCCAGCAGCACCTTGGTCGTCGGCTGGATCAGCTCCCCCAGTTTCGGAAACAGCACAAAGCTGATGAACAGCGCCGCCATGCCGATCACCGGCCCCGGCAACGGCAGGCCCAACACCCGCGCCGCAACCTCACCGCCCAATTGGTACAGGAGCAGTATGGTCAGATGCAGAATCATGCCACGTCTCCACGCACCAGCGCCGCAATCCGCGCCCGTGCCGAGTTCGACCTCGGCTGCCAAAGCCCCCGATCAATCGCCTCCTGCAAACGCTCGGCAATCTCGTGCAGTGCCGGTTCGTTATGTTCTTCAATGAATGCGCGCGTGGCGTCATCCTCGAGGAAAGCGCTTTCCACCAAATCAAAATGATGCCCGCGCACCGCGCCGGTGGTCGCCGCGAAGGCAAAAAGATAATCCACCGTCGCCGCGATCTCGAAGGCACCTTTGTAGCCGTGCCGCTTCACGCCCTCGATCCACTTCGGGTTCACCACGCGGCTGCGCACCACACGTCCAATCTCGTCATCCAGCGTCCGTATCACGGGGCGTTCAGGGCGCGAATGGTCATTGTGATAGATCGGCCTGTCGCGCCCTTGCAGGCTCGAAACAGCCGCCGCCGCGCCGCCTTCGAACTGATAGTAATCATCGCTGTCGAGAATATCGTGCTCGCGGTTGTCTTGGTTTTGCACGATGGCTTCGACCTCGCCCAGCCGCGCGGCAAACCCTTCGCGGTCGCGCACGCCTTCCTGCCCCGCGCCATAGGCATAGCCGCCCCATTCAAGGTAGGCATTGCCCAGATCCGCCTTGTCGTTCCAGATCCGCTCGTCGATCAGCGCCTGCAATCCCGCGCCATAGGCCCCCGGTTTCGAGCCATAGACCCGCGCGGCATTGCCCCCCTCGCGCACCCGCGCTGCGGCGGGGTTCTGGTCAGCGCCTTCCTCAAGCGCCTGCACCGCCCGCGCCGCACTGTCCACCAGCGCAATCAGTTGCGGAAACGCATCACGGAAGAAGCCCGAAACCCGCAACGTCACATCGACGCGCGGCCGCCCCAAAGCGCCCTCCGGCAAAATCTCGAAGCCCGTCACCCGCCGGTTCGCACTGTCCCATTTCGGCTTAACGCCCATCAGCGCCAGCGCCTGCGCAATGTCATCGCCGCCGGTGCGCATATTGGCCGTGCCCCAAGCTGTCACCAGCATCGTGCGCGGCCAATCGCCATGATCTTGCAGGTATTTCTCGATCAGCAGGTTCGCCGATTTCCATCCCAGCGCCCACGCTGTCGGCGTCGGCACGGCGCGACTGTCCACGCTGAAGAAGTTCTTGCCGGTCGGCAGCACGTCCATCCGCCCCCGCGTCGGCGCGCCGGATGGCCCCGGCGCGATTGCTTTGCCGTCCAGCCCACGCAACAGCGCAACCCCTTCCTCCGGCCCGCAGGCCGCGACGGTTGGCATGATCCGCTCGCGGATTTCGGCCATCACCTCAGCCGACGCCGGCCCCGGTGCTTCCACCAGCCCGTCCACCATCTGCGCCGACAAAAGCTCCAATCGCTCGACCGTATCGCCCGCACTGCGCCAAGCGCCTGCGTCCAGCGCGTTCAACGCCTCAGGCCGCGCGGCCTCCCAAGGTTCCGCCATATCGCAGTCGAGCGGATCAAACCCCAGCGCCAGATCATCCGCAAGCGCCCGCAACAGCGACGCATCGCGCCCCTTGCCCGCGCCCCTCGGCACCCGCGCCAGCGCGATGGCCAGATCACGCGCCTGCACACCCTCCGGCGATTGGCCAAAAATATGCAAACCGTCGCGAATCTGCGCCTCTTTCAACTCACAAAGGTATGCATCGAGCTTCGCCAGATCCTGCTCCGCATCGCCCTGCATGCCCACATCAGCAGCAAGCCCAGTCACCTCGGAAAGCGAGAGGATTTCCTTGCGCAAATGCGTGATCCGGCGCGGGTCGACCCCCGCCGCCTCGTAATATTCGTCCACCAACGCTTCCAGATCGCGCAACGGTCCATAGCTCTCGGCGCGGGTCAGTGGCGGCGTGAGGTGATCAATGATCACCGCCTGCGCACGGCGCTTCGCCTGCGTGCCCTCACCCGGATCGTTGACGATAAACGGATAGAGATGCGGCACCGGCCCAAGGATCGCCTCCGGCCAGCATGTCTCTGACAGCGCCAGCGCCTTACCCGGTAACCATTCAAGGTTCCCGTGCTTGCCCATATGCACGATCGCATCGGCATCAAAGCTATTCCGCAGCCAAAAATAAAAGGCGAGGTAATTATGCGGCGGCACCAGATCCGCCGCGTGATACGTCTCCGTCGGATCGACGTTATAACCCCGCGCGGGTTGCAGCCCCACCACGACATTTCCGTATTGCATGACCGACAGCTTGAAGCGCCCGCAATCCACAGCGCCCGCCTCAAAGAACGGGTCCGCTTCAGGCTTGCCCCAGCGTGCCTCGATGTCCCGCCGCAGCTCCCACGGCAACTGCCCATAGGCACGCTCGTAATCGCCAAGTGACAGATCCACACCGCCCGTCCGCACCGCGCGGTCAGTCAGCCAGTTCGTCGGCCCCGCCATCATCTGATCCATCAGCGCCTTTGCGTCAGCAGGGGCGGCATGGGTGCGATAGCCTGCCTCCTCCAACAGCCGGATCACATGCACCGTCCCCGCCGGCGTATCGAGGCCAACGCCATTCGCCAGCCGCCCGTCCTTGTTGGGGTAGTTCGCCAATACCAGCGCAACACGCCGCTCGGTCACATCCTTGCCCCGCAGCCGCGCCCAAGATGCCGCCAGCGCCACCACGAAATCTATCCGGTCGCCCCGCGCCTGATAGGTGGCAATCGGGCATTCCGTCGCCTCGTCAAAAAACGCTTCCCCCTTGAAGCTGATCGCACGGCTCAGGATGCGGCCGTCCACCTCCGGCAGCGCAACGTTCATCGCGATGTCCCGTGCAGACAGGCCCGTCAGCCCCTCGTCCCAGCTTGCCTCCGATCCTCCCGACAACACGACCTGAAACACCGGCGCATCATGCGCCGCTTTCATCGCCAGCGGATTGGCTGGCCCCTCATCGCCCTCATGCGGACTGCCTACCGCGAAGGAGGTACAGTTCAGGATCACGCTCGGTGGCGCGGCGGTGAAAAGATGCTCCAGCGTCGCCACGCTGACCGGATCTTTCAGCGATGCCACGAACACCGGCAATGGGTTCAACCCCGCCCGCAGCAAAGCCCGTGTCAGCCGGTTGATCGGGTTCAACCCCGCACCCTGCACCAAGGCACGGTAAAATACCACCGGCACCACCGGCGCGCCTTCGGTCCAGCTGGCCTGCACATCCGCAAGGTCCGCACGATCCGCACCCGGCCAGTAGATGCCCGCCCGCAGCAAGGGCCGCGCTGCTTCAGGCTTCTCGCTGCCATCCAGCATCGTCTGCGCATAGGACAGGAACGCCGCCGCGTTTTGCGGCCCGCCCTCCACCAGATAGGCCCAAAGCGCATCGTAATCCGCTTCTTCAACGGTCGAGAGCGCCCGCAACTCCGCATCCGGCTTGTCATCGCCGGGGAGGAGCGCCACCGGCACACCCGCCTCCCGCAACCGCGCCGCATATTGCTCGACGCCATAGCGCCAGTAACCCACGCCGCCCAGCACCCGCGCAATCACCAGTTTCGAGCGCGTTGCACATTGATCAAGGTGCAGATCGACAGACATCGGATGCTGAAGATGCATCATATTCGCCAGCCGCAAGCGCGGCGGCGCATCCATCTCCGCCCGCGCCACCGACAGCCCCGCCAGCTCGGTATCAGCGGCAGAGATAACCACCACATCCGCAGGCGTCTGCCCTAGATCGACAGGCTCTTTCCCGTCGTCAATGCTTCCTGGCGTGGCGGCAAGGAGATGCATCAGGCACCCCCTTCAGGCATGCCCATGCGGCGCTCCATAAAGATTGAATGCGGCCCTTCCTGATAGTCGCCAAATGGCCCACTCATGGCAAAGCCGTGTCGCGCATAAAGCCTGTGCGCCTCGTAAAGGTCATCACCCGATTCCAGCCGCATCCACTGCAGCGCTTGCGCCTCTGCCGCCGCGATAAGCGCCTCGACCAAAGCCGCGCCAGCCCCTCGCCCGCGCCCTTCCGGCGAAACGAAGACGGATTTCACCTCGCCATAGTCACCCTTGTTCGCCAGCGCCGCGCAGCCGACAGCCGCGCCATCAGCCTCCGCGATGAAAAAACGCACATGTGGTTCCGCCAATGCCTCGGCCGGCAGCGCAAAGACATGCTCCGGCGGATATTTCGCCGCCATGAACGCATGGCTCTGCGCCAAAAGCGCCCGCCCTTCCGCGCTCAACGGGTTAGCCTGACGGACGCGGATGCTCATGCCACCAGCGCTGCCTCGATGGCCGCGCGGTCCAGCCCCGCCTCACCGATCACCACAAGCCGCGTCTGGCGTGGCGCGGTTCCAAAGGGCTGATCGAAATACGTCTCGATCCGAGGCCCAACGGCCTGCAAGGTCATCCGCATCGGCTTACCTGAAACGGCAACAAAACCCTTCAGCCGCAAAATATCATGCGCGCGGATCACATCCGCCACCCGCTCGGAATAGCTCTTTGGGTCTGCAATCTCGCCCAGCGTCACCACAAAGCTTTCAAACTCGTCATGCCCATGCTCATGCTCATGGTCGTGATGGTGATCGTCATCATGGTCGTCATCATCGTGGTGGTGATGGTGATGCACTTCGTGGCGGGACTCCAGATCGCTCTCCGCACCGATGCCCTGCCCCAGCAGCACATCAACCGGCAGCGCGCCCATCGTCGCTTTCACCACCTGCACCCCGTCACGGCTCTGGGCCTTCAACTTGGCGCTCAGTGCATCAGCTTCCTCGGCGGTTAACAGGTCCGTCTTGTTGACAACGATCATATCCGCACAGGCCACCTGATCCTCGAACAGCTCCGAAAGCGGCGTTTCGTGGTCAAGGTTCTCGTCCAGCTTCCGCTGCGCATCAACAGCCGCCACCGAATGCGCAAACCGGCCTTCGCTGACGGCCTTACCGTCCACCACAGTGACCACACCGTCTACCGTCACCTTGGTCGAAATTCCGGGCCAGTTGAACGCCCGCACCAGCGGCTGCGGCAGCGCAAGGCCGGAGGTTTCGATCACGATGTGATCCGGCTTGTTTTCACGCTCAAGGAGCTTCTCCATCGTCGGGATGAAATCGTCCGCCACGGTGCAGCAGATGCAGCCGTTCGACAGCTCCATCACATCCTCTTCGGTGCAGGTTTCCTCCCCGCATCCTTTCAGGATATCGCCATCAACGCCCAGATCACCAAACTCGTTGATGATGAGCGCGATCCTTTTGCCATTGGCATTTTGCAGCATATGGCGGATCAATGTTGTCTTGCCGGCTCCGAGAAAGCCGGTAACGACGGTTGCGGGAATCTTGGCAGGCATGATGGACTCCGTTATCTGACGTGTCTGATGTGGCCCAAACGGGCCGGAATGAAAAGGTCGGGATCACAATCGATGGCGGATCGGATCACAATTTGCAGCACTTGCGCCGAGGGTGAGGGCCGTGCCCTCGCTGCCTCCCTGCGCACGCGCATTGCAGAGTTGGGTCTGGCCACCGAAGTCACCGAGATCGACTGCATGATCGTCTGCGGCCAACCCGTTACCGTCTCTGTGCGGGCCGAGGGCAAGGCAGCGTATCTGTTTTCAGGCGTTGATCCGGCCACACAAGTGGCCGATCTCGCCGCCTTCGCCGCCCTGTATGAGGCCACACCGGACGGGATCATCGAAGATGCCCGTCCGGCTGGTGAACTCAGGTTCAAGCTTATCGGCCGCATACCGGCCTAGGCTTTACGCGCCCAAAGAGCACCCGCGATACTGCCCAGCATTACCCAGCTTGCCGCCGCTACGCCCAGCGAGCGCGTCACGAAATGCGATGCCAGTTCCGGCGGCGCGATCCCGTAATAGGCGTCCAGATGCGGCGCACCGATCACATGCGGTGCGGCGATCAACAGCACACCGACCGCAATGCCCGCAGCATTTCGCACATAGGTCATGGAGGCGATGCCCAGCAAGGTCGCGAGCACACAGCCCGCCCACCAAATTTGCCGCGCACCAAGGTCGGCAGCGGCCGTTCCGGGCAGCTCAGGTGGCAGCCCGAAGGCCGGGGCCAATTGCACAGCGATGAAGCCCGCAAGCCCCCACACCGCACCCACGCGGCCATTGACTTCGTGCCCTGTACGCTTCGCCAGCGCAAAGCCCGCGACCATGACAAAAGCGAAGCCCGTGTAAGCCACGAGGTTCATCGCAACAGTGCCGATATGACGCCCCATATCGCCCCAGATCGGCGGCGCACCCGCCTCAGACTCGGCACCGCCCACGCTGAAATGCACGCGCGCGCCGGTTTCATACAGCTCCCCCTCCATCAGAAGGGGAACCACAAACATGAATTGGAGAATGGCTGCGAGAACGCCCACAGCCACACCAGCGAACAACGCGCTGGTCACTAGATTTTTTGCCATTGGACTGGTGTCAGTCAGCGCTTAGTGGCAGGGGAACGCGATGGCGTGGCGCTGATCGTGAGCCACATCATGCATTGCCGATGCGTGGCTAAAGCCAGCCGCAAAAACCAGCCCGAGGCCGAACAGCGCAGCAAAACCGATGGCCAACAGATCGTTGGATGCAGCAGCCTTTGCGGTTGCGAAAGAATTGGTCATGTCTTCATCTCCTGTCCCGTCACACCCGACGGGGATTGGGTTGCATTCGCAAGGCCGGTCTCCTGGCTCGCGGGTCGTGGCGCGTCGTCGCCTTCCCGGGAAAATCCCAGTGGCAAATGACGGGCGCTCACCGCTTACAGTCGCGGGGGCGGCTGTGGTTTTGTGCCTCCTGTCTGGATCGGCCCGCACCACATTCCCATTTCATCCCCGGACGCTTTGCGCCTGATCGGGGAACCATGCCCGCCCTACATGCGCTTCGATCTCCGCTTCCGTCAAGGTGATTTCCGACACTGCAATGCGTTCTTGCGGCGCGCAGACAATCCCGAAACAGGTCCACAAAACGCAATATCTTGTGGATAAGTCGCGGAATACCGCTGCATCATGGGGTCAAACGTTGACTCAACGGCCCTCCCCCCTCCAGATTTGTAGGATCAGAATCACCAGAGGCAGGCATTTGCGTTTTTCCAAGCTCAAGCTCAACGGCTTCAAAAGCTTCGTTGACCCGACCGATCTCGTGATCGCGGACGGGTTGACAGGCGTTGTCGGGCCAAACGGCTGCGGAAAATCGAATCTGCTTGAGGCACTGCGCTGGGTCATGGGCGAGAACCGTCCGACCGCCATGCGCGGCGGCGGCATGGAAGATGTGATCTTCGCTGGTACCAACACCCGCCCCGCGCGTAACTTTGCCGAAGTGATCCTCACGATCGACAATTCCGACCGCCTCGCGCCTGCCGGTTTCAATGATAACGACACGCTCGATATCGTCCGCCGCATCACCCGCGATGCCGGCTCCGCTTACAAAGTCGGCGCAAAAGATGTCCGTGCCCGCGACGTGCAGATGCTCTTTGCCGATGCCTCCACAGGAGCGCATTCTCCCGCGCTCGTCCGGCAAGGGCAAATCTCCGAATTGATCAATGCCAAACCCAAGGCACGCCGGCGGATCCTCGAAGAGGCCGCCGGCATCTCGGGTCTGTACCAGCGCCGGCACGAAGCCGAACTGAAGCTCAAAGGCGCAGAGCAAAACCTCGCCCGCGTCGATGACGTGATCGAACAGCTTGCTAACCAGCTCCAGCAACTCGCCCGTCAGGCGCGTCAGGCCGCCCGCTACCGCGAGATCGGCGACAAACTCCGCATTGCCGAAGGCCTGCTGCTCTATCGTCGCTGGAAAGAAGCCGAAGAATCCCGCCTCGTGGCCGTGTCGCAATTGCAGGAACGCACCGTCGCCGCCTCCCGCGCCGAATCTGAGGCCCGCGCCGCCACCAAATTCCGCACCACCTGCGAAGAGGCTCTGCCGCCATTGCGCGAAGAAGAGGCCATCGCCGGTGCCGTGCTCCAGCGCTTGCAGGTGCAGCGTGATTCTCTGGCCGAGCAGGAAACCCGCGCGCTCGACACGATCGAGACGCTCAAATCCCGCATCGAGCAGCTTGCCCGCGATATCGACCGCGAAGCAGGCCTCAACCGCGACGCAGGCGAAACGATTGAACGGTTGGAATGGGAAGCCCGCGAGATCGCCAAAGCCAGCGAGGGTCACAATGACCGCCTCGCCGCCGCGCAAAGCGCCGCGCATGACGCAGCCGGAATACTGCAAGAGCGCGAAACCGATCTTTCGCAACTCACAGAGGATGTCGCCCGCCTCGCAGCCCGCCATCAGTCTGCCCAGCGCTTCCTTGACGACAGCCGCACCACTCTGAACAAGGCTGAATCCTCTGCCGAACAGGCAAAAGCCGCAATGCGCGACGCTGAAGCCGCAGTTGCCAAGGCCGAACAGGATTTCAGCACCGCCCAACAAGCCGATGCCGAAGCCGCCCGCCGCGCCGAGGAAGCAGACGCCGCCCTCACCGCCGCCGACGAAGCCCGTGCCGCAGCGCAGGACCGCGAAGTCGATGCCCGCGCCGCCCGCTCCGATGCCGAAGGTGAGGCCAACGCCCTCCGCGCCGAGGTCAACGCGCTGGCAAGGCTTGTCGAGCGCGATACCGCCGAAGGCGGGCAGTTGCTTGATCTCTTGCAGGTCAAAAGCGGCTACGAAAAGGCCCTTGGTGCGGCGCTCGCCGATGACCTTCGCGCGCCGGTTCTCGGCGGCGAGGGTATCAAATCCGGTTGGGCCAGGCTTGCCGGATACACAACCCCACCCGCACTGCCCGAAGGTGTGCAAGCGCTGACGAATTTCGTCACCGTGCCAGAGGTTCTGATCCGCCGCATGGGGCAGATCGGCCTTGTCGATCCCGCAGATGGCCCCTGCTTGCAAGAGGCCCTCCAGCCCGGTCAGCGCCTTGTCAGTCTCGAAGGCGATCTCTGGCGCTGGGATGGCTTCCGCGCCGCCGCGGAGGATGCCCCCTCCGCCGCCGCCCTGCGCCTGCAGCAGCTTAATCGCCTCGTTGAGTTGAAGCGCGACCTTGAGGAGGCCAACGCCAAGGCCATCGGCGCCGCACAAGCGCATGACATTCTGACCGCCGAACTGACCCGCCTGACCGAAGCTGACCGCGCCGCGCGCGAAGCCCGCCGTGAAGCTGACCGTCTCGTCGCCGAAGCCGCCCGCGCCCTCTCCCGCGCGGAAGCCGACCGCAATCTGGCACAAGGCAAGCTGGAGAATTCCGGCCTCGCCTTCAAACGCCACGAGGAGGAGGCCCTAACCGCGCGGAAATCTCTTGCAGAAGCCGAGCGCGGACAACGCGAGCTTGCCTCCCTCGAAGACGCCCGCGCCGCCGTCGAAGACATCAAGATGACCGTCGAAGCCGCGCGTATGACGATGATGGCAAAGCGCTCCGCCCATGACGAGGTCCGCCGCGAAGGCGAAAGCCGTCTGCGCCGCTCGCAAGAGATCACCAAGGAAATTTCCGGCTGGAAGCACCGCTTAGAGACGGCCTCCAAGCGCTCCGCCGAGCTTTCCGAGCGCAAGGTCACCTCCGAAGCCGAGCTGAAAGAGGCCACGACCGCCCCCGCTGAAATCGCAGCCAAGCGTGCCGAACTGGCCGACACGATCGACGAGGCCGAAGCCCGCCGCAAAGCCGCCGCCGACAAGCTTGCCGAAGCCGAGAACGCCCTCCGCGATGCCCAAGTGGCCGAGCGCGACGCCGAGCGGCTCGCGTCAGAGGCCCGCGAAGCCCGCGCCCGCGCCGAGGCCCGCAATGACGCCGCGCGTGAAACCGTCGCCTATGCCGCCGAGCGGATCATGGAGGCGCAAGAGGTCACGCCGGACAAGCTCCTCGAAAGCCTCGACGCCGACCCAGATAAGATGCCCCCCTCCGAGGAGATCGAAGCACAGGTCAACGCCTACAAACGCCAGCGCGATGCCCTCGGTGCGGTGAATTTGCGGGCCGAGGAAGACGCCAAGGAAGTGCAGGAAGAGCACGATACCCTCCTCGGTGAGAAAACCGATCTCGAAGAGGCAATCAAAGCGCTCCGCACCGGCATCGCCAGCCTCAACCGCGAAGGCCGCGAACGCCTCCTGACCGCCTTCGAGCAGGTGAACGAAAGCTTCGGCCTGCTCTTCACCCACCTCTTCGGCGGTGGTGAGGCCAAGCTTGTCATGGTCGAGAGCGAAGACCCCCTCGACGCCGGATTGGAGATCATGTGCCAACCGCCCGGCAAGAAACTCTCGACCCTGTCGCTCCTGTCAGGCGGCGAGCAAACGCTTACCGCACTGGCGCTGATCTTCGCCGTGTTCCTCGCCAACCCCGCCCCGATCTGCGTGCTCGACGAGGTCGACGCGCCGCTGGATGACGCCAATGTCGGCCGCTTCTGCGACCTGCTGGACGAAATGACCCGCCGCACCGAAACCCGTTTCCTCATCATCACCCACCACGCGGTAACGATGAGCAGAATGGACCGTCTCTTCGGCGTCACGATGGGCGAACAAGGCGTCAGCCAGCTCGTCTCCGTTGACCTCAAGAAGGCCGAGGCACTGGTCGCCTGACCCTTCTTACAAACGGTCCAACAGCGCCCGTGTCGGCCATGCATCCGCTGGCAACCCCAGCCGCGCCTGCTCCGCTTGCACCGCCCGCCGCGTTCCGGCACCGAGGATCCCGTCGATTCCGCCCACATCATGCCCACGGGCCTGCAACTTGCGCTGAAGCTCCTGCATTTCTGGCCCGCTCAAGCCCGTATTAGGATTGCCGGCATCATAAACAGGTGCTCCGCTCAGCCGCTTCGCAAAATAGGCCGCCGTGGTCACATAGACCATCGACTGGTTCCACTCGAAATAAACATTGAAGTTCGGATAGGCGAGGAAGGCCGGCCCCTTATGCCCCATCGGCAAGAGGACAGAGGCCTGAAGATTACCCGCACCCAGCGCGCCGCTCCGCGCCCGCACCCCAAGCCGCGCCCAGTCCGCAACGCGCTTCGTCGTCTCGATGCCCGTCTCGCGCCAGTCCAACCCCTCGGGAACCACAACCTCTTGCAGCCAAGGCTCCCCCGCGCGCCAGCCAAGCCCGCTCAACATCCGCGCACCAGAGGCCAGCGCATCCGGCGCCGATCTTTTCAGGTCCACATGCCCGTCGCCATCGGCATCCACACCGCTTTCGAGAATATCACCGGGTAACATCTGCACCTGCCCGATCTCTCCTGCCCATGCGCCGGTTGTTCCGTTCGGGTCAAAATCTCCGCGCTTGTAAAGCTCCAGCGCCGAAAATACCTGCGGCCGGAACAGCTCCGGCCTACGGCAGTCATGTGCCAGCGTCACCAATGCATCACGGGTGTTGATGTCCCCCTGAAACGCGCCAAAATCTGTCTCAAACGCCCAGAACGCCAGCAATACCCAACGCGACACGCCATATTGCCGCTCGATCGCGTCAAACAACGCGTCATAGCGCTGCGCATTCTCCGAGCCCTTCTGCAAACGATATTGCGAGATAAGCGACTGCGAAAAATCAATGAAATCCTTCTGGAAAATCCCCTGCCGCCGATCACTCGCCAGCACCGATTGGTTCTGCGCAACGCCGTCGAAAAACCCATTCACAACCGCCGCCGAATAGCCCGACGCCCGCGCCTCCGCCTTCAGTTCTGCAACAAAATTACCAAAACTGCCGCCGCAGCCCTGCGCCATCGCCGCGGATGTCCAGAGACTTACACCAATAACCGCTGCCAACCGCATACCTGCCTCCTGCTTATTTTGAACAGGAGCCTATCACCGGCGCGAAACGGTTCAACCCTGCATCAGAATAGCGCCAGCAGCCCCACCAACACCGCCACCAAGAGCCAGACCCGCCACAGCAGCCGTACAGCGGCGATGATCTCATCCGCGCCAATCACCCGCTTGCCTTCAGGGTTCACAAACGGGTCATCGCTCAAGCTGCCGTGATAGCTGCGCGGTCCCGCCAGCGCGACGTTCAATCCCCGCGCAAATGCCGCCTCCGGCCAGCCCGCATTGGGCGAGCGGTGCCGCCGCGCGTCGGCCGTGATGTCTGCCCAGCGCCCTTTACCAGTGACCACCAGTATCAGCAGCGCCGTGATCCGCGCAGGCACCCAGTTCAACAAGTCATCAAACCGTGCCGCCGCCCAGCCAAAATCTTCATGCCGCGGCGTGCGGTATCCCACCATGCTATCCGCCGTGTTCACCGCTTTGTAGACGATCAATCCCGGCAACCCCGCGACGAGGAACCAGAACAGCGGCGCGATCACCCCGTCGCTGAAGTTCTCCGCCGCGCTCTCAATCGCCGCCCGCGCAACCGCAGGCTCATCCATCTCTGCCGTGTCCCGCCCGACGATCCGCGCCACCATCATCCGCCCGTCACCAAGCGACACCCGCAGCGCATCCGCCACATCGCGCACATGGTCCGCCAGAGAACGCTGCGCCAGAAGGATCGCTCCCACCAACACCACAGCCACCGGCCCGAGAAGCGCCTCTATGACAACGCCAGCCAGCGCACCGCCCGCGACCAATGCAATCAACAGGCCCACACCTTTCGCACGGCGCAGCCCTCCGCTGTTAAAGCGCTTGTCAGCCCAGCCAATGACCCGCCCGATCAACACCGCCGGATGCGGGATCCGGTCCCAGACCCATTTCGGCTCGCCAAACAGCGCGTCCAGAAGCATCGCCAACAAAACTGTCACAGCGCCGCCTCCAGCTGATCCCAGCCATCAAGGTGCGGCAAGCCAAGCCGCAACCAGCGCTCCGAATAGGGGAAGATGCGGCTCCATACATGGCCTTCCGCCAACCGCGCCTGCCAGCGGGCCGCATCGCCCACATCATAGAGGCGGAACAAATCCGTGCCGCCGACGACCTGCGCACCTTTTTCGGCGAGCAGCGCATCAAGCCGCGCGGCATCCTCTGACAGCCGTGCGCGGGTGGCCTCGGCCCATGCGGTATCCTCCAGCGCCATTGCCCCGATCCGCAGCGCAGGACCGGATACCTGCCACGGGCCGAGCATCTCGCGTAGCGGCGCAAGCGTCTCTTCGCGCCCGATGGCAAAGCCAAGCCGCAGGCCCGCAAGGCCCCAGAACTTGCCAAAACTTTTCAGGACAACGCGCCCCTCATCAGCCGCAAGCGCGATGAGGCTGTCCTCGGGGGTCACATCGCAAAAGCTCTCGTCAATCACCGCGAAAGACGCCGTAATCTCCTCCGCCCGCCAGATCCTTCCGTCGGGGTTGTTGGGATGCACCGCCACTTGCGCCGCACCTTCACCGGCCGTGCCGTTTGCGATCCGCCAGCCAGAGGCATCAAAAGCCGCCGCATGTTCGTTATAGGTCGGGGCAGCAATCGCTACCGTGGTCGCAGGCCGCAATGCGGGCAATCGCGCAATCAGCGCCGATGCCCCCGCCGCCGCGAGCACGCCCACGCCTTCTGGCACATTCCAAAACCGCCTTGCTGCCCGCTCCAGCAGCGCAAAAGCGGCAGCGTCAGGCAGAGCGGTCCAGTCATCTTGCGTCAGTGGCGGGATCGTATAGGCAACAGGATTGATCCCCGTCGACAGATCAAGCCACCCCGCGCGCTCACCACCCCAGCGTGCGATGGCGGCGTCCAGCCCGCCTCCGTGATCCCGCCCGTTGCCCAAGCGCGTCTACTCGGCTGCGGGCAGCGGTGCGTGACGGCTGACGAAATGCCCCTTCACCCCTTGCGGCCATTCGCGGAAGTTGACCTGACCAGTTTCGCTCTGCGCATGTTTTGCGGCATATTCCACGATTGCGGCGGCATCCTCTGCAGTGGGTTCGAACTTGCCAAGCGAATAGCACAGTTTGCCCGCGCTCTGAACCACCACGTTACAGGCCCGCTCGCAGCCCATCGTGCAAGATACGCGCCGCGTGCGCACCGTTGCCTGCCCTTCGGCGGCTGCCTCGACCAATGCCGCCAGCACCTCGCCATCCGTTTGCGCGGCACCACTCTCGGCCCAGCCTTCGCGCTTGCAGGTGTCACATACCGTGATCCAACTCGTCATTCCCGACTCCCATCTGTTCGCCGCAAGGCTTCAACCGGAAATCCGGCCGAAGCTCAAGCAGTTCCGTCATTGCTCATCCAGCAAGCGACATCTTGGAACTTCCACCCCGCCCATGCGGCGCGTCAAAATCCGGCCGCGGCCCGATCGGAATAATCCGGTGCGGGTTAATGCTTTCGTGGCTGTAGTGGTAGTGGCGGATGATGTGATCCATATGCACCGTGTCACGCACACCTGGCCACTGGTACAGCTCACGCGTATGCGCCCACAGGTTCGGATAATCCACAAGCCGCGCACGGTTACATTTGAAATGCCCGTGATACACCGCATCAAACCGCAGCATGGTGGTGAACAAACGCCAGTCCGCCTCGGTGATCTGATCCCCTGCCAGATAGCGCTGCTCCGACAGTCGCTCCTCCAGCCAGTCCATCGTCTCGAACAGCGGAACCACCGCCGCGTCATAAGCCTCCTGCGTGGTCGCAAAGCCGGATTTGTAGACACCGTTATTGATCGTGTCATAGACCCGCGCATTCACCTTCGCGATCTCGTCACGCAGTTCCTCAGGCCAGTAATCATCATGATTCCCTGTCAGCCCATTAAACGCCGAATTGAACATGCGAATGATCTCAGAACTTTCGTTCGAGACAATCGTATCCCGCTCCTTGTCCCACAGCACCGGCACCGTCACACGCCCGCTCATGTCCGGCTTGGCACGGAGGTACACATCGCGCAAGAAGGCGACCCCATGGAGCTCATCGCCCGTCGCACCATCGAAATCAGTTTCGAATGTCCAGCCATCCGCCAGCATATCAGGATGCACGACCGAAACGTCGATATGCGGCTCAAGCCCCTTCAGGCTGCGGAAAACCAGCGCACGATGCGCCCACGGGCAGGCATGGCTGACATACAAATGATACCGCCCGCTCTCTGCCTTGAAGCCCGCCTCGCCGCTCGGTCCCGCGCTGCCATCAGCCGTGATCCAATTGCGGAATTTCGCCTCCGTGCGCACAAATGCACCCTTGCTCGCCTCCGTATCGTACCAGACGTCTTCCCATTTTCCGTCGACCAAGCGTCCCATTACGCACTCCTTTTTCATCAATCATGAGAGAGAGATAAGGAATCACTTGCAAAGAGAAATGCCCGTCATCGCGCAGCCACGTCCGCAAATATGCACAAGTCGGATTCAGCTTCCCGTGCGACGTTTAACCATTTGCGCCGCGTCGCGCCGCCAAGTATACGGAGCGCCAACAGACGAAGCCCGGCAAGGGCCAGAGAGGTTGGTGACCCGTCGGTCGACCCAAACAGGGGGCCAGAGGGACGCATCGTCGCTTGACCCCGCACAGCCCGCGGGCCTCTGGTTTCTGCCCGACACGGAGGTCCGATCATGCGCCACGCGCTCGCCCTATTTTTTGTTGTGCTCGCAAGCACAGCATCCGCTCACCCCGGTCACCTCGGCGAACTCGCCGGTCACGATCACTGGGTCGCCGGTATTGCGCTCGGCCTTGCGATCCTGCTCGGCATTCGCGGCGCGCTGAAGGGCAAGGAAGCCGCCAGCGAAGAAGACAGCGAAGAAGAAGAGATCGACGCCGAAGAGGCCGCCGCATGAAAACTGGCGTCATGATTTGCGGCCACGGGTCGCGCAGTAAATCCGCAGTCGACGAGTTCAAGGTTCTGGCCGAGAAGCTCCCCGCCTACCTGCCTGACGAGTGGGAGATCGACTACGGCTATCTCGAATTTGCCAATCCGGTGATCCGCGATGGCCTCGACCGCCTGCGCGAAGCCGGCTGTGATCGCATTCTCGCCGTTCCGGGCATGCTCTTTGCCGCGATGCACGCGAAGAACGATATTCCCACCGTTCTGAACACCTACGCTGCCAAGCACGGCATGCAGATCTCCTACGGCCGCGAACTAGGCGTTGACCCAAAGATGATCGCCGCCGCCGGCGCCCGCATTCAGGAGGCCGTCGACCGCGCCAACACAAAGCACGGCGCCGTCAGCCTGCACGAAACCTGCCTCGTGGTCATCGGGCGCGGCGCATCCGACCCCGATGCCAACGGCAACGTCGCCAAGATCGCTCGCATGCTGCAAGAGGGCATGGGCTTTGGCTGGTGTGAGGTTGGCTATTCCGGCGTCACTTTCCCGCTTGTGGAGCCGTGCCTCCAGCACGTTGCGAAACTCGGCTATAAACGCGCCATCGTATTCCCGTACTTCCTGTTCTCCGGCATCCTGATTGACCGTATCTACGGCTTCACCGATCAAGTCGCTGCCGAGCATCCTCACATGCAGTTCATCAAGGCAGGCTACTTGGGCGATCACCCCAAGGTGCTCGAAACCTTCGCCGAGCGGGTGCGCGAGCAAACCTACGCGGTTCCGCCACCGAACTGCGGCACCTGCCAGTACCGTACGCAAGTGCTCGCCATTGAAGACGGCACCGTCACCGAAATCACCCCCGAACGACGCGCCGCTCTCGCCGCCGAAAAGGGCGCAGGTCATCCTGCTTTCAGTGATGTTCCACCGCCGACCTGCGTTTTGTGCAAATACCGGACGCAAGTGCTTGGCTTCGAATCCGAGGTCGGCGCCGTACAGGAAAGCCACCATCACCACGTCGAGGGCCAAGGCGCATCGGCACCGGGATCGAACGTGGCTGATTGCACCCTGTGTGATACGTTCTGCACCGGCCTGTGCCGCCTGCAAGCCACTCATCACCACCATCACCATGATCATGATCACAGCCATGACCACAGTCACGAGCACGGGCACGATCATCATCACCACCATGATCACGGCCATAGCCACGGCCATCATCACCACGATCATGACCACCACCACGCGCCCTACCCGCATGCGGATCACCCGCACGGGCCTCAAAGCGCCTTGAAATCGCGCAAGGCCTGACCGCCGCGCAGTTACCCCCCAGCCGGGCCACACGGCCCGGCGCGAAAGACCCGCCATGCGCCCCTACGAAAAAGATCCAAAGGCCATCTACGCCGAAAGCTTCGCCACTGTCCGGCGCGAAGCGCGGCTGGAGCGCTTTCCTGCGGGGATGCAGGCGATGGCGACCCGCCTGATCCACGCCTGCGGCATGGTCGAGATCGCGGATCGCCTCGCTTTCTCCCCCTCAGCATTCGAGGCTGGGCATGCAGCGCTGCAAAATGGTGCGCCGATCCTCTGTGATTGCGAAATGGTCGGCGCGGGCATTATCCGCCGCTACCTTCCCGCGCAGAACGAGGTCATCGTCACCCTCAATGATCCGTCGGTTCCGGCACTGGCCGCCGAGATCGGCAATACCCGCTCCGCCGCCGCCGTCCGGCTTTGGGCAGAGCGGTTGGAAGGCGCAGTCGTCGCCATCGGCAACGCGCCCACCGCGCTCTTTCACCTGCTCGAGTTGATCGACGCAGGCGCGCCCAAGCCTGCTGTCATCCTCGGCTTCCCCGTTGGCTTCGTCGGCGCGGCGGAGTCCAAGGCAGAGCTGGCGGCAGACCCGCGCGGCTGTGATTTCGTGGCACTTCGCGGGCGTCGCGGCGGTTCCGCAATCGCCTCCGCTGCTGTCAATGCGCTTGCCGCTGGCGGCCTGCCGGAGGAACGGTCGTGACCGCCCGCCCCGTTAACTTTCTGCAGGTGCGATATGCATCAGTTGTGCATCAGTTGTGCATCACTTGTGCATCCCCCGATTCGGCGCTTTTCGCTGCACCTGCAAACACTCTGGAGGCCCTCAATGGCTGAGCCTTGGCTGCATATTATTGGCATTGGCGAGGACGGTCTTGATGGCCTTTCTCCGGCCACCCGCGCGGTGCTCGAAGCCGCCGAAATCATCATCGGCGGGGACCGTCATCACACGCTTTCGGCCAGCATAACGGCTGAACGTTTGTCATGGCCCAGTCCCTTTAACGCATTGATAGAAAAGCTTGAATCCTTCCGTGGCCGCCGCGTCGCCGTGCTGGCTACGGGCGATCCGCTCTGGTTCTCCGTCGGTGCCCGCATCGGTCGCGCAATTGACCCTTCACAGATCGTCTACCACCCGCAGCTTTCCGCCTTCCAGCTCGCCGCCGCCCGCATGGGCTGGTCCTTGCCGGATGTCGAAACCCTGACCGTCCACGGACGCCCCGTCGAGCAAATGATCGCCTTCATACAGCCCGACCAGCGCCTCCTCGTCCTCACCACCGGCGCCCAAACCCCTGCACAGATTGCAAAATTTCTGTCCGAGCGCGGCTATGGCCGCTCCCGCATGACAGTTCTTGCGGCAATGGGCGGTGCCGATGAGGCGCGTTTTGATGGCATCGCCGAAAGCTGGGCGCATGTGGTACCCGAATTTAACACTTTGGCCGTAGAGTGTATCGCAGACCCAGATGCTGCACTGCTTCCACGCATCCCCGGCCTCGACGACGCGCTGTTCCAATCCGATGGAACCATGACAAAGCAGGAAGTGCGCGCCGTTACAGTGGCCAAGCTGATGCCGATGCGCGGCGCACTTTTGTGGGATATTGGTTGCGGTTGCGGCTCTGTCGCAATCGAATGGATGCGCGCGGCGCATTACGCCCGCGCCATCGGGATCGAACCGCGCGCAGACCGTCGGACGATGGCCGCCGCAAACGCGCTCGCCTTGGGTGCGCCCAAGCTTGAGCTGATCGAAGGCACAGCGCCCAATTGCCTCGCTGACCTCCCGGCACCCGATGCGATTTTCATCGGCGGCGGCATGTCGGATGAAACGTTCGATGCGGCATGGTCCGCCCTGCGCCCCCTTGGCCGCCTTGTCGCCAATGCCGTCACCCTCGAAAGCGAGGCGCAGCTCCTCGCCCTGCACAAGACCCACGGCGGTCTGCTGACCAAGATCGCGGTCAACCGCGCCGAGCCCGTTGGCCGCCTCACCGGCTGGCGCCCGCTCATGCCCGTCACCCAATGGAGCCTCGTGAAACGATGACCGGCACCCTCTACGGCGTCGGCCTCGGCCCCGGCGCGCCCGATCTTCTGACCCTACGCGCCGCCCGCCTGATCGAGTCCGCGACCGTCATCGCCTACCCGTCCCTCGCAGGCGGTGACAGTTTCGCCCGCTCCATCGCGGCCGATCTCATCCCCACCACCGCCCGTGAAATCATCATGGATGTCCCAATGACAACCGAGCGGGCGCCGGCGCAGACGGCCTATGACACCGGCGCCGCCGAGATCGCCGCCGCTCTGGATGCAGGTGAGGACGTGGTTTGCCTCTGCGAAGGCGATCCGCTTTTCTACGGCTCCTTCATGTACATCCATGCCCGCCTTAAGGAGCGCTACACCGTCGAGGTTATCCCCGGCGTGACATCCGTTACCGCCTGCGCCGCCCGCGCCGCTCTGCCACTTGCAGCCCGCAACGAACGTCTGACTATCCTTCCCGGACCGCTCGAAGAGGATGACCTCAAAGCCGAAATCACGCGCGCCGATAGCGTTGTGATCATGAAGGTCGGTCGGCATCTCGCAAAAATTCGCCGCGTCCTCACCGCCCTCGATCTGGCTGATCAAGCTGTCTATGTCGAGCGCGCAAGCCTTCCTGAAGAGGTTTGCCTGCCACTCTCTCAAGCCCCTGAAAAGGCGCCCTATTTCTCAATGATTCTACTGACGAAGGGAGCCGATCCTTGGCTTTGAACCCTGTTATTCTCGCGCTTTCGGCTTCCGGAGAGGCCACCGCCCATCGCATCGCCGCTGCGCTCGGCCTTTCCGTTCACGGGCGGCAAGATCGCGTCGAAAAAGCCGACGCATTCTTTGCCAACGCCCTCGATCACGCCCGCGATCTCTTCGCAGCTGGCGTCCCAGTGATCGGCGTTTGCGCAAGTGGTATTCTTATCCGTGGCGTTGCGCCCTTGCTGGCAGACAAAACAGCCGAGCCACCAGTCATTTCAGTTGCAGACGATGGCAGCGTCGTCATCCCGCTACTTGGCGGACATCGCGGCGCAAACAGGCTCGCCAAGCAAATCGCCGAAGCGCTCGGCGGCGTCGCAGCCGTCACAACCGCCGGTGATCTCGCCATTGGCGCCGCGCTGGATGCACCGCCCGCAGGCTACCGCCTTGCCAACCCAGACGACGCAAAATCTGTGATGGCCGCGCTTTTGAACGGTGCTCAGCCCCGCATCGAAGGGACTGATCTTTTCGACCTCGACAGCGCCGAAAACGGAACCATCACGCTCGCTGTCACGGAGGAACCGAGGAAAGGGGATTCCCAAACCTTGGTCTATCACCCCCAATCATTCGCCCTTGGGCTGGGCTGTGCCCGTAACGCCGACCCCGAAGAAATGTGGACGCTCGTCACTGAAACACTGGCGAATGCCGGCATCGCCACTGGTGCCATCGCCTGCGTGAATTCAATTGGCCTCAAGGCCGACGAACCCGCCATTAATGAAGTTGCGCGGCGCCTTGGTGTGCCGTTCCGCCTCTTCGAAGCCGCAGAACTCGAAGCCGAAACCCCACGCCTCGCCAATCCGTCCGAGGTGGTCTTTGCAGAGGTGGGCTGCCATGGCGTGTCCGAGGCTGCAGCGCTTGCAGCTGTTGGCTCTGAAGGCACATTGCATGTGGCCAAACGCAAAACTGCGAACGCGACTTGCGCCATCGCCAAAGCCCCCGCCCCCCTCATCGTATTGCGCGGCCGCGCACGCGGCAGGCTTTCTATCGTTGGGATCGGCCCCGGCCAATCAAGCTGGCGCACACCCGAGGTTTCGCGCCTCGTTGCCGATGCCGAAGAGCTTGTTGGCTACGGCCTCTACATTGATCTACTCGGCCCTCTGGCCGCAGGAAAGCAACGCTCTGATTTCCCTCTCGGCGGCGAGGAAGCCCGCTGCCGCTACGCGCTAGAACAAGCTGCTTTGGGTAAGAATGTCGCCCTTGTTTGCTCTGGTGATGCAGGCATTTACGCCATGGGCGCGCTAGTCTTCGAGCTGCTGGACCGCGACGCAGATCAGCATGGCGTGTCAGATGCCGCGCATCGGGTCGAGGTCGTCTGCTCCCCCGGCGTATCGGCACTGCAAGGCGCCGCCGCCCGAGCAGGTGCGCCATTAGGCCATGATTTCTGCACGATCTCCCTCTCGGATCTCCTCACCCCCCGCGACGAAATCATCCGGCGCCTGAAGGCTGCCGCAGAGGGCGATTTTGTGATCGCATTCTATAATCCCGTCTCCAAAACACGGCGCACGCTCCTTGCCGAAGCGCGTGACATCCTGCTTGAGCACCGCCCAGCGAATACGCCTGTCATGTTGGCTTCCAGCCTCGGCAGGCCGGAAGAACATATCCGCTATCGCAAGCTTGCCGATTTGCAGGTCGATGAGGTCGATATGCTGACAGTTGTTCTCATCGGTTCGTCCAACTCCCGCCTCGCACAGCTGGGCGAAGGCCCCCGCATGTTCACACCAAGGGGGTATGCCCGAAAGATCGATGGCGATCTCTCAACCAAGAAGGAAGCGCAGGCATGACTGTTTATTTCATCGGCGCAGGGCCAGGCGACCCCGAGCTTCTGACGCTGAAAGCCGCGCGTTTAATCGGCGAATGCCCCGTTTGCCTCTATGCGGGGTCACTGGTGCCGGAACAGGTCGTCGCAATCGCACCCAAAGATGCACGGGTGCTCGATACCGCGCCGATGACGCTGGACGAAACCCATGCGGAAATCGTCGCGGCCCATGAAAAAGGGCAGCATGTCGCGCGCGTACATTCCGGCGACCCATCGCTTTATGGCGCAATCGCAGAACAAATCAGGCGCCTTCGTCAGGACAATATTGATTATCAGATCATTCCCGGCGTCCCTGCCTACACGGCAGCAGCAGCGGCTCTCGGGCAGGAACTCACCATTCCTGAAGTCGCTCAATCCATTGTTCTCACCCGCATGTCGATGAAATCGACCTCCATGCCAGCAGGCGAAACGCTGGAAAACTTCGCTCGCACCGGCACCACGCTCGCAATCCATCTCGGTATCCGTGCGCTGAGGGAAATCGAGCGGCAGTTGGTCCCGTTTTATGGTGAGGACTGCCCCGTTGCGGTGATCTATCGCGTCGGTTGGCCCGATCAGCAGATTATTCGCGGCACGCTCACCACGGTGCGCGAGAAAGTGCGCGAGGCGAAGATCACCCGAACGGCGTTGATCCTCGTTGGTCCTGCCCTCTCTGATCAGCACGGCTTCCCTGACAGTGCTTTATATGACGCCGCGCGCCCGCATGTGCTGCGCCCGAAGGCACGAAAAGAGCCCGTGTAAAAATTGCAACGCTGACCGGCCGAGAAATTCTGCACCCTGCTTTCTTAACTTGAACTTCACCGAAAATACGAGAAGTTCATGATTAGTAGGGAGCATCGCACATGACAGATTTTCTGCCGGAAGCCGTTCTAAAAGGGTTGGAAGATGCCCGAAAAGCGGCGCAGCGCCGTTCGTCACGCCTGTGCGTGCATGACGGTGATGATGTCTATCGCATCTTGCGTTTTTGGGACGGTGGATTCGCGATGGAGGCTGAGAACGCCCCCAACCTTCGGGGTCATGTCGAGCTTTATGACGGTGCGCGGCATCTCTACCAATGCCTCGTCTACACCTCGCGGGAGGAAGATGGCGAGCGCATCTACGAGTTCAAATGGCATGCGCCTGTTACTGACCGGCCCGCTGCCGATTTCGTGCGCGAGGGCGACGAACCCGTCGCCCTAATCACCCGCGATTGAAGTAATCGCTACCAATTAACGGCGAACGTGGATTGAAGCCGCGAAACGGCTTCCTCGATCCGCACGCGCGGCATCGCCAGATTAAACCGCAAGCCGGTTTCTCCTCCCGTTCCAAGTGGGACACCCGGCGTTGGCGCAATGCGGGCGCCATCGACCACGCGCCTTACGATCTCATCCGTGGACAATCCAGTCCCACCGAAATCGAGCCAAGCCAAATAGGTTGCTTCCATCTCCATTGCTGTAACGCCCGCGATCCGGTTCGTGCCATCGTTGAAAAGGCGCGCATTTTCCGCAAGATAGCTACACAGCGCGTCCACCCACTCGGCACCTGCCGGACTATAGACAGCCTCTGTCATACGCATTCCAAAGAGATTCGGAGACATATCCAAGCTGCGGCAAAAGTTCTTGTATTTCTTCCGCAGTTTCGGGTCGGGGATGATCACGTTACCCGTGCGCAAACCGGCGATATTAAACGTCTTCGAGGCCGATGACGTCACGATTGTCATATCAACTGCGTCCGGCAGGACTTTCAAAATCGTTTGATGCTCGAAACCGGGGAATACGATGTCTTGATGCACCTCGTCCGAGATCAGCAGCAGATTATTCTTCCGACAAAAAGCAACCAGATCACGCAGTTCATCGGCCGACCAAACGCGCCCTGCCGGATTATGCGGTGAACTTAGCAAGACCAGCCGTTCACGGCCGGACAGAAGTTCCTGATAGTGCTCGAAATCCATTCTGAATTTGCCGTCCGCGCCAATGGCAAGCGGAAGTTCCCTGACCGCCCGACCCGCATTTCGGGTTTTCACCGCAAATTCCTGATAAACGGGGGTGAAAATGACGATTTCGTCACCAGGGTTGGTATAGGTCTGAATTGCGATGGCGATACCATTCCCCAAGCCGCCGGTAACCGATATCCAATCCGGTTCGATCTTCCATCCATGCCGGTTTTCGGCCCACCAGCCCACAGCATCGTAATACCGATCAAAATGGGTGAAATAACCGTAATCATTCCTTCTTAGGAGCTCTTCAGCCGCTTGTTGGACACATGCTGCGGGGCGAAAATCCATATCCGCGATCCACATTGCGAGCGCATCTTCGGTCGGCATGTCATACAAAAGGTCGATTGAATCCCACTTAGTGACCGATTTTCCACGCCTATCGATG
>NZ_CP162413.1 GCF_040931995.1 Pelagovum sp. HNIBRBA483
AAAGATCCTCTCCCATGTGTCGTCTGAGGAACGCATCGTCACCATAGAAGAAGCCGCCGAGCTTCTGCCGACCCAGCCCAACGCCGTGACCCTCATCGCCAATCGCGACACAGAATTCCAGACCGCCGATGTGCTTCTCACCGCCACGCTGCGCATGCGCCCCGACCGGATCATCCTGGGCGAGGTGCGCGGCAAGGAGGCCATGACCTTTCTGGAAGCCATCAACACCGGCCATGGCGGCTCCATGACCACACTGCATGCCGAAACCCCGCAATTGGCGGTGCAGCGCCTCGCGATCGCAGCACTCAAGACCGAGATCCCGATGACCTATACTGACATGATCCAGTACATCGAGAATTCCATCGACGTGATCATCCAGGCCGGTCGGCATGACGGCAAACGCGGCATCACCGAATTCTACCTCCCCGGCGCAACTGAGATTGGAATTTCCCAATGAAGACGTTTGAATACAATATCCTGTCCTTTCCCATGACCCGCAAGACCAGCCTCTCCGACATGCAGGCCAGCCTGAACGAGAAAGGCGCAGACGGGTGGGAGGTGGTGTCGATCAGCACTTCGGAGTTCGCCAATATCGGGCACACCGTTTTCCTGAAGCGCGAAACCACACCCGCTGGAGCCACGGCATGAGGCAGGCGGGCTGTACCCTCGTACTGACTGCGCTGGTCCTGGGACTGACGTCGGCACCCGGCTTCGCTGAGCGTAATCTCGTGCCGACCCTCGATCGCAGTTTCGACGTCTGTCCGGAGCGGCCCGTTGAACCCGTGTGGATGCAGGAGATCCCCCTGCGCCAAGCCTATCAGCGCGTGCTGGTCCAGGACATCTACCGCGCCCAGAACCTCGAGCGGATTGTCGAGACCAGCAGCTGCGATTGCGAAATCCAGTTCCCGTCCTGGGACGCGGCCGAGGCGGTGTTTCGGCAGAGGTACGCGAGCGACGAACGATGGGAGATGCTGCAAGCCTCGGACGCCTACAACCGCCGCGCCAACGCCGCCCGAACTGCCGCCAAGGCCATCTGCGACGCCGCAGGTAATTGGTAAGGCAGCCCCGCGATGAGTGTCGTCACCTACTTCGTTGAAACCTCCCAAGCCTATCTCGACACCGCCGCTGAGACCCAGTTTGGTGCGGTTGCGGCAACGGTCGGCACGCTCCTGGTTTTGGGGACAACGCTGGTGGTGATCCTCGTCGGCATCAACATGATCTATCAATATCGGGCCATGGATGGGCACACGGCCTTCTGGCTCGCGGTCAAGATCGGGCTCATCGGGATATTCGCGACCAATTGGATGCAGTTCAACGCCTTCTCGTCTGCCATTCTCTATGGGATCGACAGTATCGCGGGCGCGCTGGTGGCCTCCGTCGGCGGCGGCAGTCCGGGGCCCTCTGGAACTTTCGCCGAAGAATTCGACCGCCTGATCGCGGAGCTAGGCGACTATCTGAACGCTGCCGGGTCCGAGCTGAACTGGATGGCCGGCGCCATGCTCGACATCGTCGGTGTGCTTCTACTCTCAATCCTCGGCGGACTGGCCGCCTTCATCCTCGTGGCCTCCCGACTGATGATCGCGCTTCTGATCGGAATCGCCCCGGTGATGATTTTCCTGACCCTCTTCGAGGTCACCAAGGATTATTTCACGCGCTGGCTTTCGGCCCTAGTCTCCTTCGCGCTCTACCCGATCGTCGTCGCAGGCGTATTCGCAACGATCACGGGCGTCTCCTCTGCGTTGATCGGCGAGCTTGGCGATCCTGAAGGTGCCACTAATATCGGCGCGCTGATTCCGTTCTTTATGATGGTGTTGATGGCCAAGGGGTTCATCGTCGCGACACCATTCATCGTACGGGCGATTTCCGGAAACATCATGATGCCAGCATTGTCTGGCGGACTGGGTGGCGGCTACAGCTTCGCCCGCGCCGCCATGGGCAGCCAGCAGGCCTACAACCGCTACCTGATCGGTGGGGCACGCGGCGCGGAATATGCAGCCCTCAGGGCGCGGCAGTTCTTCGGGGCACAGCAGATGCCTGTGCGGCAAGGGATGGGACAAACTGGTCAGGCAAGTGGCTCAGGGTCACCAGGGACCGGGTCTCAGATGTTGGCGCAACTGGCGAGGCTGGGAAGGTTGGGGAGACGATGAGGGTCAATACGGGCACTCGACAGAATCGTCCAATGTGGCGTCAACACCTAGTTTCATAGGTTCATCGTCCGCCCAAGAAACCTTTTTTCTGTAAACTAAAGATGTTTACAGTTACCCCAAAGGCGATTTGTATCAAGAGGATTTTGAACGATCATAAGCGCTTACCAGCGCGTGGGCGCGCTTTTCTACTTCTGCTTGTGTCAGACCTGGCACGAAGAGAGCCGTCCCGATCCCAAAACCTGTCACGCCCGCGGATATCCAGCTGCTAAAGTCAGCTTCTCCGACTCCGCCAACCGCAAAGGTTTGCGTATCCTTCGGCAGAACTGCCTTGAGAGCCATGAAGCCGTTCAGACCGAGTATTGACGCTGGAAAGAACTTGAGCGCGTCCGCGCCGGCCGAAAGGGCACTAAAGCATTCTGTTGGCGACAGAACACCCGGAAAGGACTTGAGTCCCAAAGATTTTGTTCGGCGAATGACGCTAACATTAGCGTTAGGGGAAACGATCAGAGAACCACCAGCTTGGGATACCCGCTCGACGTCATCTTCCGTCAATACCGTACCAGCCCCAATCTCAGCGACGTTCCCATATTTCCGGGCCAGTTGCTCTATGGACTGGAAAGCTTTCGGAGAATTGAGAGGCACCTCGATCCTGCTGATCCCAGCCTCGATCAGAGCCCCACCAAGTCCTTCGACCTCCTCAGGACTCACACCTCTGAGAATTGCGACAATCGCCCGGCTCATCTTACCAACTCCGCATAGGCGTGCCGCAGGCCAGAAAGCGTGATATCTTTGTCTTCGACTATGATTGCATTGATCCCAAGGATCTTGAGACCTGCTCTGTATAGTTCGACAAGACGCGAATCTCCAATAAGGACGGTCTCTTGGTCGAGCCATTTCCGCCCCACACCACCAAGCTCCAGCCCAAGCAGATATCCTGAGAGCTCCGACCTGAGATAAGCATCTTCGGTGTTATTCAAAAGTGCCTTCGCTCGGATCGAAAAGAGCCTTGAAGAAATTCTAGTTGGGTCTTCAATCACAGTTTCCAGTGCCTCGATGAAAGCGTCCTGATCCCAACCTTCACCCCCGAGGGAATGACGCAAAACCGACTGTGACGAAAGCAGGCTAAATATTTCACCAGTCATATGGGTGTGGAATTCGGTGATCGTTCTATCGGAAACACGGACCCATTTGGTGTGTGTTCCCGGAAGGCAGATCACCCCTTCAAAATCCGGTTGTCCGGCAAGAAAGCCAGAGATCTGTGTTTCTTCGCCCCGCATAACATCAGCGGGTTCCAATTGCTTGAGGCCAGGAATAATAAACGTTTGCAGTCGCACATCCCTTGTTTGGGGAGTGACCGCTTCGCTAAGCCCCGGTGGAGCGCAAGGAACGGCTGAGTATGGGGCTTCCTTCCACCCCTCTCTCGCACCCGCCATCCCACAAACGATGACCGGAATTTGTCCATTGCTTCGAAGTGCATCTTCAACAGTTTCCATCAACGCCGCTTCAAATTCTTCGGGCCTGAGACGTGACATTCCCAACTCCGAACGACAAGTCGCAAGCACCTCGCCGTCACCCGCAATCAGCCAGGCACGAAGGTTCGTCGTCCCCCAATCTACAGCAATCCATTCTACGTCCATGACCATCACCCCGTCACCGCCACGCCGCCGTCGATGACGAGCGCCTGTCCGGTCATCATGCGACTTGCGGAGGAGGCCAGGAACAGCGTCCCAGAAACGATATCGTCGGGCTTCAGATGCTCCTTTAGGCATTGCTTTTCCAGGTGAGTGGCTAGCGACGCTGGGTCAGCCCATTTGTCCAGCTGCTTTTGCGTCAAAACCCAGCCTGGAGCCAATGCGTTCACCCGAATACTTTGGGAGCCGAATTCCCGCGCTAAACTGCGGGTCATGCCGTTTAGTCCGGAGTTGGCCGTTGTATAAAGCGGGTAACCGGCCCCGCCCATCATGTAACTGATCGATGTGAGGTTTATGATAGATCCGCCACCCAACGTCTTCATGCCCTCCACGACAGCCTGACAGGCAAAAAAATGGGCCTTGAGGTTGATTGCCTGCATCCAGTCCCAGAACTCCTCGGTAACCTCTTCGGTGCTGTGGCGCTGGTCGTTGGCGGCATTGTTCACAAGGACACCGACAGGACCGTGGGCTTCTGTGACTTGCGCAATTGCGGCCTGAATCGCGGGTGTGTCCGTGATATCGCATTGGATGAACAATGGGCGATTGCCGGTCTCGTCCTCCATAGCGTCCACAAAGGCCGCGGCGTCGGAGCGCCCCACAAAAGCGACCTTGGCACCTTGCCGCAAGAAGCCTTCGGTTAAATTCGCGCCGATGCCCGAGCCTCCGCCGGTGATGAAGACGCTTTTGCCGTCGAGATCGTGGAATGTTGCAGTCTGGGTCATCAGTGGCTCTCTCGTGTGACGGGGCGGGTGTCGTTGCCAACAAGGAAATCAAGGTCCGCGCCTTGATCCGCTTGCAGGACGTGATCCACATACATTTTGGCATAGCCGCGGGTGTAATGCGGCGGTTCGGGTTGCCATGCGTCGCGGCGCTCGGCCAGTTCTTCTTCGGATACGAGCAATTCCAACTTGCCCTGACTTGCCGAAAATTTAATGCGGTCGCCGGTTTTCACCAGCGCAAGCATTCCGCCCTCGTTCGCCTCGGGCGTGACATGCAGGATCACCGTGCCAAAGGCCGTGCCCGACATGCGGGCGTCAGAAATGCGCACCATATCCTTGATGCCTTCTTTGACCAGTTTGGACGGGATAGGCATATTGCCAACCTCAGCCATGCCCGGATACCCTTTTGGGCCGCAGCCCTTAAGAACAAGGATGCTGTCCTTGGTCACCGGCAGATCATCGTTGTCAATTGTGGCTTTTAGCTCTTCAATGTTTTCAAAGACGTAAGCCTCGCCTTCGTGCTCCAAAAGATGCTCGCTTGCGGCAGAAGGCTTCACGATGGCCCCACGTGGGGCGAGGTTGCCTTTCAAGACCTTGATGCCAGCCGATGGCTTCAGAGGGTCGTCGATCGGGTAGATCACATCGCGGTTCCAGCATTCAGCACCGTCTGCATAGGCGCTGATGTCACCACCAAGCACAGTTTTGGCTTTACGCAAATGTCCCGACAACTCTTTCAAGATCACCGGCATACCACCAGCGTAACAAAAATCTTCCATCAGGTACTTGCCAGACGGCATGCAGTTGACCAACAGGGGAACGTCGCCGCCAAGGTCAAAATCTTCCAGTTTCAGATCAATGCCAACACGGCCAGCTATGGCCAGAAGATGCACCACTGCATTTGTGGAACCGCCAACGGCAGCATTGGCCAAAATCGCGTTTTCCAAAGATGCCCGCGTGATAATGTCCGAAGGTTTCAGGTTTTCGTCCACCATTTCGACAATACGGTTGCCGGTAAGGTGCGCCAACGCCATGCGACGTGAATCCACAGCTGGAAGGGCTGCGTTTGTCGGTAGGCTTAGGCCCATGGCCTCAACAAGCGACGCCATGGTCGAGGCGGTGCCCATCGTCATGCAGACACCTTTTGAGCGGCTCATACCGGACTCAGCCGCCATAAAATCTTTCAAAGTCATATCACCGGCGCGGACCGCTTCCGAGAATTTCCAAACATCCGTGCCAGACCCAATGTCATTGCCCTGCCATTTGCCATTCAGCATCGGCCCAGAGCTAACCACGATAGATGGCAAATCGACCGAGGCCGCCCCCATCAACTGGCCGGGTGTTGTTTTGTCACAACCACCCAAAAGAACAACGCCGTCGATGCCATAGGCGCGGATCGATTCTTCGACATCCATCGCCAACAAATTGCGAAACAGCATAGCGGTTGGCTTCATCTGGGTTTCGCCCAGCGACATCACGGGGAACTCTACGGGAAAACCACCGGCTTCCCACACGCCGCGCTTCACGCCTTCGGCCAGATCGCGCAAGCCGCTGTTGCATGGCGTCAACTCCGACCACGTGTTGCAGATGCCAATGACGGGGCGCCCATCAAAAGCATGATCTGGAAAGCCTTGGTTCTTCATCCAGCTGCGATGGATGAATCCGTCCTTGTCCAGCTTTCCATACCAAGCGCGGTTGCGGCGGTCTTTTGTCATTAAATTTCTCTTTCTTGCCAGTCAGGCGATCGCATTGGAACTCAGGCTACTGAGCCATGCACGATGTGAAATCGCATGCGATGCGACATTTCCGGCCTGTTTTTCCAGATGGTCGACGGTCGCCCGAGCGAAATCCCGCAGTTTGCGGTCTTGGGCCATGCGTTCTCGCGCGACACTTCGATTGAGCAATCCAAGACCGTCAAGAACCGGATAATGCAGAAGCTCTTCCACATGGGGAAGGCCATCCAAATCGTTGGTAAAGTCTTCCGGCCCGGGCATCCGTTCTTGCCAATTTATCAGTTTCTGACGCACTTGCGGCAGGATGAAGTCTGTTGCTACGTCGCGCCAGAATGGGCTGTCATCCCGTTCACTGACGTAGTGCAGATTGATGAAGTCGCGAAAGTCGTCCACTTGTTTTGCGATGGCCGCATTGTAGCGCTGCTGATTTTTCTGCAAGGGAGCGCTGATCTGCAACAAGTGGCGGCGGCAAAACAGTAAAACCGCGACGATAGTGCCGTGGATTGAAGTCGCTTCCAAAGGTTCGAGAAAACTGGATGCAAGCCCGAGCGCAAGAACGTTGCCGCGCCAGACCTCGGAGATACGTCCCGCGTCGACAGGAATATCGGCGCGTGGCTCGATCTTGCGACCAAGCACACCCTCGATCTCCGCCAAGGCGATATCAGGTGACGAATGGCGATCCGAATAGACATATCCGCATCCGATCCGGCCCTGCGTCGGGATCTGCCACATCCACCCCGACGCTTGGGCCCATGCGTGCGTAAAGGTCGGAATTTCCTCGTCTTCGGCAAGGTCTAGCCAAAACGGCATCGCGCGATTGACCGGCAGCGCGTCGGAATAGCTTACCCAACTTGCGCCCATGGTCCCTTGGATCAAAGTGCGGCGGAAGCCGGTGCAGTCGATGAAGAAGTCCCCTGCGATCGTTTCCCCAGTATCGAGTCTCAATTTGGTAACGCAGCCCGATTTGCCATCACGCTCTGCACTTTCCACAAGAGCATCGATCTTGGAGATGTCAGTTGCCTTGCGGCGTAAGTAGGCTCCGACTTTGGCCTGGTCAAAATGATAGGCGTGGTGAAAGCGGCTTACAGGAACGCGGCGGCCCCCCATTTCGGCTACCGGCGCTTTGCCGGTTTCCATGAGCTTGGCGAAGATATGCGGCGCGGAAACGGAGCGCCCGGCGGCAACGCAAAAGGTGTCGATCCAAGACCCCGCCCCCGGAATCCGATCGGTCAGAGCATAGGCATCATCAATCGGACCATCGTAGACATGGCCAAGCCGCCGCCAATCCCGATGGCGTATTCCATACTTGATTGTAGCATCGGTATGGGCGAGGAAATCTTCCTCGTCGAAGCCGAGTGATTGTAACACGCCGCCGAAGACTGAGGTTGTACCTTCGCCCACCCCGATGGTCGGGACTTTTGAGCTTTCAACGAGCGTGATACGCATTGGTATCCCTTGCCGCTCGCTTTCTGTCTTAAACAGGTGCGCAGCTAGCCAGCCGGCGGTACCCCCGCCGACGATCACCAGATGGGTCGGGTCGGATTTGGTCATGCCACTCGCATTACTTTTGCCCCGGACAGCCAGCCCGGAAGCCAATCGCCGTGGGCAGCAATCAGGGCGTCGACCAGAGCCCATATCTGGTCTAGGTCCAGTTCTGCGCCAGTATGCGGGTCCATCATGGCAGCATGGTAAACATGCTCCCTATTCTCCGTTAGCAACGCCCTAACGGTCAGTTCCTGCACATTGATGTTGCTGCGCATAATCGCGGTCAATTGCGGTGGAAGCTCAGGCACTTGAGTTGGCTGAATACCGTTGCGATCCACAAGGCAAGGCACCTCGACTACGCATCCCTCGGGCAGGGCCGGAATGTAGCCTCGGTTTTGAACATTTCCGTAAATGACGCTCGGCACACCAGTCCAGACAGAGTTAATAATCTCAGAGGCGTATTCGATCGAGTTCGGGACCTCGATCTTATCGGCCTTTCGATATTCCTCCAGCTTGTCTTTCCAGTCCGCGATCTGCTCAACACAGCGCTTTGGGTATTCGTCCAGCGGGATGCCAAACCGTTCGATCAAATCTTCACGACCCGACTTGATAAACCACGGGACGTACTCGGCAAAATGTTCGGAGCTTTCTGTCGCAAAATAGCCCAGCCGTTTCATCATCTCATACCGGACCTTATTCGGGCATCGCGGATTCGAGGTGCTTTCGGGCCGCGGAAAGATACCCTGTTCATATCCCTGATGAAGTTGTGGGTAGAGGTCACGGTAGCTTCCATCAGCTTCTACCTGCTCAAATTTCAGGAAGTATGCGACATGGTTAATACCTGCCGACAAATAGCGGATATCGTCCACCGGCAATTGAAGGTCACTTGCCAGTTCGGCAGCTGTGTGTTGCACGGAATGGCAGAGCCCAACTTGCTTGATATTCGGATAACGCTCGGCAATAGCCCACGTATTGATGGCCATCGGATTCACGTATTGCAGCAACAGCGCATCCGGGCAAACGGCAGTCATGTCTTCGCAGACCGACCAAAGGTGCGGCACGGTCCGCAGACCCCGCATGATCCCGCCGATTCCAAGCGTGTCGGCGATTGTCTGGTCTAGGCCAAATGACTTGGGGATCTCAAAATCGGTAACCGTGCAAGGTTCGAACCCGCCAATCTGAAAAGCAACGACGACAAAATCAGCGCCTTCGAGCGCCTCTCGTTGATCAAGGTGAATCGAATGTGTTGCCTCAACGCCAAGCGAAGCAACCATTTTGCGGAAGACAACTTCGCTTTCTTCCAGCCGCTGTTGGTTGATATCCATGAGCGAAACATGCGCACCTTGCAACGCTTCGCGCTGAAGAATGTCACCGACGATATTTGTCATAAATACTGTCGATCCGGCACCGATAAATGTAATTTTTGGGCTCGTCATAGTCGTCTCACTTTCTTAATCAGTCTTTTGGTCACACCCGGTGCCCTTCGATCACATAAATCGTTTCGGGCCATGCCAACGGCAGGTTAATCCCCGAGGTCATCAGAACCCGGCCTGACAGTCGCAATGCCACCGCCTTTAGCGCGTTGTCGCCACGCGAATGTGGCGCTATTTGCTCGGGGTTTGCGAGCCGGATTTCATAAAATGCGTCTGCATCCAGGCCGCTCAGGCGTAGGGCGCGCGGCAGGTTTTGCTCCGAAGTTGCACTTTGTCCTGCGAAGACGACGAAGCGATCCCTATCTTTTGCGATCTGAATTTCTGCGGTCACCGCAGGGTCGTCGCTATCGAGGGCATGGATGTCCCCAGCCATCATCCAGTCGCGGTTGTCTTTAAACCACGCAGTGATGCGCGCCAGTTTGGCCTCGTCTTCTTTGCTGAAGCTACGCAAATCGCTCTCGAATCCCATTTGGCGCATTGCAGCGATCCATGCCCGGAACTCCATCGTCAGGCTGCGACCTGTCGTGTGTGAATGTTCCGCACCGACATGGCTGCCCGTTATGGCCGATGGGATCAACAACGCAGCGGTCTGTTGCATCCGCAGTCGTTCGTGCGCATCGATGCAATCTGACAGCCAGACTCGGCTTGTGTGCTGTAGGATGCCATAGTCAATCCGACCCCCACCCGAAGCACAAGTTTCGATCTCTACCCCAGGGTGGGCCTCACGCAACCGCGCGAACAATTCCATGATACCACGTGCCTGGGCTGCATCTGGCATCGGCAACAGACGGTTGTGATCCCATTTGAAATAGTCGATCTCATTTTCAGAAAGGATCGCATCGAGTGCGGTAAACAGGTAATCGCGAACCTCGGCCTTTCCGAGATCCAGTGCCAACTGATAGCGCCCGGTGACTTGATCAGCCGGTCCCAATACCCAGTCAGGATGGGCGCGGTAAAGATCGCTATCGGCGTTGACCATCTCTGGTTCCACCCAAAGCCCGAACGTCATACCAAGCTCGTGTACCCTGTCGATTAGCGGCGTCAGCCCATCAGGCCATTTGCGCCGGTCGATCTGCCAATCACCGAGGGATGAAGTATCGTCATTACGCTTACCGAACCAACCGTCGTCCAGCACGAACCGCTCTGCCCCGATACGCGCGGCGCGCTCAGCCATATCGGACAAGGTTGCGAAGTCGTGGTCAAAATAGACGGCCTCCCAGCAATTGTAATGCACGAGCCGTTTGCGTGAAGGATCTGACCATGTAACAACAGTGTCCCGTACATGAGCCTGCAACTGCACTGCACAACCATTGAGGCCTGTGTCAGACCGAACGATCGTTAGTGGTGCGGTCTCGAAGTGCTTGTTGGGCGCACGTTCCGAACCTGCGCTATTACCGAACTGGATCATGCGGTGACCATCCGGCAGTTCCTCAGCAATCATCCTGTGCCCACCTGGCCAGCCATAGGCAAAGGCCATCGCTTCACCTCTGGTAAAGCGTGCGTCGGGCGTTGCAGTATAAACGAAAGGTGGCGTTTCGTGGCCAGAGCGGCCTTGCCGTGCTTCACGCAGTCGGGCGCCAACCGAGAAAGGCTGACGCTGCATCCGGAATTCTCCATTCCAACGACCCGAAAACTCGATCAATTCGGTCTGCGCGCCAGGGACCGGCAGGACCGGTGCCGAAAGCCAGCCCAATCTGACCGGCGTAAGTGAATCGATGCTGGCCCGAAGGGTCAACACGCCATCAAGAGTAATTTCGGCAGTATAAGTCAGGTCACCCGAAACAGCCGAGACAATAAGAGTCTGACTTTTAGGTGTGATTGTTGCCGGCTCAAACCGCAGGGAAATCTCTGCGCCGTTGCTGTCAAGAACGCGCAAAGCCGGCTGGCCCAAATGGACGCCATCGGAGACCGGGCATATCGTTAACCGCGGCAATGCATCCACCATTCCACCGGTCATGTCCCTGCAGCCTGCGGCGGCCAATTGGGACAAATCTTCGGCTTCGGATAGACGCGGGCCAAAATAGGCAATGCATGGAAGTCCGTTCGTTGGTTCCAGCACGAGTGTCTGAGTGCGATCGTCAATTCGGTACATTAGGCCACCACCTTGAAAGCTGCGTCGACCAGACGCTTTGTGTATTCTGTTTTTGGTGCTTCAAGCACTTGCGATGTCGGACCGGTTTCGATGATGTCTCCGTGCTGCATGACCATCACGTTGTGGCATAGGGCCTTCACCACTTTCAGGTCATGGCTGATGAACATATAGCTTAGGTCGTGCTTTGCCCGCAGGTCTCGCAAAAGGTCGATGATTTGGGCCTGAATTGACAGGTCAAGCGCCGAAGTTGGTTCGTCGAGTAGGATGAATTCTGGCTGCAAAACAACGGCACGAGCAATGGCCAGTCGTTGCCGCTGGCCACCGGAAAACTCGTGCGGGAAACGCTGCATCGCATCGCGGGGCATCTGAACATCGTCCAGTGCCTGTCCGATCAGTTCTTCACGCTCGGCGGCATTTTTGCCAATGCCGTTTACGATAAGTCCTTCTTCGAGAATCTGTCGAATAATCATGCGAGGATTAAGCGATGAGAACGGGTCCTGGAACACCACTTGAACACGGGTGCGGTACGGACGCATCTGTTTGCGCGTAAGGCCATCAATGCGGTCGCCGCCAAATGTAATTTGTCCGCCGTTCGGCTCTAACAGCCGGATCATGGCCATTCCCAGCGTGGTCTTGCCTGAGCCACTTTCTCCGACAACGCCCAAGGTTTCGCCTCGACGAATGCTGGCTGAGATATCGTTGACCGCAACAAGATCGACATGTTTCCGGCTCATCAAGCCGCCGTGCGCAATCCGAAATGCCACGCGTATATCTTTAGCCACCATCAGCGGTGCCGCGTCGGGATCCAGCTCATCTGGGCGACCCTTGGGTTCGCTTTCTAGCAGGTGACGTGTGTAAGGATGCTGGGGGTTGGCAAAAACGTCCTGTGTGTTTCCCCGCTCGACGACCTCGCCGTAACGCATCACGACCACCTTGTCAGAGGTCTTTTCGACAACTGTTAGATCGTGAGTGATCAATACGACCGCCATGTTATGGGATTTCTGCAGGTCTTTGAGCAGCGTGAGGATTTCCGCCTGCACGGTCACGTCGAGCGCTGTTGTTGGCTCGTCCGCGATCAGAAGGTCCGGTTTGTTGGCGAGGGCCATTGCGATCATGACCCGCTGGCGTTGACCGCCCGACATTTCGTGCGGATATTGGCTTAGCCGTGCCTCGGGATCAGGCAGTTGAACCTCTTGAAAGAGCTTTAAAACTTCAGCCATCGCCTGCTTCTTTGGCATCGGGCGGTGTATCTGAATAATCTCAGCGACCTGATCTCCGACCCGGTGGATCGGATTGAGCGATGTCAACGGCTCCTGGAAGATCATTGAAATTCGGTTTCCGCGGATTTCCTGCATTTCGAGCTCGGACAATTCCGACAGGTCGGTTCCATCGAACCAAATCCGGCTATCGGCCCCGACACGTGCGTTTTCGGCCAGCATCGACATTATGGCCCGGGCAGTTACCGACTTGCCCGACCCGCTTTCACCGACAACGGCAAGTGTTTCGCCGCGCGCCACTTCGTAGGACAAGCCGCGCACGGCGTTTACGGTGCCGTGAATTGTGCGAAAGTCCACAACGACGTTTTCAATTTTCAATAGGGGATCAGTCATTGGAATACGGGTCCATTGCATCGCGCAGGCCGTCACCAAACGCATTGAAAGCCAAAACAGAGATTACGATCATTCCAACTGGTGCCATCAACCAGGGGGCGGCCGCAAAGGATTGGAAATCACGCACTTGATTCAGCATCGTCCCCCAACTGACCATAGGAGCCTGCACACCGACGCCAAGAAAGGATAGGAAGCTTTCCAGCAGGATCACTTCAGGTAATTGATAAGTTGCCCAAACGATGATGTGTGATGAAGTGTTTGGCACGATATGGCGCCCGATGATGCGTTGGTCCGATGCCCCGACTGCTACAGCCGAACGAACATAGTCCATTGATCGCAAAGAAATAACTTTGCCCCGCAGTTCGCGGCTAAGGTCCGCCCAACGGAGCAAGACAAGGATCGACGCGAAAAGGATGAAGACGGTTATGGGATCAGCGCGACGCGGCAGGATCGCCACAAGCGCAAGATAGAGCGGCAAGTCAGGAAACGACCTCACGAATTCAACTATGCGCTGAACCAGCATGTCGAAAACCCCACCAAAATAGCCTGAAGAAACCCCGACTATTGTTCCAATGAAACAGGAGGCGGCCATTACAAGGAAGCCCATGAGAAGGGTCACTCGTGTGCCTTCTACCATCCTTGAAAACACATCCCGGCCAAGGGAATCCGTGCCCAGCAGGTGCACAAACCCTCCGTCAGTGGTTCCAACTAGGCGAGTCTCGAATTCTAGCCCCAAAAACGTCCAGGGATCACCTTTCACGAATAACGCGAGGTTATGGCGAACCTCCGGGTCGGGCACGAAAGTGATCTCGAACGTGTTGGGGTCCATCTCTTCGGCATAGCCTAGGATGTAGGGCCGGGTCAGGCCGCCTTCGGGCGCAAAGATCTTTGGCATCTGCGGCGGGCTGTAGATGGCAGTTCGATCCTTCGTCTCACCATCATAGGGAGCGATGATCCCTGAAAAAACGGCTGTGATCACGATGAGCAAACATCCAATCAGCCCGACGACGCCGTACCGGTTGCGCAAAAAACGGCGGCGAACAAGCTGCCAGTAGGAGAGACCCGGGCCCGTCGCGGTTTCGGCATTCATTGTTTCTGTGGCCGTGGGTACGTCAATCTGAGGTCGGTTATCGACCATCGGTTTGTCGTCGGTGGGGTTGTGTGGCTGTTTCATTGGTACCCCCTTAATTCCGGCTCATCGTGGCGCGGCGAACCCGAGGGTCCAGCAATGCCAGCATCAGGTCAGCGAACAAGTTGCCCAGCACCAGCAAAACGGCCACCATCATGAAGATCGCGGCGACGACATACATGTCGCGATCGCCGACGGCGCTCAGAATCAATGGGCCAACCGTAGGAATGCCCAGAACGATTGCGATTTCGATTTCGCCCTTGATCATGTAATCGAACCGCGTCCCGATGTTCATGATGACTGGGTGCAGAGCATTTGGTACTGCATGCTTGAAAAGGACCTTGCGACGGGACAATCCTTTGGCGCGGGCCGTTTCAATGTATTGCATGTTCATTACGTCGAGCAGGTTTCCCCGCATCATCCGCGTGGTGTACGCCTGTCCGGCCCAAATAGACACTACCAGGATCGGCCAAACATGCTTGAGAAAGTCCCAGAACTTCGCCCAATTCCACCCATCTTGTAAGATGTACTGAGGCGAATTGACCGCTCCAATATAGGGCGAGTGCCAGACGATAGCGAGGAAGTAGAGGATCACGAGCGAGATCACGAACTTCGGAATCACAATGCCCATGAAGGCAATCAGCGTGGCGATATTGTCGCCCAGTTTGTATTGGTTGGTCGCCGCATAGATGCCCAGAAGCACTCCGAACACCTGACCAATGACGAGCGTCAGAACCGCCAGCAGCAGCGTACGAGGAAGGCGGGTTCCTATGACATCAGTTACAGGACGATTTTGCTCAAAGGACATACCGAAGTCGAAGTGGAACACGATGTTCTTGAGCCAGGTCACGTACTGAATCGCAATTGGCTGATCGAGGCCGAGCCGCTCTCGCATCGCTTCGGCTTGGGGCAGAAGCTCGTCGTAGGACTTGCCGGTCTGGGCTGCAGTGTTTGCAATCCAACCGTCAACGAAATCGCCGGGCACAGCTTGGATGATTGCGAAGGATACGATGGAGATTCCCAAAAGCAGTGGGATCGACATCGCAACGCGTTTCGCAAGAAAAACTAGAAAGTCCATGAGACAAGTGCTCCCGACTTATGGCGTCATGAGGAAAGTGCGAAAGTAAGATGTCCCACCCCCGCGCTTTGCGGGAGTAGGACGAGTTGCGGTCACGTAGCTTAGTATTGGGCTACGGTACCAGGGAGGAGCTCTTCTGTTTGCAATTCAGCAGGCACCCACAGGCGTTCACGGATTACCGCGTCTTCAGCCCACTCGTACATAAAGACTGGTGTACCAGGATGCGCATTGCGGACCCGCTTGTTCACCAACAGAGCCGCAGGAACCTGAACCAAACCAATATTGTAGTGGTTCTCTGTAAGTAGTGCCTGCATCCGCTTGGCAATGTCCGCCTGTTCAGCCGCATCACTAGATGCGTTAAATTTCAGAACAGAGTCCGCAAGTTCAGCTTCGAACGGAAGGAAATCTCGACCTTCCGATCCAGCTAGGTGGAACGCTGGACAGATTTCGGACGTCGGCAAGTTTCCGCAAGTTTCCCGTGTAGGCAAAACAAAGCTTACACGCTGAAGAATTGCTGAGAAGCTGCCAGAATTGCGGATCGGATCAAAGCTGGTTTCATCAACCGGCGTTGGCAATACGCGAATTCCGATTTCAGCCAACTGCGATGTCACTGCTTCAACCTGCTTACGGTCGTCATTACGCTGAGACTTGAAGGTCATGTCGATGACAAGGTCTTCACCCGTGCCAGGCACGTTCAAGATCCCGTTGCCGTCCGTGTCTTCCAGACCGAGACCGGCCAGAAGCTCGTTCGCGTATCCCTGATTGAACGGCGTGTAGTCAGTCGAAGCCGCATCATAGTAAGGTGAACCGCTCGCGAAACCACCCATGTATGGATAAGCGAATGGACCACGTGCCAAAGCTTGTCCTAGAGCGTCTCGATCAATTGCCGAGCTAAGCGCTTCGCGGAAATCTTGCTCACGGAACAACCCACGCAGTTCAGCGTCGTAGTCGCTGTCAGCCATGTTCTGAGCAAAGTTCAACTCGATCCGGAACGCCAATGTCCGCGGTCCGAACTTAGCAGTAACCGGGGCGTTTTCATCCTGGCTTTGCTTAAGCGCTTCAACGTAGTTGCCTGGGTTTTCCATGTTCGACCAGTCACCGGTACCGGCGACAGCTTGTGTCGTACGGTCGTCCCAAGTCGTCAACTTGAAGTGCATCTCGTTGAGATAGGGCAGCTGATTTCCGGCATCGTCCACTTTCCAGTAGTATGGATTGCGGCGAAGGATCACCAGTTCATCTGGACGGTGCTCGACTGGAACCCACGCACCCAAAACTGGAACCGGTACATCGCTTGACGGCATTGCGTTCAGGTAATCGTCGTAAGAAGCGTCGGAATTATAGGTCGGATGAGAATCGCGAAGCACATGGCTCGGCCCCGGGCAACCTTGAATATAGGCGAGACCCTCGACAACAGTTTCCGATTGTGCGCTTGGGAATACGAACTTGAATGAGTAATCGTCGATTACCTCAAGGCTCGCTCCACCACCGAAAGATCCAGCCTGAATGCGGCTCGTCACGTTTTCATCTTCGACGTTGTCGTTCCACCAGAAGGCGATGTCATCGGTATCAAACGGATCGCCGTCAGACCACTTGACACCTTCGACAAGATGCATGGTCAGCTCGGTCATATCTTCGCTCCACTCCCATGAGTGGGCCAAGTTAGGCAAAGGACCAGTCTGGTCTTCGGCGCGAACTTGCCAACGCGGACCTTGGCGTACAAGGCATTCCTGAACGGCCATGTTGATGCCGCCCCAACCTTGGTGCTGACCGGCAATCCAATGGAAGCCTTCAGGACGTCCACCGATTACGTGACGGAAAACGCCGCCATATTCGCCGATCCCGTCAGACATTGCTGAGGCATTAAAGACCAATGGATTGGCTGGCAGTCGCTCAGAAACAGGCGGAAGTGCGCCACTTGCGACCAGTGCGTCAAGGAACGGCGCTTGGCTGTAGTTATCGAGCGAACGGTACGAATACAAATCGTCACGACCAATCAGGTCGTATTCAAGGCCGGCTAGGCTCCGCTCTGGGGGCATCTCATCGGCATTTGCTGTGGTGATTCCCAGCGTAGCGGCGCAGACGCCGCCCAGCAAGAATCCAGTACAAGTGAGTTTGTGAATCATTTGGTTTCCTCCATTAGAATTTTAGCATTCTCCTTGAAGGTATTTGTCTCGGCCTCCGGTTTTATAACAACTTCTTCCTGTTTTTGCATATTGATGCTAAAGTCTCATCTCAGGTGTCGAGTCCCCGGTACTCGGGCCGAGGCATGAAAGGCATAGCATGGCACAAAGGCTAAGTTCTGTTGACGCGATAGTTCCATTTTCGGAGTCTGTTGATCAGACCCGCGTACCGACTCCAAACAACTTCATCATTGAGAGCCACAAACCGACACTCTTTGATACCCCCTTCCATCACCACACATCGGTGGAATTGAATTTCCTTCAGAATTGTCATTTGGACTACTCATTCTCGGGCCAGGTAGCAAAGTTGAAGGCCAATCGACTGGTCGTGTTTTGGGGTGCTGCGCCACATAAAGTTACCGATGTCTATGGGGAAGGACGTATTACCAACATCTATCTTTCGCTGGGTCAATTCGTGCGTTGGGGTCTGCCGTCCGATCTCGTGAAAGCCATCCTAACCGGCGAAGTAATTGCTTCTCGAAATGATGATCCATTGGACGCCTTGCTAATCAACAGGATCTACAATGAGAAGCACCTTGAGCAGACCCCCTGGCGGCGAACGCACCTTGCCGAAATTGAAACGCGGTTGCGTCGGCTTGCGTTAGAAGGGTGGTCTACGCTGATTTCAAGCCCAAGCCGGGGCAATGGATTCTCAGTTAGGTCGACGACGATGCAAGAAGTCGAATCAATGTTGCGATTCATCTCCGAAAACTTCACCCTACCGATCAACGTGAAAGATATTGCGGCGGCATCAAGCTTGTCTCCGGCGCGCGCCGGGCAGGTTTTTCGGGATGTCTTGACCGTCAGTATCAAGAAGCATCTGACACGGACCCGTTTGTCCCACGCTCGAATGCTCCTAGTCGAAACCGAGGCGAAGGTGTCATCTGTCGCACTCGATAGTGGGTTCGCGTCGCTATCCGCCTTCTACGAAGCGTTCACCAAGGAACATAAACAATCCCCTGCAGAGTACCGTCGCCAGTCACAGCGAAGCAATCCGTTTCTGGCATTTCACGCGCAGCCCTAGCAAGCTAATGCTGCTCTTATGGACGTTGCAGTATTTACCCGATCAACATGAAACCCCGCGTGGCGTTCATCAAGTAAACGGCAGCGCGCCGATGCACCTTAAGATACACAACAGGATACAAACTTGGGGCCAAGGAACCACCATGGTGTCGACAGATTGCCAGAGGCTGATGTCAGCTCGTGCGTCAATTGATAACCCGACGACTGTTCGGCTTCGATCCTCCCTTCCAGACTAATCCCGTTCGCACGAAAAGCCACACCGGCTCAAAGATTCTGTTTCACCGTCAACTCCAACTCCTCCAAATCACCCACAGCATTCCGTAAGGGCTCTTTGTCCGACTCTCTTTCTGAATCGGTCGCAGGCACCTGCGCGGCAAACTCCATCTCCATCTGCCTTTGCGCCTCTGCGACAACCGCCTGCACCGCGGCCGCGGACTTCTTCGGCGGTCCGTCGGACCGCGTCGGCAGATGTTCCGCCTCGCTTCGCACCTGATCCGCGCTATCAGATATGGTTTCATCTTCTCCTCCCCCTTGCGAACGCGGGAACAAAGGCATCGCCTGAACACTCAAAGGCAGCGTGCCCTGCGGGCCCCCTCCCCCCGGCTCCGGAAACGGCAAATCACCCTTCTGCGCGCCATGGATCGCCGCAAACAGCCGGTCATCAAAATACTGGATCCGTTTCGCCCGCACTGGCATCTGGGCATCCACGACCATGATAATTTCATCGAGCGGCAACCGGCGCGCTTCGTCTTCAGGCAACAACGATGTTTCTTCCGTCCGCGTAGACTGGCTGCGCCCCTCAAACGGATTCTTGCCAATCGACCGCGACCGCGTGATGACCGTCTTTGTTGTCTTGCCCACGGCCTTGCTCAGCTCCTCGATGGTCTTTTCATCTGAGGGAGTGAGGTAGAGCTTTACGCCTGCGTTGCCTTGCAGCGCGCGGCGCGTGTTTTCACCATAGATTTCATCAAGGGCGGGGATGGTTTGCGTCACCACCGCCAGATGTCCGCGATAGGTGCGCAGGGTTTCTATGCTTTCAACCACAATGGGCATTTTGCCAAGGCGGTTGAACTCATCGAGCATGATCATCGCGGGCCAGGGCTCATCTTGGCCCGGTTCCTTCTCTTGCATCGCCGAGAGAAGGTCTGAGAAAAATAATCGGATCAGTGGCGCAAGCGGCTTTACCATCAAGGGCTGGACAACGAGATAGACTGTGAACGGCTTTTTGCGGATCGTGCGAAAATCAAAGTCGGAAACCTGCGTCGCCTCGTCAATTGCGGGGTTCTGCCATTGATCCAGACCTGACGTCATCAGAAGCGAGACATAGGAGGTCAGCGTGTCGTTGTTTGTGGACGCGAGCCGCGTAAAGATCAGCTTCGCAGCTTTGTTGTCAATCTCGTGGCTCCGCGCCACATATTCTTTCTGCTTGTTGCCCCCCGAGGCCGCGATCCGGTAGATCTCGCCCAAGCTCGGCTTCTTGCGCTGGAAGGCCAACAAGCCCGCCGCCACGAACAGATCAATACCTCCCTTCAAAAGCCCTTGAACGCGATCATTGTCGCTTTGCAGAAACAGCGTCGCCAGCAGTTGCAATTCCATCTGCTGACGCGCGGGGTCTTCCAATTCATAGATGCGCAAAAGCGGGTTATAGCGATGGGTCCGCTTGCCCTCCCAATCCGTGGGCGCGAAGCGGTAGACCTTGTCGCCTTGGGCCGCGCGATGACGCGCCGTCGCCTCAAAACACTCGCCCTTTACATCCAACGTGACGGCAGACCCCTGCCATGTGAGCAGGTTCGGGATCACAAAGCCGCTGGTTTTACCGCGCCCCGTTGGTGCCACGATCAGCGCATGGGGAAAGACCTTTGAGGTGATGTAGCGGGCCCGCGACTTTGGGCCGCCCAGCTTGCCCAGAATAAACCCGGTGCCGGGCTTCCCAAAGAACCCGTTGGCGTTCATCTCACCGCGCTTTTGCCAATGGGTTTGCCCAAAGCGCGTGAGGGCCGAGCCGGACAGGGCCAGGCTCATCATCAGCCCTGCGACGGCACATCCGCCGATGATCAGGTTGATCAGTTGGAAGTCGTCTGGCCGTCTGTCTCTGATCCAGAGGTAATTCTGCGCGATATATCCAAAATCGATATCGGCGCTGAACCCGAGGGCCTTAAAGGTCAGCACAGCCGAGGCAATTGTGTAGCCCATCGCCCCTGCCACCCAAGTGACCAGAACCACCCCGATGGCAATCCGCACCCTGCCCATGGATCCACTCAATGGACCTGCCCCCGCTCCGTCTCGCCGTCCACGTCTGCCGCGCGTTGTCTTTCGACTTCAACGTCTGCTAACTCGTCGACAACCTGTCGCAACGCCTCGGAGTTTGCGGTCGCCGCATCCGATTGCAAATAGACCTTTGCGGCATAGAGACGGTCGAGGCGATCTTCGATGATGTTTTCCAAAGCATCGCTGTCGCCATCGTTCAGACGATCCAGCTGCGCCGTGTCCAAAACCCGCGCCACCTGCGCGCGGAAGGCCTCGCGTTCGGTTTCGGTCTCAAAGGGCGACGACAATTCCCCTGCCCGTTCATGGGCGAGAACACGGGACAGTTCAGGCGTTTCAATCGTAGTTGTCTCGCGCTCGGTAAGGTTTTCCTCCCGTTCAGCGCCGCGCGCTTCATAGACGCGCGCGTATGTGTCGCCGAGACCCTCCGCCAGCTGCTCGGGCATATCGGGATATCGCGTCTGTAGATCGCGCGCAACGGAAACGGAGATTGGCGTCCTGCTGTGCGCGCCCAAACGCGCCGCTTCAACCTCAACGATAACCCGCTCTGCAGCGGCCCGATCTACGATCACCGCCCTGCCCTCCTCGCTCATACGGATCACATCGGTCGGGCGCGCGATCAGTTCTGGATGGTCGCGCAGATAGTCCCGCTGTTCGTCCTCCAAACGCTCTACGGCACGGCTTTCGATCACGGCCTCGTCCCGATCTTCAGTCCCGGCTTCAATTCGAGTCTCGATGCGAACCGCATTGGTAGCGGTTTCAATCTGGGCCTCAGTCACATGCGCCTGCACCTCGCGGGCTTCTTCAATGACCCCGTCACGGCGCAGCACACCTTCCCGCTCCAGCATGGTCCCCAGCTGCACATGTACATCATTGAGGATATCCCGCGCCTGTTCCAAATCCGCGCGGCGCTCAAGGTTCAAATCCTTCGCCTCGGCCACCTTGGACAAATCATCCGCAATCCATTGATGTTCCAGAGCCGCGTTCTGCGCCCCTGTCTCCATCCGGGCCACGACCTCGGACGTACTGATCCCCGTGCCGCGCAGTGCTGCATCGACGCGGGCGCGCACCCGTGGCTCAGACAGACGCTCGAACTGGCTTTGCTGAATGTTGGCTTCAGAATAGACCCCGCCTTCTGACGGGACCTCCGAGAGGGAATTGGACCGTAGCCCGAGCGGCTGCATATGCTGCACGCGGGCCTGAATTGCGTTGAGGGATTTCTCCAGCGCGGGCCGCTCCACATCCGGCTTTGCGGCGATCAGGTCTGTGATGTTCGCGACCTTTTCCGCGTAACGGCTGCGCAGATCCTCAAAAGACTCGTCTTCGGCCATGTAAATGCCTCCTGCGGTTTCAACGTGCCCCCCCTTCGCCAGAACCTCGCCCGCAAGGAACAGGACCTCAGCAATGTCTTCGCGGTTCTCAGAGGACGCCTCGGCAGCCAGCGAGTGGAACATGATTTTGGTGTTTGCTATTTCGGCAAGCGTGCGGGTCAGGTCTTTGCCCACCCGTTCGCGCTCCACTGGTGTCCTGCCCTCTTCCTTAGCCGCGTAGACCTCGCGGGTCTTGGGCGGGTAATGTACCTCGCCGCGATCCACTCGCCGCGTGGCTTCCAACCGCACGCCATACTTTTCCGCTTCCTCGACCATCGCCAATCGGAAATCGTCATAGTTGAATCGATGATTGCGCGCCAAATAGAAGAACTCACCCTCTTGCGAACGGCGATTCAACACGAGATGCGCATGCGGGTGGTCGCGGTCCTCATGCACCGCAATGATATAATCGAAGTGCCCTTCGTCATTCTGGAAGAACCGCTCCGCCACATCGGTCGCGATGTCGCGCACATCCTCTCCGCGCGTGCCAATCGGGAACGACATTAGCAGATGCGTGGTTTGCCCAAGCTTGGGTTTGAACCCGCCGTCCCACCGCTTGGCAAAGCGCTCGGTCAGGTCTTTGATCTCGCTGCGCTCAAGGCTGGATTTGCCATCCAGAAACCCGCTGCTGTCAACGATATGGGTAGACTTCGTCGTGAGGTATTCCAGCTGGTTTGCGAGCTGGGATTTAGTGTGCGTCCCACCCCCCCGGATCGCCTTGAACACGGCTGCCCGATGTCCTGCCGCAGCGCGCACCATCTGCTTTTGCTTTGAAGCATACAGACCCTGCATCGAGCCACGAATCCGGCTCCACCCGTCGCGAAACACCTCACCGGTAACCGCGTCTACTGCATCATTCAGCCGCATGAGCAAACTCCCTCAAAGCGGCTGTCGCGTCCATCTGCATGGCATCACGACGGCGGCGCACAAGCAGGTCAATCTCGTCTGCACTGTCCAAAATGAACCGCGCTAACCCGCGCATCTGTGCAAGCCGCAACTCGGAGAATTCGGGGCCCGTTCCCTGCCCCGCCCGATTGGCCTTTTGCATCTGCTTGGCAATCTGGGCGACACCGTTTCCAACCTCGTTCAAAGAAGCACGATAGCGCGCCATCTCTGCCGCTAATTGGGCGTCCGCCACAAAGGTGCCACCTGCCGCTTGCATCAAGCGGCGCAGCCCTTCCGAGCGCGTCTCGATCCCCGCTGACGCCAGCACCGCATCGAACGCCGCCATCTCATCAGAGGTTACTTTCACACTCACCGCCAAGACTGGAACCGCCGTGTCGCGCTGGCGCTCCTCGTCACTCTTCACCGTGTATTGCACCGCCCGAGGCGTCACCTCGAACCGCTCCGCAAGCACGGACGTGGACACTCCGTCCGCGGCTTCGCGCACGATCTCCATGCGCTCTGCATCAGTGAGACGTTTCGAGCGAGACATGCGAAGAAAGACCCCCTATTTCCTGCCACCTTCATACAAGGCTGCACCCAACATACGATACTATACCATACTGTCAATAATATACTTATGTTGATTGGGTGCTTGGCAGCCTTGTATTCCGCTTCTCGCCAAGCGCCACCGGCGCGAGGCCGCGGACCGCCTGGCCGCCAGCGAGAACGTCAGCCACTGTTCGGCTGTCTCTGGATTTCGAGGATTTCACGCGACGCGGAACTCGTTCTCAGCGGTGTGCAGCGTTGTCTCGGAATGTATCCTAAGCGATGCTATTCTGGGTCAGCCAATTGAGTGCGCAGCTATGCGATCCAGGATAGCTTGATCCGCCCAGGACATGAAACGATACCCCGTGAAAGTGAAACGATTAACGTCAAGAAACTTATGGGTAGTGTGTGCCTACCGAGTTTTCGTTTCACCCAATATGAAACGATTCAGCCTGCGTGATCGAACAGCTCGCTTCACGAACCATCAATACCTATCTACGGACTTCTCAACTGCGAGATGGCTGCTGTCAGTGGCATCGCGCGAATACCCCCCTGCCCCGGTACTTCGCGATCACCAGCATAGACCAGCAATCGTTCTTCGACGTCCAATTCTTCGGCAGCGATATGGAACCCGCGCGTGACTTTCGGGCTCGTGGTGCGCTTGATCTCGATCGCCCAAAGCGTCTGGTTTGGCAGTTTCAGGATCAGATCGATTTCGGCACCTGCCGATGATCGATAGAAACTCGCCTCCGTCCCTCGTGGCGCGGCTGCAATCAGATTTTCGATACAGAAGCCTTCCCATGATCCACCGACGACGGGATGGCCAAGCAGAGCCTCGGTCGTTTCCAGTCCCAAGAGTGCATGGGCGAGACCGGCGTCTCGGATATAGACTTTGGGCGACTTTACCAACCTCTTTCCCGCGTTTGCATGCCATGGCGACAAACGCCGCACGAGCATCAAATCAACCAGGAGGTCGAGATAGCGTGCGACGCTCTGTCCTGAAACACCCAAGCCCGCCGCGATCTTGGCAGCATTGAGCAACCCACCCTGCTCATGGGCCAGCATCGTCCAAAAGCGGCGTAAGGTTTCTGCCGGAATGCGCAAACCGAAGGATGGGATGTCTCGTTCAAGATAGGTGCGAATGAAGTCTTCGCGCCAGGTGAGGCTTTCGCGGTCTGATCCCGCCAAAAAACTGTCGGGAAACCCACCGCGCAGCCAAAGCTGTGGCAAAGCCCCCTGCCCTACCTCATCAAGCGTGAATGGCGTGAGCTCATGATAGCTGACACGACCAGCGAGAGATTCCGCACTTTGCTGCAACAGAGTATTCGAGGCTGACCCCAGAAGCAGAAACTGACCAGTTCGGTGCCCTGCCCTTCTGCGGCGATCAATCTGTCCACGCAATGCGCCAAACAAGCCCGGGATCAGCTGCACCTCGTCAATGACAACAAGCTTGCCCGCTTGTTCATCGAGATACAGATCTGGTTCCTCAAGGATTTGGCGATCCGCCAGACGTTCCATATCAAGATAGACCGCATCGCGCGTTTCTGCGATATCTTGCGCCAGCGTTGTCTTTCCCACCTGACGTGGGCCAAGCAGTACAACACCTGCCTGGTTGTCTAGGGCGTGTTCAATGCGGCTGAGATGATTACGCGTTATCATACCTTGCATTTATTCCATTACATGGCATAATTGCAAGGTATGATATTGAAGGCGCCCAAATAGTCAGTGTTCAGTTACAACGCCCCTGAATCGGCTTTTTAGATCAGGCTACCCAGTGATATGACCTGAGCAGCAAAGGGTTCGCGCTGTAGCTTTTCTGCCTTTTCAGTGCTCATAACGCCCAAAACGGTCAATCTTCAAAGGGAGGCTTTGCTGTTCCAAGATCATATCATCCTAAGTTTGACCTCGGTTTCTTCAGCAATGTACGCCAATCAAGGCTCTTGTTGGATAGGTCTTGGCACAATTTGAACGCGTAGCCACGGTGATTGCTGATCGTCTCTGAGCGTTCCAAGAGATATCCTAAGATCATGAAACTGAGCGCTGGACCAAGGTCCTTTATCGAAAACCACGTGTTCCCAAGGTTGAGATATCCGGCAAGATCATCCATTAAGCGACGGCAGTCTTCTTGGTTCTTAGCAAACCTGAGTTCTGCGCAGAGCCTTGGGTAGGCGTGCTCCATCTCCTCTTGGCCAACTTCAATCTGAAAAGAATTTTCTTCTTTAACATACTGTGTTTTGGAAGTCTCTTTGTGCCCCTCAATTTCGGGGTCAGTGGCCCTCAAATCATTTGGTTCTGCAGAGCCTATCTTCGAGATCTCCACAGTGATTTCATCCAGAAGATCGCTCAAAGCGCGCTTGTCTGGCTGGCGTCTCAAAAGGTTGCGTGCCTTTGAGAGCAAGCCTTCGTCCCAATTGGCGGGCATGAGATGCGCTTTGAGGTTGCTCAGGGCCGCCGAGCACATGTCTCTGAGCCGCCCCAGCTCGTTTTGATGATCCTGGTGGTCTTGCGCCATGCGCACGAACTCAGGGTAACGTTCAGCGAGTGGCAGAAGTGACAGGCCTGTTGCAAGGACAATACTGCCCTGACGGTCTCGACGGGCCCAGCGTTTGCCATTGCCGCTTGATCGCCGCGTCAGCAAGCCTAAGGACACCAATTTGGCAATATGGCGTTCAACGGTTTGGATACTGACATGAGCGCGCTTAGCCAGTGAGGCATTTGATGCAAAGCAAATATGCCCGTCGTCGCGTGTTGCATCGACTTGATCTACCCGCAGGAACGAGATCATCGCTCTGAGGAGTGAGATGGACGTGCCTTTCAAGCCGAGTGGCTCCCGGATGTCTTCGATTACCTTGAGGAGTTGCCATTTGTTTTGGGCAATACCTCCCTGCCCCGTTGCTTTGCGCGACGAGCGTGCTCCAGCAGGAGCCATTCCTTGAATTGTTCTCATGATTTGCCTGCAGGCAAAGAATTCCCGTTCGCCCAAGAGCGTTTTTTATTGCTTAGCGATTCGGTGACTGCTACGATTCAGGTGTCTAATCTGAGAAGCGTAGAAATACGTTCAGCCCTCGAAGCTTTGGTTTCGGGGGTTTCTCTTTGCTTACGTCCTCCTTTGTTGCTCTAGCCTCTGGTGTCATCCACAGGGTTTACAGCTGTAAACTCCTGGTAGGATTTCTTGATGATGTCCTCGAGCTCACGGTCGAGCCACTCAGCAAATGCTGCGTTCTCCCCTGCCCGTTTGATAGACATCGCGATTGTTGCGCGTCCCGATTTGATTGTGACGCCTGGGACCGGTGTTGCCTCCCTGCCCTCGCTTGGACGCGCTCCACGCCGCGTAATCTCTCTCATAAGCTGCTCGAGGCGGTCATCTGACGACAGCTCGGCGCTCAACTTTGACAGGATTGCGAAGGATGATGATGCATTGACCTTTTTGGATGCGAAGGCTTCGGCCAAGGCGGTCCACTTCGGCCGTCCCGACTTTGGAGCGGCTCCAATCAGATCTCCAACATCGTCGGGAATATTGTCCGTGACCTTGGTCAGGTGGGATAGCCCTGACGCAGACAAGCTGAGGACCTGCCGGACGGTTTTGGTGTTATGGCCTGCTGCTTGAATGACGGCGGCAAACCGTGCCTTTTCGTAAAACGACAAGTTGCGACGTGCGGCATTCTCAAGGCCTTTGGCGAGAAGGGCCGTGGCGTCATCGAGATCTTGCACGTTGGCGCGGACTTTTAGTCCGAGTTCGCGGCAGGCGCGCAGGCGTCTGCGGCCGTAGATGATTTCAAACCGGCCCTCGGTCCCTGCCCTACGGACCAAAATGGGAACCTGTTGGCCACCGTCTTTGATGCTGGATTTGAGGGTTTCATAGCCGTCGCCGTCATCATCGGAGTTTACAGCTGTAAACCCGTCAAGGCGGTCTTTCGGTCCCCAGTCGTCAATGAGGCCTGGGTCAAGCTCGCGGATGGCAGACAGCGATCCTTGCAATGCGCCTAAGGCTGGTGCTGTGGTTTTTGTGGTTCGATCTTTGGGCCCTGGGCTGGAATTGGCAATTGTTTTGGCAATGCCGCTTAAATCCTGAAGTGATTTACGTGCCATCAGCTACGCCCCCATGCTTGGTGAATCATTGTTTCAACTTCGCGGCCTACCGCGTCCATGGATTGTTTCGCGCGGTCATAGGTCGCCCGTGTCATCTCTGAGCGCACGACCTCGTAGATCGACTGTTTGAGCATCGTGGCATCGCTGATTGCGGTGCTCTTAAGCGCCGTGGCTGTCATGACGCGATCCAAAAAGAGCGCGCGCATGAACGAGGTCAATTGTTGTGACGGCACATCTGTTGGCTCGTCGCGGGTGATCAGAAACTTGAAGTGATCATATTGAAGCTCGGCACCCGCATCCTCGATGACGCCCATATAGGCCCCGGCAAGCTCAAGGAACTGCGCGGTTGAGGACACATCGAGCATTGAGGGCGTAAGTGGGACGATGAGAGAGGTCGCGGCAGCCATGCCGGAGATCGTCAGGAAGCCCAATTGCGGCGGGCTGTCCATCAAGACAATATCGTACTGATCCTCAACCTGGGCCAATGCATTGCGAATGCGCAGGAAGAAGGGCTGGTCAGGATTTGAGTTTACCGCTGATTCAGTCTCGAATTCGGACAGCAGCAGGCGTGCCGGGGCCAGTGATAGGCCCGGAAAATAGGTCGCTATGATGACGTCAGAAAACGGCACCGGATCATCGTAGCGGATGGCGTCATAAACGGTGAGACCATCAAACTCGATCTCTGGGTTGATGCCGCACATCGAAGTCAGCGACCCTTGCGGGTCCAAATCGACCACCAGCACCCTGTAGCCGTGGAGCGCGAGATAGTGTGCGAGGTGAATAGTCGAAGTACTTTTGCTGCTACCGCCCTTGAAGTTCATCAACTGCCAGACTTGCAGCCGCTCGCCGTCTTTGCGGCCAGGGACGTATCTGCCCTTTGTTCGAGACGTTTTTTCCAAGATTTGGCGGGCTTCCCACAGCTCTTTGGCACTGTAGTAGCGGCGGCCAGCGCGAATGTCTTTAGGCTCTGGGATCGTGCCTTCGCCGTGGACTTTCCGCATGAACTGGCCGGACACGCCAAGCAATTCGGCGGCTTCTGGGGCCGAGAAGGGGCGCAATGATTTTGTGTTGTCGGGCGCGAATGCAGAGAGCAGATGCTCACTGATCGCACGGTTTAGCCGCTCGGAAATATCCGTTGCCAACTCCGATGGTCTGTCTGTTATACTCGGTGTCGCGGGAATCATCTGGTTGCCCCAATTTGCTCAATGTGGCTTTTTTCGCGCCACTTGGGGATAAAAGGTGCGATTCACCTCTCTAAGTCAACGATTTTCTTATATTTAGTGTCTAACACAGCGCAATGCGCAAGATAAGACACTACGGACTATCTGCTCATACGGTCAAAGTTTACAGCTGTAAACTCATCGAAATGTATCATTGGCTTGTTTGGTGATCGGATTTGATGGCCCATCTGGATCGGTCAAAAGACCAATGACGCAAATCTTCTCACATCGGAATGGTATTTCGCGATAGCGATTCCGCGCGAATAGCGCCGGGCCTGAACGGGCAGGGGGTTTATCCCCGCCTGTTCAGGTCACCCTCGCAAGATTGGATTCTGCGCCCCGTTGGTTCGGGTGCGGTTCGAACGCAAAAAAGGCTTCGCCGCAGCGAAGCCAGTTGATCCTCACCACAAGGATTGGAGAGGCTAGGGCAGGGCGCTTGTCAGCGCCCTGCCTTTTGTTCAAACCATGCCTTCGGGAAGCCACGCGTCGATGAGCTTGGCTTGGGCTTCTGTGACATTGTGAGCCTTACGCATTTCGGGATCGCCAAAAAGTGCTTCCAACTTTTCGGCCTTTTCGCTCTTTTTGAGTTTGGCGAAGGTGGTTGCGGTTGGATGATCCTCGGAGAGGTCCAGCAACTCGCACCAGAGATTGACGAGGTATGGCCCGCCGACGCGACCAAAGAAGTTTGCGGCAGTTGGCGTGAAGTTCTCACGGATATCGGTCTTAACGGCTTTGTCGATCATTTCACCCAAGTCTTCATCGACGAATAGTCGCGAGGCGAGATGGCGGATGATTTCCTCCATGATGAACTCTGGGCCTTTGGCTTTGTAGGCACGGAAGACGCGCCCCATGTCACTCCCGAACTTGGCGGATGGGGTTGGCTTGGTCAGACGTTCATCCAAAGTGTAGCCCGCCATTTCGGTTGTCGGAATGTTGGGGACTTCGGTTTCGCGCAAGCCCAGCACGTTGGTGTAGCCTGACTTGCCAGAAAGCTGGAAGGCGAGAAGGGCCAGCAACAGGTCTGGGTCGCGCAAGGCCGCGTGTTGCCGTGCGCCTGTCGCAATACGATCCAGATCGCTACGCAGCTTATTGGAAATGGGCGACTTGGTGCCAGTGCTGCCAGCGTGGTTGGATTTGGGTAAGACACCTGCCTCGATGGCTGCTTTCTTGTCTGTGCCGCGAATAAGACCTGTCTCACACTGCTCCGTGCCGCGACTATCGACATACACCAATACGCCCGCATGGGCTTTCTGCTCATCCGTGAATGACCCGTCCAGGATCGACTGCAGCGCTGCCAGTTTGGCTTGGCCTTCATCGTCCAGAGCGTCGCTTTCGGCCAGTTCGGCCAAGGCATCGTATTCTTCGCCTTGCTCTTCGGTCAGATCGCCGTTTTCCGCATAGATGCGTGCCAGCTTCATCTCGTCGATCTGATACCATCCGATGTAGCTATCATTGATGGGGTCGGCCCATTTCCAGCCTTCGGCGATCGAGGCCTCCGACGCTTCTGTCAGTTTCTTGCCAAACAATTCATCTAAGATGGCGGGATCATCGATCAGGACCTCGTCTGCAAAGAGATCGCTGCTCGTGCGCCCACCAGCCTCGATGTAGGCCTCAACGCCAACGTAGATGGCGCGCCGGTCACTGTCTTTGATGGCATCGGGTTTGAGCATCTTTTTGATGCGGTGATCGCTTTCACCGACGCCGCGCACGTTCTCCAAAACCTCAAGTGTCAATTTTTCATCATCGCTGATGGTGAAGGCGGCGGCGTTTGAGAGGCTGATGTCACCGCTGCGCAAAGCGTCAATGACGGGGCAGGGGAGGGTTGCCAGTGCAAGGCGACGGTAGACATGGGCCTCGGTTGCGCCGTAGGCCGTAGCGATGTCGGCGACAGTGGCTCCACGTTTCTCCATTGCGCCATAATCTTGGATTTCGTCGGCGGGGTGCAAGGCTTCGCGTTGTGCATTCTCGGACGTTGCCCAATACTCTGCCGTCGCCTGATCAGGTGCCATCTTCACCGTAACCGACTGAAATCGTTCATTATCCTGTAGTAGTGCAAGTGCGCGATAGCGACGTCCACCCACAACAACACCAACGCCTGTTTCATCGCGAAAGCCTGCGAGGTTCTGAATGAGACCGTAAGCGCGGATGTTTTCTGCAAGCGTGATGATGCTGGCCTCGTTGACCACCTTTCGTGGATTGAGGTCAGAGATATGCAGGTCAGCGAAGGGGATTTCCTCAAAGGTGACGGGCATGTTTGATTGATCGTTCATCGGATATATCCTTGTTTTGCGGTGATGGGTTGGATGTGCCTCGCCCGTCGATTGTTGATTTGAAGGGGAGGCACTGCGTGGATGCACCCGAGCTAAGGGTGCATCGCGTTCAGTATTCAGAGGCGTGTAGGATGGTGAGGACGCGCCGCGTTACGGCCACGTCTGCAGGGTCATCGCTGCCCATGCTGTAGTCTTTGTCGTAAAGATCGATCTTCCAGAATATGTGGTAGCTGTTGCCAGCGATCTCGAACTCGAACGCTCCAAAGGTGTGATCGCCGTAGGGGTCATTATCCTCAGAAAACTCTGAGAAGGTTTGCACCCGTTGCATGATGATGGCTTTGGCGGCTGGCGACAGGTCGGCCACGCCGCGCGTCAACATGATTTGACCGGGAACAGTAAAATCTGCCCCCCAAGTGGTGCGAAACCTGTCGTTTTGTTCGGCAATGGTTGCGTTGGTTTCAGCTTCGCTGCGGACTTCATTTGCTTGGGCCATATCGGTTTACTCCTTTGTGGTGTGGGTGGGGTCGTTGCCCCTTTGGTCGTCTGGTTTTGAGAAAAGCCCCTGAGGGCGTCGTCTCTAAAACCTGACCCACTGGCGAAGTGCCGGAGTGAGCAAGCGCACACCCCAAAAGTGCGAAAGTGGTGCGGCCCGCAGGCGAAGCCCGAGGACACGGTTTTGCTCTTATGGGGTTGCGCGCGCGAGAACCCAGCGGGTTCTAAAGCATCTGTCCCGAAGCGGCGTATCGCGCTTGCGCGAACCCCAAGGGACCATTGAGACAGGATCGGGCGAGATCCGCTGCACCAGCTGATCGTGACCCGAATGGGCAGATCACAGCGCCTCAGAGCCCATATGAGATAAAGAAGGCTTCCTGGCTCATCTTTGAGACAGGAGGGCGCCTATTGGATCAATGGGGTAGAGGAGCGGTGTTCTGGGCGCAGGACGGCCTGTCGGACGAAGCCTAGAGCGGCGATGACACGTCCTGAGGGCGGGGCAGGGGCCCAATTAGACCCTTTGGCTACTGAGACCGCCTTTGGCCTGTCAGAGGCGTTTGATCGTCTGCAGCAGTAATAGAATTGACAAACGAGGCCATTGCACACTGGAAACAGGTCCTAATCGGCATGTGTTCTCAGCGTCGCGCCTACCTTCCAATCAACGGCGTTGCCGCCACATGTTTTGGGGTGAGCTGCCAACCAAGTTAAAGCGATCGTAGCAATATGCCATTGGTTCAAACCTCAATGAGAAATGGACGTTTGGGGCAGGGGAGGTGTCACACCGCTCAAATCGTGAACTGCTCATCAGACATCGAGCCAAATCAGGTACTGCTCAAAATGCTTAGAAAAATATTTTTAAATCAATCACTTAAAAACCCGACTTGTGATGAAAAATCGAGCGGTTGCCCCATCGCCACTGAAACGGCTCGAGAACCGTCCTGTAACCGACACAGTGTGAGCACCTAAGGACTGTAAATTTGGGTGAAAGGCGCGGGCGATGCCCGCGCCTGACGTCTTAATTTGAGTAGGGGATGAAGCGATATTCACCGTCGTTCTCGGTCTTAACCGCGTTGGCACGGATTTCACCTGTGCCAAAGTTGATGGCGACGGAGAGGTAGTCATTGCCAGCTTGGCTTGTGGCGTTCCAGGCGCTGCCGATGCGGATTGAACGGTTGCGCGTGGATTTGGCGGTGATTTCGAAGTCTGGGTGCTTCTCGGTCTTCTTGTGAGGGTTTTCTGAGATTGCGATGTCGACATCGAATGTCAGGGAGGCGATCCAGCCGGTGAACGTGTTGTCGTTTGTGCGGGTGATTGTACCTTCGAGTGTCATGTCAATTCTCCTTTTGCTAAGTGACGAATTGAGCACGTCTCATGGCGACCGCGGATCACCGTAGCGCAGCATAGGGGAACCACCTTGCGGGGTTGATCCGCTCAGGGCGGTTTGAGGTAAGTGTGGTGAGGAAAGTTAGCAAAAAGGGGATTGCGGCACCCAATTCGAAGGTTCACGCGCAAACCGATGAGGTCGCTGGCTAGCATCCCGAATTGGCATAATGGCGTTCATCAGTGAGCAGTAAATTTACCGAAGTTCTACACCGATGTCCGACGAAAGCAGGGGCGGGAAGCGGACTTTCGCTGCATTTGCACTGGTTACACGGCGCTTGCGTGAAAGCTGCCATTCATACACTGGTTGATATTGAGAATGCTGCGACCGATCTAATGACCGCAAGGAGCCCAACCAAGACGTTGGTCGCTGCGCAGCGCCTGTCTGTTAAATGGTTGCCAAGCGAACGTCCGATACACGATCTAGATGGTGTCGGATGTTAAATCCCAAAACCACATCAACAAGGCGAATTGAACCGGTTGCGATGTGGTCTTCATAGCCATCCGCTAAGAAATACACCTGCCAGTCGTCTTCGAACCGCTGCTTCACGGCATACAGATCGTCCCACATGGACACAAACATCACCATGTTCTCGCCGCCCTAGACACACCGACCGAAGAATTGCCAAGATTTCCGGGATACCTTCAAAGACTTTCGAAGCGGTGGTCGAAAAATTCTCAAACAGTTCATCGACAAGGCCGTCTTAGACCTGAATTTCGAAAATTCTTGGGACTGGTCACTGTTTACGTGAACCTCTTGCTCAATCGTGGGACATCGTTCCGGTCGCGATGCCAAAGTGATGCTCTTGGTGGTGAGCACCAATCGTCATCAAGCCGTGGAACCCCAACGCTACAATCACCTGGGCGTCGCCTTTCACCCGGACGACCACACCAGAATCATTGATCTCAACTTTCGTAGTCCAGCCCGTCTCGGCGTCTAGGAATGGTGCATGTGCAGGGACCATTCGATGCAGCGCTTCGATGACCTCCGGCTCACCGGTGACACTGAATTGGACAGCATTATCTACCTTTGTTTGCAAAGCTACTGACTGGGTTGCAAGAAGCTCCATATCCACAAGATGTTTCTGAAGCGTCGGTATATCGACAGAGTCCCAATCCGTGTGCGGGTTCTGTCTGAGCATGTCCACGATTTCAGCCAAAGCGGCGAATGCAGACTGACCGACCTCTGCCGGACTATCGTGATTATGGGCATTTTGTGCCAACGCGGGGCTTCCTAAGAAAAGGGCAATGGCAAGGGCAAATCTGAACATCTGGTTCTCCATGTATCATCTTTTACTACAGACCTTGGGCAAATTGAGATATGATCAAGATCATATGATCCAATCACCCTTTGATATGTTGCCGTCTGATCGGCTGAAGAAGTTTACTGCCCCAAAAGGATCGGTTTTGTTCCGAGAGGGCGATCCTACGGAGGGTTTGTTCCTGAGTTTATCCGCTACGATCAAGATGGCGCGGAGTGGCCCGGACGGAGAGCCGGTTACGATACACACAGTGCAGGCACGCCAGTCGTTCGCCGAGGCTTCTGTGTTCGCTGACAAGTATCACTGCGACGCGGTTGTCCTATTCGAAGGCGAGGTCATTCGCATTCCCAAGCCAATCGTCTTGGCTGGACTTGCCGACCCCGAGTTCTCCACCGCCTACAACCGCATCATGTCTCGACAGGTCCAGGCTTACCGACAAATCGTTGAGATCATGTCGATACGGTCCGCTGTCGAACGCGTATATGCGGCGGTGGTTGCCGGTTTGTTAGACACCTCGGTCATGACCCTTTCGCAACGCATCGCGCTGACCCACGAAGCAACCTACAGGGCATTGCGGATACTAGTCAGACAGGGACGATTGGAAAACCCTAGCCGAGGCCAATACAATCTCCCGAAATAGCCATCACTGATGTGGCGGGTTTCTTCCGGCTTGAATTTCCTGGACGCGTTCCGGCCAGGTTGAGCGAATGTAGGCCAGAATATCCCAGATTTCTTCGTCAGATATGACATCCACAAACCCCGGCATTCCGCTTTTGAAATTAGCAATGCCCCGTTTCGCCAATGCTCCCTGCCCGCCCAACTTCGTGTAGGTGAATAGTAGCTGGTTATCATGGTGCCAGGTGTGACCGGTCTCATCATGAGGAGGAGCAGGCATCGTCCCGTCATCGTTCTGTCGCTGCCAGTTCGGCTGGCCCTGAAGCTCGGCTCCGTGACACGAGGCACACTGCTCCGCATACAGCGTCTGACCTCTCTCAAGATCACGATCTTCGAGTTCGTGCCCCGCAAGGGCGATTGTGGGCAGCAGGATTAAGGCCATGCATGTGAACCGGCTAATCATGTCACCTCCACCCAAGTTTTCATGCCCGTAGCCGAGTGCCCCAGCATGTGACAATGCAAAAACCACCTTCCGGGGTTGTCAAAGACGCAGATAATGTCTCTGCTCTCTCGGGCATTGACCAACGACGTATCTCGGAGCGGACCAAGTGATCCATCGTTAGCGACTTCGTAAAAGTGTTGCCCGTGCAAGTGAATTCCGTGCGGAAATGATGTGTCGTTCACCAGGGAAATTTGAACGGTGGTGCCACGGTCCAGCTTCAACCATGGTTCGTCAGTTAAGTCTGAGACGCCGTTGAAAGACCAAATATCCTCTCCTGGATGTTGTCCGCCCATGGCCCCGCCTTGCATCCGTAGAATTTCGCGGCGGTCGGGTTCTTCGGTTGGCTTGGCGATACCGTTCGACGGCAGTGGTAAAATCGTGGCGTTTCTCGCGGAGGGATTAGCACCTTCGACTGCGATGGTTCCCAAAGCGTAATTGTCTTGGCCAGTCCAAAAGCTGAATTCGATGTCGTCTAAAACATCGGCAATGATGTCGGCCCGTTGGGCGGGAGCCAGTGTGACGGTCCCGATATCTTCGACCTGCTCAAGGGGCATACCGTCCAGAGCGACCAGTTTGCCTTCGATCCCCGATAAATCGAGGGGAAAGACCCTGGCGTTCGCTGTGTTGATCAATCTGAGACGAATGCGATCACCTCTTCTGACAGAGGATTGCGACGGAATAACCCTCGCATAGTTTCCCATTCGGCCCCCATGGGCGAAATGAAACATCCCGTCGAAGTCGTCGATGAACTTGGCGTCTTCATCTATCCGCCAATCGTCCACGAATATGATGATGTCGGCGTCTACATCCGGCGGTGTGATCTCTTCGACAATGAGCGGGCCATAAAGCCCTCTGGCGACCTGCTCCCAAGACCGGCTATGCGAATGATACCAGAACGTCCCAGCGTCAGGGGCAACAAATCGATACGCGAACTCTCCGCCGTCAGGAACTGCGTCTTGAGTAAGACCAGGCACGCCGTCCATCTCATTGGCTATTCGGATGCCGTGCCAGTGAATGGAAGATTCTTGTCCTATCCTGTTCTCAAAGGTCACGGACAGTTCTTCACCTTGGCGAACTTTGAGAAGCGGTCCAGGTGTGTTGCCGTTGAATCCTAGCGATGGCGTTGGCCCGCTCTCGCTTAACTCACCTGCCAAAATTTGGGCGAGAACTGGCGCCGCCCACAGACGCTGAGTAGAAGCAACTACTTTTGAAGGGACTAGTGCGGCTGCCGCTGACGAAGCCAGAAATGTTCTTCTCGATATCGACATATCACTCACGATAGACCGAATGACACGACTTGCAATTCGTTCCAAGTGCTCTCATTGCGGCATTTACGTCGGCCAGTTCATTGATGGAAGTCGAGAATCCAATCGCGATCGTTTCAAGCTCTTTTGCCTTCTTGGTAAAATCCTCGAAGTTCGACCATATCTCGGGCCGTGCCTCTGACTTCGGGTCGTTCTCGTTGGCCTCAAACAAACCTGGCGTTGCGGCGGCATGTTCTGCAATAGCCGAAGCCGCCAACCTGGCTGTTGTTGCATCGAATTCAGTCGCACCTTTTGACATTTGGCCAAGGGTCTTCACATTCTCGGCTATGGCACTCATGCCGTCCATACGAGCCTTGACTGCTGGGTTTTGTACACCTTGGTGGGCCAGAGCGGCGGTCGTCGTGACAAGCACAAGGCCAAAGACTAGGGTTTTTCGTATCATGATTTTCTCTCGTTCAGTTGATGCCATTGGCACGTTGCAACTCACGGACGTATGCAACGATCATGGTCACATCCGCTCGGGTCAGCCCCTCGACAGGAGCCATGTTCCCAAAGGGCCAATGATGCTGACGAACGCCGAGCGCCACCGCTCTTTGAAACGCTTCATCTGCGTGGTGCGATGGTTCGTAGATTTTGTGGACAAGGGGTGGTGCAATATCTGTTTGGCCTACTGCGTTGGCGCCATGACAAGCTGAACACTTTGCCTCGAATGCTACTTTTCCAACCTGGGCATTGGCCGAAAGGGTTTCAGGAACGACAATTTCGACAATCGCCGACGTGGGTTGGTCGGGCACCAGGGCGACTTGGCTGTCCTTATCCAAAGTAAACCAATAGGCCAGTCCACTGACGCCCAATAGAACTAAAAAAAGTTGCAATGCCCGCATTAGATAATCCGTTTTCTTTTTTCCAGTGTAAGAGCTTCCAGCGAGTGGAAGGTCAACTGACCAATCCTGACGCTTTCGTGATCATCCATATCGCCATCCCGATCATCATCAGGTTTTCAGTCAACGAAACGAACCCAAGCGGAACATTCGTGTTGCCCCCAACACAGGCGCATTTTAATTCGCGTTTATCGATGTAGACAGCCTTAAACACACTCACAGCACCAATGCCGGCAACGACTAGGGCGACAGGGGCCGACACCCAAGTCAGAACGCCTGCCATCATGAGCAGCCCTGCACCTGTCTCCGCGAATGGATAATTATAGCCATAACGCACCCACCGTTGGGCCAACAGATCATAGTTTATGAACATCGTCGCAAAACTTTCCAAGTCCTTCAGTTTTTGAAGGCCGAGAAGAACCATAGAGATCGAAATGAACATTTCGATCGTCCGACCTGCGAACATCGTACCGAGTGAAATCCAGGTCACCGCGACCGCCATCAGTGCAGCCACGGAGAATAGTGCAATGACAGGTTGGTAGGTCGTTTCATCTTTGGATTTTACGGCTACGCCAAGATGTTTCGCCAAGTCCTCATATCCGCCAACGCGTTCGCCGCCAATGAAAGTTTGCGGCGTCGATTTCACGTTGTGTTCCGCCTTGAAGGCATCAACCGCATTTCGGCTGGTCAAGTGCTCGTCCTCGACTATGTAGCCGTGACGTTCCAGCAAGTCCTTTGACTTTAGGCCGAAAGGGCACATGTGATCGGCCATCACCATCCGAAAGAGAGTAGCGGTCTTGGTCGTTGTATCTTTGGGCATAGCGGCATCTCGTCTGTGGCTTGAATTGGCGTTACTCACCACCTAATGTCTCCAGTAACTGGAAAGTCAAGGAGCTTTGCGATGAACATATCAGCCGCGGCCGAAGCCGCAGGATTGCCAGTCAAAACAGTCAGATATTATGCGGATATCGGTCTAGTGGCTGCTCCCGCAAGATCCACTTCCGGGTATCGAACATATGACGACGCATCGATCCGAAAGCTTGCATTCATTCGAAGGGCACGGGAGTTCGGTTTCAGCATTGAAGAGTGCCGCGAATTGCTGGGCTTGTACGAAGACCAAAACAGAAGCAGCGCGGATGTAAAGCGGATCGCGTCGAACAAACTTGAAGAAATCCGGGCGAAGCAGAGAGAGCTACAAGCACTGCACGACGATCTCTCGCACCTTGTAGAAAGCTGCAATGGAGATCACCGACCTGATTGTCCAATCATTGAGTACTTGGCTTAGACTATGTGCGGTCAGCCGAAGCGAACCTTAGTCGAACGACCGCTAGGTCCCGCGTTGCAATCATCGGGACATCTCAACATGCTGCGGTATCCATCAACGTCCGCAATGCGGGCTGCTACTGCAGAATGTCAGGTGGGTCCTGAATGTCTCTTATGGGCCGTTTCATGTCACGATTTCACCCAACAAACCTTACGCATCGTCAGTAATCGACCCGCTCGAAGCCATAGTTTCCTACATAGTCTCGCCATTCCACGAACACCGCTCTGGCGAAGAGGGAACACCCATGACTGGTGCGTCCGAATGCTGTTGGAATTGCGCTCCTGTTGGCTCGATTCCAACTGAAACCTCCTTGTGTGTCATAACTTCCGATCCGGACACGTGCATACCTATCGCAATCCCCGTCGTCTCGGTCGTCATCAATTAGGACGTCGTAGACGCGGATTGAGCGGACGAAATTGAATTCCGGGCCGCTGATGTCGATGTCAGCGCGGTCTTGGACCAGCTGGAGTACAAACCCTTCCGGCAGAATGTCAGGTATTGGACCGGCAGGATTCAAGACGGCATTCTCAGTAGTCAGCGGTTTGTTCGCGGGTGACAAAAGTGGTCGCGGGCGATTTCGACTAGTGAACAAAATATCGTAGAAACGATCTCGATTTTCTGACGTGGCAACTGGGTCATAGGATGCGCCCATCGGACATCTCCAAATCTGTAATGGAGGTTCGATTGGCCAGGGAGTAATCCTCCGGATGAATTCGGCACGTGCACGGGCGCACGGAACTGATGCTGGCCAGCCGCCAGAGAGGCATAGAAGTATTGCGCAGTCGATTTGATACGTTTGAGCCTGAACACGATTTGCAAGGCCTACGGACGAACCAAAAAGTGCGAGTAGGGCGACAATTGAGTATTTTCGAAATGTGCGAAGCATGTGAAGAATCCTATCGAGTAGGGTGTAATCAGTATGACTACGTTAGTATATTATCGCAACTATAAATATATGATTGGTAAATTACGCATAATCTATCTTATGTTAAATAATGTCAGTTTGGCGCGGTGTCATGACTGCGCCAAACGGTCTTACCCCATCGTCGGCATAACGAACTCGGGATCGCTGCGAATACCGGACGGCCAGCGCGTCGTGATCGTCTTGAGCCGGGTATAAAACCGCACACCTTCCGGGCCGTGCATGTGGTGGTCGCCGAACAGCGATTGCTTCCAGCCGCCAAAGCTGTGGAAGGCCATAGGCACGGGGATTGGAACATTGACGCCGACCATGCCGACCTCGATGTCATGCGCGAAGGTGCGCGCCGCATCGCCGTCGCGGGTAAACACCGCCACACCGTTGGCGTAGTCGTGGGCGTGGATCAGGTCCACGGCCTCGGCATAATCCTTGCGACGCACGACCGACAGGACCGGGCCGAAGATCTCTTCGCGCCAGACCGTCATGTCGGGGGTCACGTTATCGATCAGGGTCGGGCCCACGAAATAGCCGTTCTCGTAACCTTGCGGCGCCGCAAAGTCGCGGCCATCGACGACGACTTTTGCGCCCTCGGCCGCGCCCTTGTCGATCAGGCCCAGGATTTTTTCTTGCGCGGCCTTGGTAACAACCGGACCCATGTCCGACGCTTTGTCTGCGGCGGGGCCGACCTTCAGCGCCTCGATCTTCGGCACCAGCTTTTCTACCAGTGCATCGGCCACGGCATCGGTCACCGGAACCGTCACTGAGATCGCCATGCAGCGTTCGCCGGCCGAGCCGTAGGCCGCACCCATCAATGCGTTGGCGGCCATGTCGAGATCGGCGTCAGGCAGGATGACCATGTGGTTCTTGGCCCCACCGAGCGCCTGCACGCGCTTTCCGTTCTTCGTGCCGGTCTCGTAGATGTACTTTGCGATAGGAGTGGAGCCGACGAAGCTGATCGCCTTGACGTCCGGATGGGTCAGCAGCGCATCAACGGCCTCCTTGTCGCCCTGGATCACGTTGAAGACACCCTCGGGCAATCCCGCTTCGGCCAGCCATTCAGCGATGAGAAGCGAAGCAGAGGGATCTCGTTCGGAAGGTTTCAGTATGAATGTGTTGCCGCATGCGATGGCAACCGGGAACATCCACATAGGCACCATTGCCGGGAAGTTGAACGGCGTGATGCCGGCGACAACGCCAAGAGGTTGGCGCAGCGCATGACTGTCAACAGCGGTGCCGACATTCTCGGTGATCTCGCCCTTAAGCAGGTGCGGCGCGCCGACAGCGAATTCGACAACCTCGAGTCCGCGTGTCACCTCGCCGACTGCGTCGTCATGGGTCTTACCGTGTTCGGCCGAAATCGCCTCGGCAAGCTGATCGGCCCGGTCCCACAGGATCATCTTGAAGCGGTCAAGGATGCGGGCACGGCGCAGCGGCGGCGTTTTCGACCAGGTCGCCCAAGCGATCTTGGCCGACGCAACGGCCGCGTTCACTTCGTCGGTCGAAGCCAGCGCGACGGTTTTTTCCGCCTCGCCGGTTGCGGGGTTGTAGACCGGCTGGCTGCGGCCGGACGTGCCTGCGACGCGGGCATTGTCAATGAAATGGGCGATCTCAGACATGGAAAACTCCTCCGTTTGCTGAAGGCTGTATCTCTCATCCGAATTCGCATATAAACAGACAATAATGGCAATCCGTTATGCAAAAACAGCTACATGAATTGGGATGATCTCCGATACTTCCTTGCCGTCGCCCGCGAGGGCCAGATGCTTCGCGCCGCCTCGCGTCTAGGTGTCAGCCAGGCGCGCCTAAGCCGGCACGTGGCCGCATTGGAAGAGGCGGTCGGCGCCCGCCTTTTCGAGCGAACGACGCGCGGCTCAACGCTGACGGAAGAGGGCGTGGCGCTGTTCGCGACGGCCGAACGCATCGAAGCGGAGGTGCTGGACGGCACCGCCCGAATGCGCGGCCGAGATGAGGTGGCCGGAACCATTCGCATCGGCGCGCCGGATGGGTTCGGCAGCGCGTTTCTTGCGCCGAGGCTTGGCAAGTTTCGAGACGCCTATCCCGATCTCCGAATCCAACTTGTCCCGGTGCCGCGCAGCTTCTCGCTTTCCGAACGCGAAGCCGATCTCGCGATCATGGTGGGTCGACCCGACAAGGGGCGACTGCGCGTGAAAAAGCTCGTTGACTATTCCCTCGGCCTATATGCGTCCGAGGGCTATCTGGCGCGCGCCGGAACACCAAGAAGCTTAGACAACCTTAGGTCGCACACTTTGATTGGCTATGTCGATGACTTGATCTACACGCCGGAACTCAATTATGCGCCGGAATTTGTCCGCGACTGGAGATCGGACATCGAGGTGTCCACCGCAATCGGTCAGTTCGAAGCGGTTCGTTCCGGGACGGGTATCGGGATTTGCCACGACTTCATGGCCGCAGAGGAGCCTGGTCTGGTGCGTCTCTTCCCGAGCGTGTCAGTGACGCGGAGCTATTGGCTTGTCTGGCACGAAAACCAGGCTGTGGCCCGCCGGGTTCAAGCTGTTGTCGAATTGCTGGACGAACTCGTGCGTGGTGACCGAATGCTATTTGGTGCGACCGAAGCGCCTCGTCAATCAATGGTTGCCAATCGCTCGTCGCCGTCAGATGCCAGTTGAGATGCGAACTTTTCGAGTTCCGAATCCGAAACCGAAACGGAATGCTCAGAGGCCGGATAGGCTCCGTTCGCGACATCGTCACCGAACTCCCTGAATGCCGCGATCCGTTCCTGCTGAAGCCGGTCCAGCTCGCTACGGAAATCCCGGTAGGTCTTGGCGTGGCGCGGTTTGTGGCCAGGCGTGTAGCCCAAAACGTCCTCGGCGAAGAGATATTGCGCATCGGCATGGGGTCCTGCCCCCATGCCGAGGAGGACGAGTTTCGTCCGTTTGGCGATCTCGGCCGCAACACGGTCCGGGACCACTTCCAGTTCCGCCCCGAAGCACCCGATCGCTTCGAGTGCCTTCACATGTCTGAAGACCTCCATGGCGCTGTCGGCCGTCTTGCCGACCGCCTTAAAGCCGCCCGTCCAAGTCGCCTTTGAAGGTATCAATCCGACATGGCTCACGACCGGAATGCCGTCGTCCGCCAAGGCCTTGATTGTCCCAAACGACGAGGCGCAATAGACGCAGTCGCCGCCCAACTGCATCGCCCGGTGCGCCGCACGCTGATAGTCTTCCAGCGTGACCAACTCGCCATAAAGCAGCCCGACCTGAACGAAACAGTTTCCAGCGGCTTCGCGCATCTCTGGGGTCCAAGCCGGGTCGATGATCGACAGCATATCAATCCCAGCCTCGCACGCAGCTGCGGCCTCGTCTGGTGTATCGACATAAAGCATGGTGAGTTTGCGCTTGCCCTTCAGCGCGCGGATGTCCGCGACTGTTGGCCGTTTATGATAGAGTCCCATGGTTTCTCCTTCGCTCAGGCCGCCCTAAGCATTTTTTTCAGGTTTTGCGCGGGGTCTGACAGTAACGCCGCGTCCACTCGGGCTCCTATCAGCCTTTGTGCGATCTTAATGTCCTTGGCGACCGCATTGCCCCGGCCCAACCCTGCTGCACCGACAAGCGCGCCGACACCGTCAAGAAAGAACAGAATTTCAACCCCGTCATCGAGCGCTCGGATCACCGTCGGATTTCCCGAGGTATCGCCGACACCCTGGAGGCCCAGATCGTATTGATCTGACCAGAACCAGACCGGCACATCGAACCGAACATCCCCGCCGGCAAGATTGCGGCCGGCAACCTCGCCCTGCGCCTGCGCGTTCTGCCAGGTTTCGTATCGCCTGTAGTTTCCTTTGGACGTCCTGACCGCCGCGCAATCGCCTGCCGCGTAGATCAGCGGGTCATCCGTCATGAGTTGGCCGTCGACTCGGATGCCATTCTCAACGGTCAGTCCGGTGGACCGGGCCAATTCGTCATTTGGCACAACGCCAACCGCGGCGATGACCAGATCGGCTTGGAGGAAGCGCCCGTCTTCCAACTCCACGCCGCGGTCGGTGCAAGAGGCGATGTGAACGCCACAGAGAATGCTCACACCTTCCTCGTGATGCTTCGCCGCCAGCCGCGTCGCCAGCCGCTCCGGCACATTGCGTCCCAGAGGCCGCAGCCCGGCCTCGATAACCGTGATCTGATTTCCGCGGGTCCTGAGCTCTGCGGCAAGTTCCAATCCGATAAGCCCTGCCCCGACAATCGCCACCTTCGTTGCCGTATCGCCAGCGTCATAGAGCGCGCGCGCGTCCTCGATTGTCCGCAGAACCTGCGCCCCGTCGCCACCGGGACAGGTCAAGGTGCGCGGCCGCGCTCCGGTTGCGAGAAGAAGTTTATCGTAAGAGAGCGAGCCGCCGTCCGACAGCGACACCACCTGTGCATTGCGATCGATGGCAGTAGCAGAGACGCCGCATTTGAGATGGATCGCCTTTACCGAAAGGATCTCCGGTGACGTGATCGGCTTTTCGACCACGCCCGAGGCATCCGGTTTCGACAGCGGCGGTCGTTCATAGGGCAGCGCATGCTCATCGCCGACAACCGTGATCGCGCCTTCGTACCCGGCATCGCGGGCCGCGAAGGCCGCCCGCATTCCGCATTCCCCGGCGCCGATAATGACGATGCCAGGCAACTCAGACCTCGATGAAGACACGGTCGCCTTCAACCTTGACCGGGTAAGTGCCCAGATTGGCGCAGACCGGCGCACGCTTTGCCTCGCCTGTGCGGTAATCGAACTGCCCGTTATGCTTCGGACATTCGATTACATAGTCCATCACCAACCCGTCTTCGAGATGCACATTCTCGTGGGTACAAAGTCCATCGGTGCAGAAGAATTCGTCATTCGGGCTGCGATAAATCGCGAATGTCCGGTCTCCGTGATCGAAGCGGATCAAATCCTCTTCGTCGATGTCATCTTTCGCGCAGGCGTCGATCCACTCGGCCATGTCGTCTCCCTCTCTTTTGATCTTTATTCTGCTGGTACGTTCAGTGCCTGTTCGTGCAGATCTTCCCTATAGGGTCGTGCCGACCCCGGCAGCTCGCGTTTGACAAAGAAATCCTCGTAGCGGAGTTGCCGCTTCAGCGCAGGCCAAATTTCCTTGTAAGCCTCAAATATCGACGCGTTTGCGGCGGGAAGGTCATGCTTGATCTTCTCGTGCAGTTCCGGAAGCCGGTGATAGGGCACCATCGGGAACATGTGGTGCTCGACGTGATAGTTCATGTTCCAGTAGACGAAGCGGCTGATCGGGTTGATGTAGACCGTGCGGCTGTTCAGCCGGTGGTCGAGCACGTCCTCAGCTAGACCGGCGTGCTGCATGATACCGGTCATCACGTGATGCCAAGCGCCATAGAGCCGCGGCAAGCCGATGACCATCAGTGGCAAGACCGATTGCACCGCCACGGCAAGCACGATTGTCGCGAGGTAGATCAGAACCCAAACGCGGGCGACGCCGATGACCTTGTGTTGCTCCTGTTCGGGAATGAATGTCGCTTCCTCTGGATCGAGATTCCCGGCGGCATTCACAAGCATCCGCTTCCACCCGTTCAGCGCATCGAAAATTCCAAAGAAGTTCAGAAAGATGCGGAACAACGCTGGCGGACGCATCGCGACAATCTCAGGGTCGCGGCCAACGATGATTGTGTCCGTGTGATGCCGCGCATGGCTCCAACGCCAGGACACGGGATTTCGGATCATGCAGAATGACGCGATCTGATAGACGACGTTGTTCATCCAGGGCGTCTTGAATGCAGTCCCATGCCCGCACTCGTGCCAACGACTGTCCATCGCCGAGCCATAGAACACGCCGTAGACCAGCCAGAACGGCACTGACCACCAGGACGGCCAAAGCGCGATACCGATCCCGGCGAGAACGATCATGGACCCGAACAAGATCATGGCATCCCGGATCGCGGGTTGGTCAGAGCGCTGCATTAGCGCTTTCATCTCCTTGCGAGGGATGTCGGTGTGATACCACTCGGCCGTGGCCAGACCCGTCTCGACAGCACGCTCGGAGTCCGGGCCAAGCAGGGAATAGTCGCGCTTCGTCATGATGTCCTCCCGAAACAACTTTTTCCGGAAATACAGGACACCTCTGGTTTCGCCTATACCTGAGCTTGCAAATCACATCAAATTGCATCATTAGTGCATCCAAAATGATGAAAAAACATCAACACAAATGAAGCCTCGTCGCCCCACACTGAAGGATCTGGCAAAGGCGGCCGGCGTGGGTGTCGCCACTGTGGACCGGGTCCTGAACGAGCGGCCCAACGTGCGCGAAGCCACGATTGAGTGCGTACTCGCGGCGGCCGAACGCATTGGCTATCCGACAGGAAAGTTGGAAGCCATCAGACTAGACGCCGCGCGACCGATGGTGCGATTTGGGTTTGTCCTCCACAAGCATGCACAAGAATTCTATCGCAATTTTGCGCATGCCCTCGAATGCGCTGTCGCCGCACGTACGGATATCCGCGGAAGATGCGATGTGCGATTTGCTGCGTCTCAGGCCCCGTCTGACTTTTCCTCCGAACTGACCAGCGTTGCAGCAACTTCCGACATTCTCGCGACCTCGGCGATCAACCACCCGACGCTGTCGGAGACGATCCGCGCCCTGCAAGATGAAGGGAAACCGGTTTTCTCGCTACTGAACGATGCCGCATCAGGCGTTCAGCAGAGCTATGTTGGCCTCGACAACGTGAAGGTCGGTCGGATCGCAGGGTGGATGATTGCCACGCAGATGCGGGAGGCCGGCAAAGTCGCGGTCTTCATCGGCGGGAACCGATGGCACGGACATATCCTTCGAGAAACGGGGCTCAGAAGTTACCTGAGGGATCACGCGCCGCAGCTTGAACTACTGGATGCCGTCGTGAATTTGGAGACGCGTCAGGTCACCTACGAGGCAACTCTCGATCTTCTCGACCGGCATTCCGATCTTCGCGGCATCTACGTGGCCGGTGGGGGGATGGAAGGCGCGATCGCAGCCCTGAGAGAAATGAGGCCGCCCGGCAAAGTGGCGCTGGTCGTGAACGAGTTGACGAACGAGAGCCGGGACGCGCTGGCCGATCGCTACGTGAGCCTAGTGATAGCAACGCCGCTCGATCAACTCTGCCGAGACCTCGTCGCGTCGATGATCGAATTGGCCCGCGGCGGCCCGAGCGAAACCTCAGGCCAGCACTACCTCATCCCGCAGCTCTTCGTGCCGGAGTCGCTTTGAGGCTCAGGCGTCGCGCTCCATGATCCATTCGACTTGCGGAGCGGGCACGAAACGCCATTTGCGTTTTGGTCCGGCCATGACATTGAGGTAGTACATCTCGAATCCGTATGGCGTACCGCAGGGGTGGTGCCCACGCGGGACCAGCACCACGTCGCCATCGCTGACGGCCATGGTCTCGTCCAGTTGCCCATCGTCGGTATAGACGCGCTGGATGCCGAAGCCCGACGCGGGATTCAGGCGGTGGTAATAGGTTTCTTCCAGATAGGTGATGCGGGGATAATCATCTTCGTCATGACGGTGGCTCGGGTAGGATGACCAGTGACCTGCAGGGGTGAAGACCTCTGTGACAAGAAGCGCGTCGCAGTAGTCTTCGTTTTCCATCGCGATGTTGTTGATATGGCGGGTGTTGGTGCCTTTGCCACGCTCGGTCAATGTGATGCCATCGGGACCAATGCGCCGCGCCTCATGACCGCCCATGCCCGGGGCAGAACAGACGGCAATGACGCAATCTGTTTCGGCCACAGCGTCCCATTCGGTGCCGTTTGGCAGGTAGAGGCAATGCGGCGGCGTTTTTTCAAAGACGTTTACCCGCTCACCCAGAACGCCCCAATCCTGCCCCGCGCCGGTGATCTTGGCCTTGCCTTCGACCATCACCAGAATGACCTCGCGCTCACCCGTGGCTTCGGAAGCGGTGTCGCCCGCCTTCAGCCGGTAAAGCGAAAAGCCCACGTAGCGCCAACCGGCGTTTTCGGGTGTGATCTGGTGCACCTTGCCACGGGTGCCAAAGGGTTTTCTAAGGAGGTCAGCCATTGGGTTACTTCTCGATTGTCAGGCCGGAGCGGCCGCAGATTTCAGTGATGTGATCAAAGCCGATCTTGGAATATTCGAACGGCGGGGCCTTGGCCGGATCCTGTTCCGCCTCGACCACGATCCATCCGTTGTAATCCATTGCCTTCAGCTTGTCGGTGATGGCCAGGAAGTCGATGCAACCTTCCGGGTCGCCGGGGACGGAGTAGACGCCAGCGCCAACCCCATCAAGGAAGCTTTTGTCTTCGCTGTGAACCCAATCCAGCACGGGCTGGCGCACATCTTTGAAGTGGACGTGGTGCACTCGGTGACCCCATTTGTCCAAGACTGCCACCGGATCAGCGCCAGCAAAGTGCAGGTGGCCCGTGTCATAAAGCAAAGTCAGGTCGTCAGTGGACCCTTCCATCAGCCAATCGATGTCTTCGGCGTCCTGCACCATCGCACCCATGTGGTGGTGGTAGCTGAGGCCCGTGCCCTTGTCGCGGGCCCATTCCGCCACTTCCGACAGCTTCGCACCATAAGCCATCACCTCATCGCGGGTCAGCTTGGGACGACGCGACACCGGTGTATCCTGTGCGCCCTGAATAGTGTTCGAGCATTCGGCATAAACGATGCAAGGCGCGTTCAAGGCCGCGAACTGTTCGACCTGTTGGCGAATTGCTTCTTTCTCGGTCTCGATGTCGTTCACCATCAAAGACCCCGAACACCAGCCGCCGCAGAGTGACACCCCATAGCGGTCCAGATAGGCACGCAGGCCCTCGGTGTCGCCGGGCATCCGGCGGCCACGCTCTACACCCGAATAGCCGATCTTCGCGGCATCGTCCATCGCGCCTTCGGTGGTGTAATCCTTCGTCAGCTCGGGCAGATCGTCGTTTTGCCAGGCGATCAGGGAAATACCGATTTTCACAGCCATCAGTCGGCCCTTTGCAACTTCTTGTTGGTTTCGTACCTCGCGCGCGCTTCGTTCACCTCGTCGCGCTCGCTGACTTCCGGCACGCCCACGTCCCACCATGTGCCGCCCGGTTCGGTGCTGGGATAAGGGTCTGTGTCGATGACGATCACGTAAGGCCCTTTGGCTTCTAACCGCTTCGGCAAGGCCTTTTCAAGCTCGGCAATCGAGCCGACCTTGAGGCTTGTCGCACCCATGGACTCGGCGTGTTTGGCAAAGTCGATTTTCGAGTTTTCGCCGCCGATCGCATGATCCAGGAGGTTATTAAACTCTGCCCCGCCTGTGCCCATCTGCAGCCGGTTGATGCAGCCGTAGCCCCGGTTGTCGGTCACAACGACGGTGAAGGCGATCCCCATCATCGCCGCTGTCGCCATTTCCGAGTTCGCCATCATGTAGGTGCCGTCACCGGTAAAGCAGATCACGTCGCGTTCCGGCTGGGCCATCTTGATACCCATGGCCCCGGCGATCTCGTAGCCCATGCAGCTAAAGCCATATTCCATGTGATAGGAGCCGGGATTGCCCGCCTTCCACAGCTTGTGCAATTCGCCCGGCATCGTGCCCGCAGCACACATTACAACGGTGTTTTCGTTCGCTGAGCGTTGAACCGCGCCCACCACCTGCATGTCGGTGGGAAGCTGGTTCGCCGCGACCGGCGCCTCGGTCAGCGGGTCGACCTGACCGAACCAATCGGGTTTCAGCCCGTCGATCTTGCCGGGGGACGCGTATCCAGCCAGCGTTGCGCCCAGCTCTTTCAACCCAACCAGAGCATCCGAGTTCAGCGGCGCCGCGCCATGTTTCATCGCGTCATAGGCCGCGACGTTTAGCGAGATCAGCCTGCGCTCGGGATTGGCAAACAGCCCCCACGACCCGGTGGTAAAATCCTGAAAGCGGGTTCCGATGCCGATCACCACATCTGCCTCGGCGCAGACAATGTTGGCAGCCTCGCCGCCGGTGACACCGATGGGGCCGAGATTTAGGGGGTGATCCCAAGGCAGGGCCGACTTGCCCGCCTGCGTCTCGACCACGGGGATGTTGTGCGCTTCGGCAAAACCCGCCAGCGCCTCGGTCGCGCCGCTATAGTGCACGCCGCCGCCCGCCACGATCACAGGACGTTTCGCGGCGCGGATAAGGTCGGCGACCTCGGCCAATTCGCCCTTATCCGGGCGGATACGGCGCTGCCGCCAGACTTTTGGCTCGAAGAAGCTCTCGGGATAGTTGTATGCCTCCGCCTGCACATCCTGACAGAACGACAGACAGACCGGACCGCATTCCGCCGGATCCGTCATTGTGCGGAACGCGCGGGGCAAGGCCGTCAGCAACTGCTCGGGCCGCGTGATGCGGTCGAAGTAGCGCGTCACCGGCTTGAACGCGTCGTTCACGGTTACGGTGCCGTCCGAGAAATCCTCGACCTGTTGCAGGACCGGGTCCGGACCACGATCTGCAAAGACGTCACCCGGTATCAGAAGCACCGGCAGGCGGTTCACATGGGCCAGTGCCGCTGCCGTCACCATGTTCGCCGCTCCGGGACCGATGGAGGATGTGACCGCCATGGCCTTGCGCCGCCCCAACTGCTTTGCATATGCGATGGCGGCGTGCGCCATGGTCTGCTCGTTATGCCCGCGCCATGTCGGGAAGTTGTCTTTGGCGCCGTGCAGCGCCTCGCCAAGTCCCGCGACGTTGCCGTGGCCAAAAATCGCCCAGCAGCCTTCGATAAAGCGCTCGCCGTCGTCGTTTTGCTGTGCCGCGATATAGCGCACCATCGCCTGTGCGGCGGTCAGTCTGATCGTCTTACCCATAGGATTTACCCCGCGTTCAGGCGGGCCTCTGCCCGCGCATTGTCCCAGATATTACACAGTGCTGTATAGCGTTCGGCCATCTGCGACACCGCCGCATCATCAGCCATATCGCCCTTCAGCCAAGCCCGCGCGGCATCGCCAAAGATCGTCCGCCCAACAGCAAAGCCTTTGACCAGCGGCTGTTTGGCCGCCAGCGCGAAACTTGCCGCCAGCTCTGCCTCGGGCGCATCAAGGCCCAGCACCACGATCCCGCGTGTGCGCGGGTCGTTCCGCTCGATGGCCGCCACCGCATTGGCCCAGGCGGCCTCGGTCTTGAACGGCTCCAGTTTCCACCAATCGGGATAGACACCCGCGTCATAGAAGGACTGGATCAGCGTGGCCGAGGTGTCGTCATCGACCGGGGCGACCTTCGACGGGATGATCTCCAGCAGGAATTCCAGCCCGTTGCGTCGTGCTGCGGTAAACAGCCGTTTGACGCGCGCCACCTGCATCTTGGCCGTCTTGTCGTCGTCATTCGGGTGGCAGAAGACCAGCAGCTTCACCACGTTCTCCCGCGCCCATTCGCGCAGGCGGCCCATGTCCTCGCCCAACTCAGGTTCAAACTCGATCGGGCGCGAACCCGGCAATTCTGTCGGGCGTCCGATCCAAAGCCCGGTACCCGTCGCCCTGTGCAGCGCGGATCTCCCGATCCGGTTGTCACACAAAATTCCGTAACCCGGCTGGCCATCCTGCACTTTGAGTGCAGCGTCCAGACACAGTTCTTTAAAGGCGCCACCCTTTTCAAGCGTGTAGCCGTCCATTTCTTCCAGCTGAAGCCGGTGATCAAAGGCGAAAGTCTTCACCGAAGACCAGTCGCCGTGTCGGTTCGTCGCCCAATGCATCTGTTCCAGTTCGGCGTCATTGCGCAGGTCGGCCCGCTTGATGCCGCGCTCAAAGAAGAACTGCAGTTCTTCCCAGCTTGGATAAGCCGGGGTGCACCCATGGCGGCTAACCGCGAAGGCCCCGCAAGCATTGGCGTATTTCAGGGCCGTCGGCCAGTCTTCGCCATCCAGCCAGCCCTTGAGCAGGCCCGACATGAAGCCGTCGCCGGCACCCAGCACGTTGAAGACCTCAATGGGAAAGCCCGGCCCGGCTTGCCCATCATCCAGACTGTCCGGCACATCGCCGGTAAAGGCCACTGCGCCATCGGCCCCGCGTTTGCACACCAATGTGGCCTTGGACACAGCCCGCAACGCCCGCAGCGCTTCAATCGTATCGGTCGAACCGCCCGCGATGTGGAATTCTTCTTCGGTGCCAACGATCAGATCGAACAGATGCAAGCTCGATTGCAGCTTGGCCGTCACTGCTTCGCTTTCGACAAAGCGGCTTTCGCCGTCGCCGTGCCCGGCAACGCCCCACAGGTTCGGGCGATAATCAATATCCAGCGCCGTCTGCATGCCCGCGTCGCGTGCAATTTCCAACGCCTTGATCGTGGCTTCTTCAACCTGCGGATGGCTTAGATGCGTACCGGTTGCCACCACAGCGCGTGCCGAGCGGATGAAGGCGGGATCGATATCCGCAACCGTCAGCCCCATATCGGCACATTGCTCGCGGTAAAAGATCAGCGGAAACTGCTCTTCGTCCCGGATGCCAAGAAGCACAAGCGCGGTCAACCGGTCCGGGTCGGTCTTGACGCCATCGGTGTTTACGCCCTCGCGTTCAAGCTGCTCGCGAATGAAGCGCCCCATATGCTCATCACCGACGCCGGTGATTACGGCGGATTTCAACCCCAACCGTGCCGTCCCGCATGCAATGTTGGTTGGAGAGCCGCCGATATACTTGTCGAACGAGCCCATGTCTTCGAGCCGTCCGCCGATCTGCGCACCATACAGGTCTACGGAAGATCGGCCGATTGTGACAAGATCAAGTGTCTTGGACATTGTTGTGTCTCCTAACCCATTCGTTCAGAGGCGAATGAGCCTGGCGACGGCGGGAAAACCACTGTCTTGTTTCCGTTCAGAAAAACCCTGCCTCTCACATGAGCATGGATCGCCCTTGCAAATACCTGCGCTTCGACATCCCGCCCGAGTGAAACGTAATCCTCGGGCGATTGGGCATGGGTCACTCGGATCGTGTCCTGTTCGATGATCGGGCCTTCGTCGAGGTCTGCAGTCACATAATGCGATGTCGCCCCGATCAGTTTTACGCCCCTCTCGAAGGCCTGTTTGTAAGGGTTTGCGCCTTTGAAGGATGGCAGGAAAGAATGGTGAATGTTAATGATCCGCCCTGACATCTTGCGGCACATTTCGTCCGAAAGAATCTGCATGTATCTCGCGAGAACGATCAGTTCGGCGTCTGTCTCTTCGACGACCGCCATGATGTGCGCTTCCGCCTCAGGCTTGTTCTCTTTCGTCACTTTGATGCAGTGAAACGGGATGTCTTCGTTTACCACGACCTTTTGGTAATCCATGTGGTTTGAGATAACGGCGACGATTTCGACCGGCAGAGCGCCGATGCGCCAGCGATAAAGAATATCGTTAAGGCAATGTCCAAATCGAGAAACCATGATGACGACCTTACGCTTTATGGCCTCGTCGAAGAACTCCGCGTCCATGTCGAGTTCTTTTGCAATCGGCGCAAAGGCTTTGCGCAAATCCGCCAGGCACAAGCCGCGCTCGGATCGAAAGCTGGTTCGCATGAAGAAATTGCCAGTCTCGTCATCGTCGAACTGGGCGCTGTCGGTGATATTGCAACCCTGTTCCGATAAAAACGTCGAGATAGCCGCAACTATTCCGCGCCGGCTCTCGCACTGCACACGAAGACCGAAACTCGTCATGGTGACCCCACCACGTCTGAGACTTTGACGACACTTCCTTCGGCGACTGATTGCAGCGCTGCATCGGCCAGTGCGAGCGCCATCATGCCGTCATGTCCTGTGGTGGGGGTTGGGGTTCCGTTGGCAACTGCGCCAACAAAGGCTGCAATTTCGTTGGCATAGGCGTTAACATAGCGCGACATGAAGAAATTCATAAGCGGTGGGCGCGTATAGCCCGTGCTGTCGGCGATCTCGATATTGGCCTCGCGGTGATTTTCGGCAGACACTGATCCTTTCGAGCCATGCACCTCGATACGCTGGTCATACCCGTAGGTCGCACGGCGACTGTTGGTGATCGTACACTGCTTGCCGCTCGCGGTGGTCAGAATGACATTGATACTGTCGTAGTCACCAAGTTCACCGATTTTCTTGTCAGTCAGAACCGAGGCCGCAGCTTGAACCCTCTGGACCTCCTCGCCAAGCAACCACCGTGCGACATCGAAGTCATGGATCGTCATATCGCGGAAGATCCCGCCAGAGACATCTATATAATCATAGGGCGGCGGACCTGGGTCGCGGCTGGTCAACGTGATCATCTCGACGCTCCCGATACGACCATCTTCGATCGTTTTTTTAAGCGCCACGAAATCCGGGTCGAATCGGCGCTGGAAACCCACCATCAGCGTCCCACCCTGATCCTCGACAGTCTTTAAGCAGGCCTTGACCCGTTCAAGACTCAGATCCACCGGTTTCTCGCAGAACACTGCTATTCCCGCCTTTGCGAACTGCTCAATCAGGTCAGCATGGGTGTTGGTGGGCGTACAAATCGCCACGGCGTCAACGTCATCGCTGGCCGCAATCTCGTCGATGCTCCGGATGTCACAGCCGTAATTGTCTGCCACCTTTTGCGCCGCATCGGCGACGGGGTCGGCGATTGCCACGAGCGTAGCACCGGGTGTGGCGGTTACTGCCCTTGCATGAACCTGACCGATCCGGCCGGCCCCCAGTATGGCAAATCTAACTGTCATGTTGTCCTCGTTGTTCTACGGCATGTCTTGGCCAAAATTGTTTTTCAGCGGCCGACGTAGGGAGAAACCGTCGGCCGCTTTGGGAAGAGCGTTAACGCTCGCAATCCCTAGTCTATAACCTTGAAAAAAGCTTGCGGCGTCACGCGACCTCCTCATACTCCGGCTGGGTCTTGGCGCCGGTGATGTAGGCGACGACGTCCTGGCCGTCGGTTTCCTCTTTATTCAGATCCGCGACCATGCGGCCACGCCGGAACACGACAATTCGATCCACCAGGTCCATCACTTGGCGCATATTGTGGCTGATCAGGATCAGGGGCTCACCCGACTCTTTCAGGGTCCGGACAATGTTTTCCACTTGTGCCGTTTCCTGCACACCCAAAGCAGCCGTCGGTTCGTCCATGATCGTCAAACGCGAATGGAACGTCGCCGTGCGCGCAATGGCCACGCATTGGCGCTGACCGCCTGACATATTGCGTATGTTATTGCGAATGTTTGGGATTTTCACGGCCGTCTTGTTCAACCCATCTATTGTGGCTTGCCGCATGCCCTTGTAGTCAAGCAGGCGGAACGGTCCCAGCCAATTGGCATAGGTCCTTTCTCGACCCAGAAACAAGTTGTCAGGAACGTTCAAATCATCGGCCAGAGCCAAGGTTTGGAACACGGTCTCAATTCCAGCCTCGCGCGCATCCAACGGTCCGGTAAAGTTCACCTCTTCGCCGTAGAGCCAAACCTTGCCGCGTGTGCGCTGTTCTACACCCGTAATCTGGCGCACAAAAGTCGATTTGCCCGCGCCATTGTCACCCATTATGGCAACGTGCTCGCCTTTCTTCAGCTCAAAATTCGCACCCTCAAGCGCATGCACTCCGCCGTAATGCTTGGTCAGATCCTCGGTTTTCAGAACGAAATCGTCACTCATGCCTGGTCCTCCTCAAGCTTTGTTTCGTTGCCGGTACTGATCCAGAACCACCGCCGCGATGATGATTCCACCCATCGCCATCAGCTGATATGATCCGTCCAGTTTGACATATGTGAATCCCGACCGGATCACGCCGATGACCATGGCCCCCAAAACGGTGCCGATGACCGAACCGCGTCCACCAGTCAGACTTATTCCGCCGATCACCGCCATTGCGATGGCGAAAAGCTCGTAAAACTCGCCCATCCCTGCCTGCGCGGTCGCACCCTTGGAGCTTAGAACCACGCCGGCAAAGGCGGCCAGCATCGAAGCGATCATATAGACCAAAACCTTGTGACGCTTGACGTTGATCCCCGACATCCGTGCAGCTTCTTCATTTGAGCCGATCGCATAGGTGTGCTTGCCATAGACAGTAAAGCTCATGATCAGCTGAAAGATGATCGCAAGGATCACGAACCAGACGACAGGCATCATGCCGGAGCCGATGAATTTGTAACTTTCGGTGGGAAAAGACACCGGTTGACCATTCGACCACCACAAGGCGATGCCGCGGCAGATCAGGAACATGCCCAGGGTCGCAATGAAGGGGGGGATCCGCAGAAAAGCGACGAAGGTGCCGTTGACCGCGCCGATCACCGCGCCAAAGGCAACCCCCACAACCACCGGCACGATGACCGGAAGATCCATCGCCCAAAGACCGAAGATGGCCTTCGGGTTCGGGTTACCGTTGACCAGTTCGGTCTGGGCAAAGCTCATCGCAATCATCGCCGTCGCCGCCACGAGCGGGCCGGAGGACAAGTCGATACCTGCCGTGATGATCACTTGCGTCACGCCCAAAGCGATGATGCCAATAATCGCCACCTGCAGAATGATGATCTGCAAGCGGGCTTCATTGAAGATACTGTCAAAGCGATCCCTTGTGTCGAACAAGAAGCTTTGACCACGCATGTAAGGTGCGGTCTGGCCTATAATCTCGAAGATGACGATGATGATGACCAAGGCGAGAAGGATATTCAGCTCGTTCGGCCAGGATCGTTTGGATTTATCGAAAGTTAGGCCACCGGTGCCTTGGCTCGTGTCAGCCATATGCGCCTCCCCAGTATCGGTGATAGTGAAAGGGACGGCGCGCTTCCGCGCCGTCCGAGTTTGACGGAAAAAGATCCTTAGTTTTTGCTAAGGAAATTATCGATGTTACCCGGAACCACCAGCTGGAACGGGATATAGACTTTGCTGTCCACGTCCTCGCCAGCGGCAAGGGCAAGGGCTGTGTTAACCGAGCCTGCGCCCTGGCCGAAGGCGTCCTGGAACACCGTGACGTCAAGCTGTCCGGCCTGCATAGCCACAAGTGCGTCCTGTGTCGCGTCGACGCCGCCAACTTCAACGTCAGCCATGTCGATGCCTGCAGCCTCCATCGCCTGGATGGCGCCGATTGCCATTTCGTCATTGTTGGCAATCACGAAGTCGAAAGGCTCGCCCGAAGACAACCAGTTCGTCATGAGATCTTGTGCCTGGTCGCGAGACCAGTTTGCGGTCTGTTCGTCGATCAGTGTCATAAAGCTGCACATGTCAGTGCCGATGACATCGTGTACGTCCTTAGAACGCTGCACGGCAGCCTGGTTGGAAAGCTCACCGTTCATCAAGTAACCGGTCGCTCCGCTACCTTTGCCCGCGGCACGCAGGTTCTTGCAGATCTCAAATGCCTCAAGTGTACCGGATTCGATCTCGTTGGATGCCACAAAGGCCTGCGTGTCTGGCAAGCTGTCCACATTGTCAGGCTGGCGGTTAACAAAAACCAACGGCACGTTTCCGGCAGCTTCTGTCATTGCTGCACCGGCAGATGTGTCAACGATGTTTACGATGATCGCATCGACACCAGAGGCAACGAAGTTTTTGACCTGGTCGATTTGCTTGGCAAGGTCGTTGCTCGCGTCCTCGACTTGCAAGCTCACACCATCAAGGCTCGCTGCGTGATCAGTCATACCGTTCCGCATGACAGTCAAGAAGTTGTCATCGAAGGCCGCGATTGTGGCTCCGATTTCCTGTGCGATTGCAGTGGTTCCAAGCAGCGAGGCAAAGCTGGCTGCGATTAGGGTCTTTTTCATGGGTTTCCTCCCGTTATCGGTGTCCGGCGCACCATTACTCGTGCCGGAAGCCCCAGAGCGGGGCGATTGCTCCTCAGGTCAAGCAGCGAGTGCCTGAAGCCGCGAAGAAATGAAATCGAACGAGCGTTTGATCTCCGAATAGGGATCATCGAGCGTGTGGGTCTCAGGCGAAAAACACTCGTAAGAGACCGGACCCTCATATCCGGCCGCCAACAACGACGCGATTTGCTCGATGTTGCCGAGCCGATCATGTTCATCGACGAGAACGCGGTGCTCATCTTCCATTTGCGAAACACTTAACTTCGGATCGACCACTGCCGAAATATGCACGATGCCCGTCATCTCGGGAAAGATAGGCCCACCATCAGCCAGAGTATGATGGAATGTGTCGTGTACGATCTTGAAATGATCCTCCCCACCAACCGAGGCGATCATCTCGACAAGTTCTATCTTGGAGCGCAGCGACGAACGCTGAAAGCCCAGAGGTTCAACGAGCGCCGTCAGCTCAGCATCTTGCAACAAGGGAAGGACGCCCTTGAGGGCGACTCTGACGTTTGCCTGCCGCTCTCCATTGCCGAGCGCGGTGCCGTCATTCCGCGGAATGAGGCTGATGGTTTCGGATCCGGATGCCTTGGCCGTTGCGATCAGCGACTTGACCGCGTCTTCACGCTCAGGATTCCAGTCGTTAAACGGATAGACTTGGCTCAGTCCAACAAGACGAAGCCCCTTGTCCGAGGCGATACGACCAGCTTCTGCAGGATCTAGTTTATCAAACAACGGACGGGAAATATCATTGCGCACTTCGACCCCGACGCAGCCGAGCTTTGCGGCCAAATCGAGAAAGGAAATGTAACCGAGATTCGGCACAGTCATATGATTCAGCGCTGTCTGCATTTTCGTCCTCCCAAGCTGGTACCTCCCACCAGCAACGAGATCACAATTGCGACGACTCTAGCCCTCGGTCAATCAAGCGCGCTGCATTTAACGTCATTCATGACGCATTTAAGCGCTTCATAATGATGTTTTTACGTCATTATACGATTTCGGGGAGGTGCAGCCGCGGTTCCAAAAAATACTGCCCCGCGACGCCATCATCCGGCTGCCCGCGGGCAGCGATCATCATTTCGACGAGATCCCGGCAGAGGTCCGGGAGTGGCGTCGCAATGGCCATAATTGCATAGCCATCGACAAGTGCCGCGCGACTTTCGGCTGTCAATTCATTGACGATGAGTGCGACCTGGGGTTCGGCATGTCTCTCGCGCAAGGCCGCTATCGCTCCTTCCATGCCACCGCCAGCCACGTAAATCCCCTTTAGGTCTGGATGTCGATCGAGCAAGTCGAGGGTTGCCTCATAGGTCAGCTGCCGCGTTTCCAAATTCACCAGCGTGTCCAGGACACTGAAACCGGAGCCTGCCTCTCTAACAAAAGACCGAAAACCAACCTCTCGAAGATCATGGCCGTGCCAGCGGTTGCCACCTACAAATATTGCAAGCTTACCCGGTTCATGCACAGTTTTTGTAATCAACCAAGCGGCCAGTCGGCCAACCTTCATGTTGTTCAAGCCGACATAGTTTTTTCGAATGCCCTGCGCAAAATCGTTCAACAGGGAAAAGACGGGAACATCTTTGTCTTTCAACACTTGGACGATCCGATCCAGTTTTTGGTCATTCACTGCTGAACTGGCAATTGCATCGCAAGTCTCACCGAGCTCAGTCAGGATCTCCGCGAATTCAGCAGGCGACTGCGATGTGGAGAATCGAACAATTGCTTCCCCGCGTATGTCAGTGCGCGCTGCAACGGCCTGATCGATTTCCCGCGCGAAGTTGCGATAGAATTCTTGCGATTGCTTGAGTAGGACAAAACCGAGTTTCACTTCCGGAAGTGATTGGTCGAGCCGGTCTCGGAACGTCCCCATCCCGTAGTATCCGACCCGCTGCGCCGCCTCGGAGATCTTTCGAAGTGTTTCGGGACGGACCGTGCCGCGCCCGTTGATTGCCCGATCGACCGTCGTTACGCTGACGCCCGCCTCGCGAGCAACGTCCTTGATTGTTGTTCTATTCGCCACGCGCATTTCCCAGATGACGGATTTTCGTCATGTGAGGCTAGAACCTTCATCCGGCATTGGCAACTATGTCCTCGCTTACCCACTAATATCTGCTCAAGCTTGACGGTCTTCGAAGTAAACTGAGAAAAGAAATCACTTCTTCCGGCGTTGTCGCTTTGGCATGCGCCAATCTCTCGGTGCATATTTCAGGATTAATGAACGTCGCCGTTTCATTTTCGTTGATCCATAGAATCGACAATTCCGTGGACTCCCAAGCGTACACCCAACCAACCGTGCTCTTGCCATCGGGTCCTATCAGCCGAGCAATGGGCGATGCTTCTTTGTTAACTTGGGTCACTAATTAATTCACTTTGGATCTGCTGGCCGAATTTAAGGTCATTAGAAAACAGCTTGGTTTTGAGGGTCTAGGCGGCTACTTCCGCGCGATTGCTCGGGAAATTTTAGGGCTCTATTCAGCCTTGGACAAAATTACTCTTTATCATGAATTCTCACCATGAGTTTGGCATGGGTTTGATAAAACGCCTTTTTAAAAAATACTCGCCCAACCCTCGCGTGTAATTTGACTTCGCTACTCGCCCGATGCAGCTCCCGACACCCAATTCGAGAAGTTTTCGCCTGAAGACAATAGTCTACCAACCGAATGTAGAATATATTGCGTGGTTAAATACTCTACATCTGGGCTCTGCCTTTGGCATGAAGCTACGGATACAACTTGGTCTGAATATTCAGGAAGCGCGCCGATTCAAAGGGTTCAGCCAAGAAACCCTTGCGCATCGCGCCGACATTGATCGGGGTTACATTGGCAAGATTGAGAACGCAAAGCATGCCGCGTCGATCGACATGATTGAAGCTATCGCAGAAGCACTGGGTGTAGAGGCGCAAGAACTTCTTAGACCCCGAATTTGATGGCTCACTGTTTCGGATGCTTGTCGTGCAGGACTAACGTTCAACCGACCCCAAGAACCGCCCATATTCTTCGCTGACCTCCCGCGCTTCCTGAAACGCGCGCGCCCGTTCGTCGTCAAGGCAGCGGAAATAGCTCTGTATATCCTGAATGTAGGTCTCGAAGTCGTTCTGGATGAGGTCAGCGTATTCTCGAGCAGCTTGCGGATCGCTCGGTACAAAAGGCCGCTGCGGCGCGAGACAGTTGGCACTGCTGGCTGAACTCCCAAGCACAGCACTCAATAGTATAACCTGCGGGACCAAATGCAGTAGCTTCATCTATTGCCAAGAATCCTTTATATGACGCAGCACGGCAAAGCCCTCGAACCGATCAGGCCGAGGGCAAATACTACATCAGAATCGCAATAATATACCTTGCGTTTCATTTATATACTTTCGTATGTTCGTGATGTCCATGGTGGGCATGGCGATCCTACGTCTCGAGAATAGAGAAGTGTGATCGCAGTTATGAACTGGGAAGTAGAAGCACCGAATGTGGTCACTGAGGCTAGATTCCGCGAACTCGTGGAAAGCGGCTATAGCGCCGAGATCTTGTGCCAGGAAACTGCGCACAAGAAAGGTCCGAGCTATTACGGCGTCTGGATCATGCGTGCCGTTTCTGGCGATGGCGTGGAGAAGCTGTTGGTCACTGCGCGCACGCGTACAACGCACAACGATATTAAGATCCGCGAATTCAAAACCATCACGGGCGTTGTCTCGTTCCTCGTTGGCATTGGCTTCTCCCACGCCGATGTTCCGCTCGAAGAAGGCCAGCGAACAACTCACAAACTCGCTAGCCGCAACGAAGGCAGCAGCGACTAGCCTTCTCTTCTTTTGGCTGTTTGCTCCACCCGCAGCAGCCCAAATGGTTCTGGTCATGGAGAGCGACGGCTCGCTGACCGCCACGCAATCCCAAGACAGCTTTGCTCGGAACTACAACGACGGTGTGGGTCAAGGTACGGCGGCCGATGCGCTCGCGATATTGGACGCACCTGATGATATCGCAGCAACAGAAGAGGTCCGCATCGCCGCCATTGCGCCGCGCGCTCCCCTGCCCCGCGCAGACGTTCTTTCGGCGATTGAAGGCACCGCCCTGCGGTATGGCGGCCACCCCGGTCTGCGTCGCGCGGATCTGTCGGTGACGGATTGGGTGACCCTGTTTCGCGCGAACATCGAAATTGAAAGCGCGTACCGACAAAACGCGGTTTCTAGTGCTGGTGCCATTGGCCTTGGACAGCTGATGCCTGCAACCGCCCGCGATCTTGGTGTCGATCCGCGCGATCCCTTGCAGAACCTTGACGGCTCAGCCCGCTATCTCGCGATGATGCTGGAGCTGTTCGGCGATCCGCGTCTTGCCTTGGCCGCCTACAACGCCGGCCCCGACGCTGTGCGCCAATATGGCGGCATCCCCCCTTACCGAGAAACCCAAAATCATGTGGCCCGCGTCATGGCGGTGGTCGCTCGACTGGAAGGAACCAACCCATGAGACAATTTACATCCCTGTTCACGGCATCATTGGCGCTGTTCTTACTGATTGCAGACCCCGCCCTCGCCCAAAGCATCGATCTCTCCCCCATTCAAAGTCTCCTACAGGGGATCGTTGACGCCCTGACGGGCCCTCTTGGCGTTGTGATCGCAACCCTCGCCGTCTTAGGCGTCTTTCTTAGCTGGTTCTTCAATATCATCGATCTGCGCCAAGCACTCTGGGTGCTAGTCGGCATCGCAGGTGTTGCGGCTGCCCCCACAATCGTCGCCGCGGTCTTTGCCGGTGGCTGAGCGCTCACCTCTCTTTCTCGGCCTCGTGCGCCCGCCCAAGCTTTTGGGCCTGCCCATCATGTATGCGATGGTCTGGCTCTTTGGCTCGGTGCTGCTGTTCGTATGGGTCCAGCACATCGTGATCCTTGGGGTTGCGATCGTGCTCTATCCCGTCCTTTGGAAAGCGGCCGATTGGGATCCCCGCTTCATCGACGTGATGATGACGGCGCTGCAGGAAACTCCGCCCACCCGAAACCGGCAAATTCATGGCGGGGACAGCTATGCCCCGTGATGAAACTCTCGATACCCGCACCTTGACGCCGGACTGGTATGCCCGTGAGACCCGTCTCGCGCACATGCTGCCCTATGTCAGCCTGGTCGATGACCAAACGGTGCGCACGCGGGTGAACGAATTATTCCAATGCATCCGTTTGGATGGGGTCAACAGCTACACAACCGATGATGCCTACCTCGACAAAGTCACGTCCCTCTTTGCCCGCATCGTCGCCCAGCTAGGTCCAGAATTCAGCTATTACGTACACAAGGTATCAAAAGCGATTGCGCCGGAGCTTGAACCATTGCGCGCCGGGAGTTTTGCAGGCGAAGTGGATCACCAGTGGCGCGAGAAGTTGGCTACCAGCGGGCTGCGCGACAAAACACTGACACTCACAGTCATGCACCGTCCGCCGTCCAAGAGCTTTCTTCCTTTTCTTAATCGCAGCGCACCTGAGCGCTTCAAAGAAGAAACTCAAAAACGCCTTCGACGGCTGAACGAAGCCGTGAATGTCTTTGCCTCGGGGCTGGCCGATCTCAAACCGCGCGTGTTGCCTGCGAAGTCTGGCGAGTTGGTTGGGTTCCTCGGGGCGCTCAATACCGGTCAGGAACTGCCGCTTTTTCCAGCCAGCACCTTTGGCTTCCTATCGTTCAACGTGGCCAATACCCGCGTGACATTCCTTGAGGATCATTTTGAGCTTTCAGAGGGCGTCGTTGGTCACCGATACGGCAAAAGCTTCACCATTGGCGAATATTCTGAGGCCACATCCTGCACGATGTTCGACATGCTCAATCTGCCTGTCGACATGATCGTCACCCATTCGTTCACGCCAATTAATTCCAACCTCATGGCCGGACGGATCAAGCGCCAGAAACGGCAGATGCAAGCGTCACAGGATGCTGCCCTTTCACTCATGGAAGCCCTCAACATCGCCGCGGATGATCTTGAAGCCAAACGTCAGAGTTTTGGTGAACATCATATGGTCGTGACGATCTTCTGCGACACGCTGGATGAGCTGCAGACGTTAAGCGCCGAAATCGTCAATGCTGCCGCAGCCGAAGGCGTGAAGATGATCGGCGAGCGGGTTGCAGCAAAAGCGCATTATCTCAGCCAACACCCCGGCAACCAACCCAAGCGCGTCCGCTCCAGTGCCATCACCAATCGCAACTTTGCGGATTTCGCGGCGTTCCATCGCACTCAGCTCGGCAAAGATGCGGGTGATGTCCCCTGGGGCAAGGTCATCACCATGCTCCCCACACCCGAGCAAAGTGCCTATCGGTTCTCTTATCACGAGCAAGGCAGCCCAGACAAAGAACCTACCAGTGGCCACACCTTAATTATGGGGCGGCCTGGATCTGGTAAATCCGTCCTGTCCGCCTTCCTCATGACCCAAGCCCGTCGAGCAGGCGCGCGGATCTTCGTCTTTGATTACCGACTTGGAATGGAGATGGCGGTCCGCGCCAATGGGGGCAGCTATGCGGCATTGAAGGCTGGACAAGCCACCGGCCTCAATCCGCTGTGGACTGAAGTGGACGATCGCGGCACGGCTTGGCTCTCGGACTGGCTGGCCACCCTGCTCTACCGCGCGGACAAGCCGCTGACGCCCGTTCAAACCAATCGCATCCAAGAGGTCGTGCGCCAGAACGCGAACGCCACTGATCCAGCATTGCGTAATTGGAAAGACTTTGCCTCGCTCTTTGTCTCCACCGATGATGGCGGCGATTTGCACCAGCGACTGCTCGAGTGGACCAACGATGGTCGCTATGGCTGGATATTTGGCCAATCCTTGGAAGACACGTTTTCTCTCGAAGGCGATGTGGTCGGGTTTGATCTTACCGGCATTCTCGACTCTGAATCCGAGAAAGAACGGATGGCGGTCCTGAGCTACCTGTTCCGCCGCGTTGAACGTGAAATCGAAGACCGCCGTCCTACGATCATCGTCATCGACGAAGCCTGGAAAGCCCTCGACAACGCCTATTTTGCAGAACGGCTTTCGAACTGGCTAGTGACCGCGCGCAAGCAAAACACCGTTGCTGTGATGATGACACAATACGCGAGCCAGTTGGAACGCACCCGCACCGGCAAGACCATTGTCGAGGCAGTGCCAACACAAATTCTACTCCCCAACATCCGCGCTCATGCGTCTGACTACGCCATGCTGAACCTCTTTGAGAAAGAACTCGATGTGTTGCTGAACACGGGCAGCAACTCGCGGCTGGCGCTTATTCGCGACGACCAAGGTTCGATTGTCGTGGACGCCGATCTCGGCGCCTTGGGCCCGAATCTCACCATCCTTGGCGGCATGGAAAAGGGCGAGGCGCTTGTCGGTGCCGATTACCGCGACCGATCTGATTTCTGGAGACTGACATGACCCGATCATTGATCCTCATTGCCGCGCTCGGCATGCTTGCCTCCTGCGCGCAATACCAAGAACCACAGGCCAATTGCTTTACGTTCCTTGCCGCCGTTGCACCGGTTGATCCCGATTGCACCTTCATGCCTCTTGGCGCTTTGGAGGGTGCCATTGAAATTTAGGCTCACTCATATCCTATTCATGTCACTGCTGCCCGGTCTCGCCTTCGCTCAAGGCGTGCCAATGGTCGATAACGGTCTGACCGCACGCGACATCGTAGAAACCGGTGATCGTGAAATCGATCTTGCGACCCAAGCTAACAAGCTATCCGTGCGCGAACTCATTGCCGAGATCGAGCGCGAACAATTGGAAACGCTGGCGCGTATTCTTGATGCCCAATCAAGCTTCGGAGGCCAAGGCCTGCCTGCGATGGTGTCCGGTTTGGAGTCTGGCAGTGGAGATCCTGCCCGTTCGGTGGAGGCCGTATACGGGTCAGGCGAGGTTGATCCAAATCCCGGTGGCGCGCAGATGTTCGGCGATGCGGCCCAGAATATCGAACAACTCATTATCCGTGTCGCTCAAGAGACCAGCGGCTTTGCGGGTGTCGGGCGCGCCGGACTCTCTCCCGTCCAGTGGCGCGCACTGTTGCAAGCCCTGATCTGGCAGGAAAGCAGGTTCGCGATTGGCGCACGCTCGCCCGTTGGCGCATTTGGCCTGACCCAAATCATGCCGGGCACCGCGAGCGATCTCGGCATTAATCCAGAATACTATGACAGCCCCTATCTGCAGGTGCATGGCGGCGCGCGGTACTTGGCCACGCAACTCAACACTTTTGACGGCAACATCATCAACGCGCTTGCCGCCTACAATGCAGGGCCGGGCCGCGTGTTTGAATACAGCGGCGTGCCGCCGTTTCGCGAAACACAGCACTACGTCAAGGTTATCCCTGAGCGCTACAATCACTATCTCAGCCGGATCGGCGGTATCGAAGCCTTGGGCACAATCGATCCTTCCCTTCTGGCCAATGCAAATCTCTCGATTACAGGGCATGGCGCTGCTTTCTATGGAAACAATTCCCCCGCCGCGATCAGACAGGCGGCCTTGCGGATCCGTGACATCGTGGAGCGCATTTCGACGACTGAGGACGTTCAGGAGAGCGTGGCGCTTAACACCTACGCCCGCGCAGAACTCGTGCGTGTCGTGGCCGCCCGCGTCCGGCTTCAGGCGGCACGGACCCGGGTCTTGTCTGCGGAAGAACTGGCCCGGGCATCTGCCCGGATGGCCGAAGGGGTGTTCATGGAATTTACGATCAGGGAGATTGATTGATGGGACATTTACTCATGAGGACGGCCTTGGCCACTACGCTTGGGATTGGTTTGCATTTGGGCACCCTCTCTCCCGCCCTTGCGCAAGGTGTCCCCGTCGTCGACACCCAAAACATCGCCCAAAATATCCAGCAGCTACGGCAGATGATCGAAGACGAGATTCTGCAAAACGAGCAGCTGACGCAGCTGCGCGAACAGCTTGCCACCCTCACGGATCAACTCGCGGAGTTGCAGCGAACATATGAGGCCCTGACCCGTCTCGCCGAATTGCCCGAGATTATTCGCACGCAGATGGAAGATGAGCTCAACGGCCTTTTAGACCAAGAGTTCGGCGACATCATCGCGACCATCGAGGCCATCAAGAATGGGGACTTCTCGGGCCTGTCCGGGTCGGGCGCAGGCGAAATCGAAACCCAGATGGACCGCGTTCTGGCCGATCTCGGCTTTGATGACGACACGCTGTCGGAAATGGCCACCAGCGGTAATCCTGGGGCAAATCGCATCGCGACCCAAGCCACAACTGGCGCTCTGGTCTCGGCCGCAGCGCAAAACAGCTACAGCGATGCGGGCCAATCGCTTGAGCGTGTCGATCGGCTGGTCGGCCTGATCGATGACATGGATGAGTTGAAGGAAAGCGTCGATCTCAACACGCGCGTGACGGCAGAACTTGCAATTGCGCTTGTTGCCATGTGGCAGCTTGAAGCCATTCAAACAGTCGGTGATGGCACCGGTGGTGTGATCGATGCCGCAACCATCGCCGAAGAGCAGCGATTCATGGATTTCACCCTGCCCGATCTCAGCGCAGATTGAGGTGTGATACGTGGCGAGTGAACACGAAATCATTGAAGAAGAACTAGTTTACGGTGCCCTTCGCCGTGAGCGGACGTGGCAACGACTCGGCCTCATGGGGCTGATCTTTGGCATCTTGGGCTGTCTGAGTGCGGCCGCTGTTGCACTGCTCGACGTCGATCCACCGCCCGTCGTCGTGCCCTATGATCCTGCGACCGGCTTTGCACTTCCCGAGGTCTCTGTCGGAGCCACCACAGTTACGGAAAACCAGGCCATCATTGAGGCGGAAGTGTTCCGCTACATCAGTGACCGCGAGGTCTACAACCAACTCGACAATGATGTGAGGGTTCGCAGTGTTTTGAGGCGATCCGACGGCGCCGCTGAAGCTTCGCTGCGCCAAATCTGGAATAGTGCCAATGCGGACTACCCGCCCACGCTTTATGGCACGAGCGGCCGTCTAGACGTCGAAGTCCTCAGTATCAATCGGATCGGCATCAATCGCGCTACAGTCCGTCTGCGCAAACGCCTCAACTCAATCAACGGCGTTCAAACCGGCCTGTTCACCGCCACTCTACTTTTTGAGTTCCGACCCGAGGCCAGCCGCTCCATCGATCAGGTTTGGACCAACCCCTTTGGCTTCACCGTGCTGGAATATTCTATCCGCTCCGACAGATTGGAGAATTAATGCGTTTCTGGAATTCACTCCAAAATACCTTGTCGCCAATGTCCCGAGAGCGCGAAGCGCGGCAGGGTATTGGCGACGCAACTCATTCCGGAAACGCATGTTTGTTCCCAGTTCGACTTTTCTTATTGCTGATTGCCCTATTGCCTGGCCTCGCTTTCGCCGAAGCCATTCCGCGTGGCGGACCCAATGACAGTCGCGTTCGATTGGCCACATATCAAGGTGCGCAGGTCTATCGACTCAATGTTTCCCTCACCCACGTGACAACAGTCGAATTCGGTGAAGGCGAAAGCATCCGCTCGATCATTGCAGGCGACACTGAGGGCTTTGAGATCGATGGCGTTCCTGGCGGTCAAGCCTTCGCGATCAAACCTGTCGCACGCGGCGTACATACCAATGTGACTGTCTACACCAACCGGCGCAGCTATTACTTCAACGTCCAGGAGACCCAAAGCCCCACCTTCTATGTGGTTCAGTTTCGCTATCCTGATGATGACGCGCGGCCAACCCGCGCAATTGCGAGCCAAGCCCCTAACTATAACTACGGGGCCAGCACGCAAGCCGAGTTCACCCCGACGCGCGTTTGGGATGATGGGACGTTTACGTATTTCGCGTTTGCCCGAAATGCGCCGGTGCCAGCCATCTTCCGATACTCCAGTGGCCGCGAGCGCACGGTAAACACGCAGGCCATCGAGGATGGTGTGATCCGCGTCTCAGGCGTGAACACGCAGTGGGTGCTGCGTCTCGGGGATGAAGTAGTCTGCATTCAGGCGACCTCACCAGCAGGGGCGTCATCATGAGCGATACGGGAGACGCAGAGCTCGAAAAACGCCTCGCCGCACTAGAGCAGGGCGGACATCGCGGGGGTTCACCCAAGGCTAGACGCTCGCCCCTTCTGGCCCTCATCGTCGTCGCACTCGTTGGTGCAGGTGGCGCCGTTCTCTACATGGTCTCCGGACCAGATGAGGAAACGGCTCTGCCAACAGCCACACCTGATGTGTTTCAAAATGAGGGTGACGGCTTTGGTGCGATCGAAGCCATACCTCCGCCCCTTGCCCCGGAAACCCAGATTGTCGTAGCCCCCGCCGCACCTTCTGAGCCCAACGCAGAGCTTCTCGCGCAACTGGCTGCTCTTCAGGCCCAGATCGAGGAATTGCGTAACGCTCCGGAACCCGTCGTCGAAGAAGATACGGCGGCTGCGGACGCCATTGATGGGCTAACAGCTCAGATCGCGGCCTTGCAAACTGCGTCGGAGGCAGCCCAACAGCTGTTTCAGGATGAATTGGCGGCGCGTGATCGCGAGCTGGAACAAATCCGTATGGACTTGGAATTGGCGCAACTTGAGGCCAATCGGCCAGTGCCCGCGCCAGTTCCTATCGGACCATCCGAGGAAGACCTCCTTGCGCGAGAGGCAGAACGGCTGCGCCGCGAAGAGGAAGCACGCCGCATAGCTGATCTTGAGCGACGCGCAGCAGAAGAACGCGCGTTTCAGGACCGCCGCATCGCGTCCCCGACGATTGCATTTGGCGGAACATCAGGGGCGAATGAAACCCCGCTTACCGAGCGCACATTCGGCGAGGTGACGGATTTTGTCTTGAACGGCGCATTGCCGACCTCCGTCACCCAAGCCGAGGTGATCGCCAACCCGTCCAACACCATCATTCAAGGCACGATGATTCAGGCTGTCATGGAAACTGCACTCGACAGCTCCCTGCCCGGTCAAACCCGCGCCGTTGTCTCCGAAGATGTCTTCAGCTTTGACGGATCGCGCCTTCTTATCCCGCGCGGCTCGCGGCTGATCGGGCGCTATCGCTCAGGGATCGATATTGCACAGCAGCGTGTCACCATCGCCTGGGACCGCATCATCCTACCAGACAATCAAACCATCCAGATCAGCTCCTTTGGTGGAGATGAATTGGGACGCTCCGGCGTTACTGGATTTGTGGACACGCGGTTCGCCGAGCGCTTTGGCTCCGCAGCTCTGATTTCGCTCATCTCGGCGGCCCCAAGTGCGGCGGCAGCCTCTGTAGAAGACGAAGCCGCAGCAGGTGTTCTCGAAGATGTCGGCGATGATCTGGCCAACGCGACTGACAGCGTGATCAGTGACTATCTCTCCATCGGTCCCGTCATCTACGTCGACCAAGGTGCCCGCGTCACGGTCATGGTCGACCGCGATCTGGAGATATTCTGAGCCCATGTCACTAAGCTATCTCGAAACCTCGCTCGACCGGATCGACGCCGCCGCCCGCGACGATGTCATCGAGATTTGCATCAACCCAGACGGGACCTGCTGGGGCGAATTCCAGGGCGATCACTTCATGCGCGCACTGGACCAGAGGCTGACCGGCGTTCAGGTCAGGGACCTCGGCAACCAGATCGCCTCTTCGGCCAATACAACGATGAGCAAGGACCGCCCCATCGTCTCGGTCTCGATCACCTACAAGGGGCGCCCGATCCGCGCACAGGTCATCACCCCGCCCGCCGTGCTCTCGGCCATGTCGATCAGCCTGCGGTTCTTCTCAAGCCTGCCGCTCGAGGGCATTGCGCTCGATTTTCTCTATGGCAAAGAACGCAACCTCGAAGACCTGCGCGTCGAAAAAAAGCGCGCCTTGCGCGCCGTGGTGGCCGCGGGTTTGATCGATGATGCGCTTACCTTCTGTGTCGAAAACAAGCTCAACATGATCGTCTCGGGCGGCACCTCCACCGGCAAGACCGTCGCTGCGCG